>NZ_VTDG01000002.1:0-560044 GCF_052824985.1 Acinetobacter sp. 1125_18A
CGGTTCTATCTTGATATCCACTTCTCTATTTGAAGTGCGTTTTAGATTTTCTAGGCCCTGATCAATATTTTTAAGATTTAAGATTTCATTATTTTTTATTGGTAAAGCTGTGAATATCTCAATTTTATTTACAGATTTATCCTTAGAGATAATTTGGTGAATACGCCCTACATGTATATTTAAAACCAAATTTCCTTGAGTCAAATCTTGTGGATTGACCACAATTTGCGTGGTAATTAATCCTTGTTTGATCAGCTCGTTTTGAGCATATTTCACCAGATTTTGCAGGCTTTGAGTGCCAATACATTGCCCGATAACAAACTTAGGCTGATTTAAGTCATAGAACAAACCATTGAAAATATTTTGATTCTTACTTTGTAAGGGATCATTAATGATGAATTGGAGCTGTTTTATTTCAAAACATGGTGTTTCAGCAACAACAACATGATCACGACTGAGTTTTTCAATCTTTTGTTGTGGGGCTACTAATATATGTTCATTGCTTAACTTTTTTTCGAGTTCATTTAAACGCTGATCTTGACGAATGATTTCTGGTGTTAAATCCACGATACCAGAAGTTGAAGAAATATCTGCAGCGTATAATAAACTTGGGTAAGCGTAAACCAATGGTAAAAAAATAACTTTTTAATTTTAAGCGGTTTCATAGTAATCATGAATAAATTTATTGTTAGATGAACTACACAAACATACAACTATTTACTAATAATTCACAATATGTTCATAATTATTCTTTTGCAATTCACAAATAATATCAACTTAAGTGACTTATAAACAATAAATTTATTCAATTAAAACCTGTTTTAAATTATTTAATAGTATTTAAATCTTTTTTATTATTTAAACCACATAAATAATTGTATCTTTTTAGTTCGTTTAAAATGCAAAATGAACTTGTTTTGTGCATTTTATATTTAAAAAAATTAGGATCCTGCTCTTTAAATAAAAAAATACCCATGGATTATAGTACAGGGTATATAAAAGGGATTAAAAAGATGCTCATGTTTTGGGGAAACCATGAGCACATAAAACTTGATATATCTAACAATAATTAAATATTAAGCATAATAAATCACAATTACAACACTTATTTTAAGTTTAATAAAAGAATAATAATAAAGTACAGGGGAACCTTTAAAGTCTCCTTCAATTTAGTTTACAGACCTTACCGATTGCTGTAGCCCCTGCTGAATATCTTGAACAGAACATTCGACCTGATTCAATTTAGACTTTATTTTAGTTTTTGAGTCTGTAGACTGTTGTCCAGATTCACAATTTTCATCAGTATAAAACTCCTCGATTAAATTCAGTCCCTCCTCAGAATTTACTTCAAATCGCGCATTGCCATAACCCTGACATGCTATTTGATCTAAGGCTGTTTGGTTAAACCCTGAAGCTTTGCTTTGTTGATCAATCTCCGTAGCCGTTTGAATGGCTTGTTGAAGATTGACACCATCTCTTAAAGTTAAATCGACGTAATACACAGGCGTTCGATAGCTTTGTGTTGTGCTCTTACCTCTCAGTGTCAATTGCAAAGGCAAACATGAAAGTAAACCATTCGATGCTGCGTGGTAATAACTGAGTCTCGCTGCCAAAGTCCTAATACTGTTAAATCCAGTCGTTCTAAAAATAAATGTACCAAGTTCATCCGACTCATCTAGATTCACATGTAAGCGGCCGAAGGGTTTGCAGTTACCGCCTTGTGCTAGTGGACATAAATCTGGTGATGGGCATGGGTATTGTTCTACGCCTTGGTTGGTTTGCCTTTGACAAGTCTCTCCATTGCCAATACATACAGGTCGTCCTGTTTGGCGATCAAATAAGGTGTATTCCGCTCGAAGGTTAAGTTCGGGATCATTAAAAATCATCCGTACTGGAATGGTACGAAGTTTTTGATTCGGTGCTTTGGCACGAAGCTGTTCATCGAGTGGATGTTTCACCCATCCATCTTTGCCTTGGATTTGACTGGTAATGGTAAATTGATCATCCCGTTCAGGCAGTCGCTTTCCATTCTTTTCGACGACTTTACCTATACTGATTTTACCGAGTATGGGTGGTGTAATCGCTAAACCTTTAATCATGGTATTTCTCTCTTTTGAATAAATTAATGAGACATAAAAAAACCCCATACGCTCTGGTATGGGACTTTTAAATGTTTATTTCGTTTCAAATTACTTAGGCTAAATTCCTTTCAATCATCGTTTGTATATATGTTGAAGCGTCTAGAACCTTGTTTGTTTTGTGGAAATTGGCTGAGGTATTCAGGATGCTGTTTGAGTAATGCCTTACTGTCTAAGCTGATTGAGTCTTTAGATTTCTTCCATGTCACTGAACCATTGCTGAATGTTGCACGTTCAGCCTGTTGCATCTTGGCTTGGAGTTGATGTTTGAGTAAGTCAAATTGCTCTTGGTGCTTTTCAATTTGATGACGTGCCTGAATTAATTGTTCAAATTGTTGATTGGCTTGTTCATCTTCGGATAGGTCAGTAGTACTGAGTGGCACATGTTCTGGATAAAGCTGCTGTAAGGCTTTGGCTGCTGATTCAGATGCATCGGCATCAGGTGGGGTATCTTTTTCCACGCACTCCCAGAAATGTCGTTCAGCATGGATGATGTGTTGAATCACTGATTCCGAACGAGTCACTTTAAAGATTCGGGTTTCATGCCCACAGATCAGTACACAAATATGTGCTGCTTTCTTGCCTGTGACTGCCAATTGGTGCTGTACTTGGCAAAGTACATATAGAGGTACACCATCTCGCCAAAGCTTGGCACCATGTTCCCCTGCGGTTTTACATTCGAGAATTTGTACATCTGCATCACCGACCACGGAGTAATCCACGTTGGCTAACATAAAGTGTTTATCAGGTTCAGGGTGTTGCAATACCGCATTGACTCGACGTACTTTATAATTGGTATGCAGGCTATAGTATTCAGCGACCAAAGGTTCAAGCCGTTTGCCCCAATATAAGGGCGCATGCCCTTCACTTTCATCTTCAATATTTTGTTGAATCCGTCCTGTTTTAATCATCCACAGTTCCAACATCGACATATAGGGATTCAGTCCACAGGCTGCGGCACAATCACTACTGCCAATGCCTTGTTTTCGCACTTTGAGCCATTCGGCTTGTGACATGGTTTTGGTTTCAGCTAGGCGTTTGGGTTGCTTTTTTCGTTTTGAAGGTAATGAATAAATTTTTGATCCTACAACAGGACCTATGCTGGGTTGGGATAAATTTGCGCTATGTTGTCTCATGATGTATTCCTCTAACTTCTAGTATGAAAGACATAAAAAAATCCCATGCTTTTTTGGCATGGGATTAAGATTGAAATCTGTATGTTTAAACGGCATTCAGTCGATACGATAACTCAGCTTAATATCGTCAAACCTTGCAAGACGGATAAAGTCAGTATGGTAGATATGCCGATATCTATCTAAGACCAGATATTGAGGGTGTGGTATTTCATCTACTGTCCTCACCTGCACATCCTGAATGGGGTAGATTAAAACCACTAAATCCCCAATCTTAAATTTGTACTCAAGACTATCATCTGTCATCAAATTCTCTGCGTGATGGCGATATTGTCTAAATAAAACCTCGATACCTGTTTTAAGCAATCATCCTTAAGGCTTGTTCCAGCCCACGTTGTTTTAAGCCTGCCCCTGCACCAAACCATGCTGAGTCCAGACGATGATCTTGACTCATGGCTCGACGTTCATGGTCACAAAACTCTGTGATACTACATAACAGACCATAGGCAGTATCTTTGGTTGAGGATAGTTCCGCACCTCTCCCATGTCCGTTAAACATGGTCATGACTTTAGACATGGCTCGTCCATTCGGTTCTGTTTTATTGGCTTCTGTGCTATTGGCACCTTGTCTGTAATATTGAATAAAACGTTCATCTTGTTCAGCGATACTCAAACTGCTGTTATTAAACACGGCATCAAAATAAGCAGCCGCTTCTTGCTGTGTGACTTTACGTTGACTCAACTGTTTCATTTGATACATGTGTTCATCCCATGCCCGTACAGAAATACCCAACTGTTGTTTGATCTTGTCTGCATCAAACTTGGTACTGTGAGGGACTTTGACCACACCTCGATTTGCATCTTGACCTTTTAGTGCAATAGCTAAGGTGTTATTACACACCACTCGGATTGAAGTAAATTGTGCTGTTGTGGCGAGCGTACCATCACAAGCCGTGGCTAACAGAATATAGCCATTGCTGACATCTTTGCCTTTGAGTGCAGTACTTTGCCCTGTTCTCGCCAATGCCCAGAATTTCTTACCACCTTTGAGTACCCCCGCAGTTTCTAATTCAAAGCCGGATTGCTCAGTGAGGTCACGATAAAACTCTAATATCTGTTTAGGCTGCACTTCTTGATAACGCTGACTGACCACCGATAAAGGTGCATTGGTATCTGAGCGATATAAAACCCGTTGCTCATCGTGAGGAAGAATAAGATTTTGCCCTTTGTGATTTTCTGCCATATAGCTGACATTGGAGCTTTCAATCTGCCAATCCATGCCTGCTTGTGCGCCCAGACTTCAATCGATTGATTTGGGCTGAGTTGATTACCTAGACCATGCCAAGGGGTTTGACCGACATAAGCCATTTGTTCAAGTTGATGTGCCATAAGGTTTTTCCTTCTTTTTAAGTGAATAATGAATTTAATCAATTGAATGTGAATATTTCAGAGTGAGATTTTTGTTGACTGTTAGATTCATTCAGCGTGTTGAATTTCGAAGTGTTCCTGACATTGCTCACACTGGTAATGCAGGGTGATCAAATTGTCTTGCTGTTGGATATAGAGTAAAAACATCCCTCCAGCGGCTAAACCAATAAAACCACCTACAAAGGGATTAATCCCCAGCCGTTTAGAGATTTGCATACCTACCGTTGCCAGTGACATTGGTGAGCACGATGAGAACGTGAACTTAGTTTTGGATTGTGATTGTTGACTTTGCCTGAGCAATTGCACATGCGGTGAATGGCAATAGGGGCATTGCTGCATGGTTTTTTTCCTTGATTTATGAAGAAATAGACATAAAAAAACCACGAGCATCAGCTCGTGGTTTTTAGGGTTGATTTGATTTAGATTTAAACGTGTATAGCTTATCGATTGACTTTAGGTATGGCCAAACTTGATGGACTTTTACATGGTCGGATACTCTGGATATATTGCCCATCACCAGTATCTTTAAAGAATCCATGTTGAGATTGAACTTCTAAACATTGCCCTTTTTTATAAGGTTTGATTTGTTTGACAACTGTTGCAGAAAGTGCATAACGATTAAGGATCACCTCACCTTTGTTGGTTGGAAAAATCACTGCTTCCTCACCAAATCCCAGATCTTTTTTTAAAACGATTTGTTCTGTCTTTGCCATAACAGCAGTTGTCATCCATAAACTGAATAAAGCACAGCTGATGATTTTAATATTTTTCATCGTGATATTCCTGTTTCTAAATAGATATAAAGGTGTTTTAAAATTCAATTTCTAAAAAAGTTAATTGTTTAAAAACAAGGTTTATAGCCTTCGCTTAAAACTTGATTGTTATTTTGGTTCCAACGCACCACATACCATGTACATTGATAACGATCTGAGTCCCATGCTGCACGGTAAGTAATGCTGTTGCCCTGCTGACTCCAACCTTCAACACGCTTAGCCACCTGATCTGGGCTAGATCGTCCCCAAACCTCCATGAGATGTGACGCTAACATTTGATCAATACTTGAAACGGTTGCCTTAAGATCAGCTGGTGCAGTTTTGATTGGCTTTAAACCGTACTTGGCAGCATTCGAACTTAAGGTTTTTCCGTCATGGTATTCAGAATCGATTTGCATGGTTAAATGCTCAGTCGCAGAGTTTTGTGAGGATTTCGCCTCTTCAACCACTGCTAAAGCACCAGCAACGTCATCTTCACTAGGGCCTAAATGCTCAGTTTGTGTTGTTGCATCTTCAGGTAAAGTTTGATCGGCTGATTCAGATGAAACTTGGGCTACGTCAGCAGTTTGAGTTTTTTGGGCTTTGGTCTGTTCTACTGCCAACTGTGCTAACTGTAGCTCTGCTTTACGTTGTAGATGCTGGTTCAATAGATAAGCACCGATGATTACTAAAACCAAAACTACGCCGATGATTTTCCAGTAAGGTTTTGGTGTGGGACTTTGAGTTGTATTTTTCATTGTTATGCTTCTTGATGAGTTTTAAGAAAATAGCCATTCTAAAAAGATAAAAGGCCAGACAAATGCTCTGCCCAAGAGATAGGCCTTGGAATAACCCGCAGGAAAGCTCCAGATCAATTTGAACCAGTAGCCCAACATGATCAGTAGATAAGTGATCAATATATTTCTCATGTTTAACCCCTCCTAGTTCAATTCAGACATACAGGCTAAACCTGCTTCTTGTACTTGATCTTCCCAATCTTCAGGAAATTGCATGGGGTTCTTGATCTGCTTAAGTCGATCTTCACCATAATGTTGTTCTACGTTGTTATAGCTACATGAACAGAAACTACGATTGCCACCAAAGTTACGGCAACCATCCTTAAATTCAGATTCAAATGAACTGCTACAGGCGGTTAACAATACGCTGCCTGACAATGAAAAAATGAGTTTTAATTTCATTCTATCCTCTCATATATACTTATGTTTTTAATGCCTACTCTTAGAGCGTTATGGCTTCACTGAGGTAATGTGTATTTGAAATTTCTTTATATTCAATTGAGCATTGAGGAAATCAATCCAGAAGACATCAGCGCGAACCAACAGTCCAGCCATTTGATGTGGTTAAATTCAATATATAGATTTCATTTTTTATAAAACTTTGATTGAGGATCGGGTCATAACGCTCAACCTTGACTGCACAGTGATATAAATCAAAATAAGGGTGTGCACGCTCTTGCCCCTCATACATATTAGAGCGCTGACATTGCTTGAGTTGAATTTGCACAACTGATTCATCTTGCTGTCTTAATGCCTCTAAAACATCATCGGCTTTGGGTGGGACTATCTCTTCTCCAGATAAGCCACAGCCTGAACAAATCATTGCCATCAACATCAAACTAATTAAGGAACCCTTTATTTTCATGGTGCTTTTCCTTGGGTTTCAGCGTATGTGGACATTCCAAATTGGAAGGGTCTGATCTGTTGCAGTGGTATCACCTGTTGTTGTACCAAGGTTAAATCAGGTCTTACATCCTCTACATAAATCTGTTGAGGTTTGAGTTGCTCAATCACTCGAAACTGTTGATCCATCCCCAAATACTCCATCAGTACAATGCGATTGATCGTTAATCCCTGAGCTTGATAATCCAATACAAAGGCCATATAGACTGAGGCTTTTTCTCGATTATCCCATGCGCTAATTAAACTTTTAGCTTGCTCTACTGATGTCTTAACTTGAAAGCGTATTCGCCGGATAAGTCCATCTTCAGATGCCATCCTCAAATCATCTTCATGAATTACAGGTGCTGTGGTTTGGATGGTTAATAATGCTTGATCAGCATCATAATCAATTCGATTCAACTGGTCGAAATAATCAGGAATCTCAATCCAGCGATTGCTAAAGTTCAAAGCATCTTCAATACGACCTAAATCAATATTGGCTTTTGCTGTCAACTTCTCAGTTTGCTGCTGTTTGGCTTTGACACGCTGTTGATAAATATCTGTTGTTTCATAGGGATCTTTTTCTGGAATAGAACTACGTTTAAGCAAAGCCAAATGCTGGATGGCTAAGCTATTCGCGCGACTAAACAAATCAGGGCTGGCCAGATCGACAATAGGGATTCCAATGGAATCTTTTTTTCGTACCCCAAATAAAAGGATCTGATCAGGGCGGAGTTTTAATTGCTGTCTTAACGCAATAAATGATTTTTTTGCGCCCTTTGTATCCACAATATAGTTTTGAAAATTTTGTAAAAAACTTTCGTCACTCATTTTATCTAAATGCAAAGCTGTGATCTTTTGCCCAGCAATAACAACTGGCCTTAGATGAGCAGTTACATCTATACGCTTTGACAGTTGATCTTCTTTATCGGGGATATAAAGTTTGGAATCTTGTTTCGAGCATGCACTGATACACAAAGGCAGCAGTAAACATGTCGTTAAAATACGGCCATGAATCATGATCACCTCACTTCAATTTAAGTTTTTTATTTAATTTGTTCGTTGCTATATCCTGCTCAGCACAAGACATCAGCAACACTTAAATGAAGTGAGGGAATAATAAAAAGACAATAGTGCGCATAGCAAACTCCTTGATCTGTCGGAATTCTGCCAAAGCATTTGAGATTTATGGTGGCAGAACGAAAGAGGGTTCGCGGACTGGTACGACAACCAGCACACCATAGGTGTCCCTCTCCCGTCCTACCGCAACGGGAGGGAACGAGAGGTACACATAAAACTATCCCTCAGAAAGGAATAATTCTGATGCGGTCGTATACGGTCCGCGACGACCGTCTGGCAAATGTAGGCCAGTAAGCTAAGGATAATCAGCGATGTAAATGGTGTCAATACGTTTAGATATAGATAGGCTATTCTACACGCCACAATGAAAGTGCAGATCAACTTTAAACTGTTTTAAATTTAACTAGTTTTAAAATATTGAAATGAGTGAATGCTATTTATTAAAATAGGCTCAATCGATTATAAACATTTAGGAAGTAATCTGTGACAGAGCAATTTGATTTTATTTCAATAAAAAAGAAAGCCAATGTTCATTTTAATGGCGCATCGATCAGCCATGTTATTGTTTTAAAAGATGGAACTAAAAAAACTTTAGGTGTAATTCTGCCATCCGAGGATCCCCTAACATTTAAAACTCATCTAGCTGAACGTATTGAAATTATCTCTGGAGAATGTAGTGTGCAAATTGGTCATGCACCTGAAATAAGAATCTATAAATCTGGTGAATCGTTTCAAATCCCAGCCCATAGTCAATTCAAGATTAAAACCAGTGAAGTCGTAGATTATATTTGTCATTTTGAATGAACAATAAATTTGTTATATCTAGAATCTTAGTGTTTTGTTCTGATCTATAATGTACTGGTAGCAAAGCTTGACGGAGATAAATGTTGCGACTCAAATGTATTGGTGGTCCACTCTATGGGCAAGAATATTCCCACCCATATAATGAATTCACCTTTCTTGATCAGCACTCAGGCAAAAAGATTCTATACCGCAAACACACTTTAGACTTTAAACCACCTCAAGATTTTTTTGTGGCTGAATCCATTTCCCGTAATTTTGCATATCAACTCGCTTTACAAGTATTGCACTCACAATACCTGAGTAAAAATTAAAGGATGGCGGATTGATTCCATCCTTTAATTTCAATATCATTTACCTGATGTTCCAATAAAGTGTTTAAAACCTATAGGCCATACTCGAACACCCATTGAGTCTTTGCTGGTATTGACAATATCACGCTTGAGCAAACCATCTAGATCCTCCTGATCATCAAACTCTGTAAACAATTGACTGACCAGCTCATGGCTTTGGTTAATATCATCATTTAGGTCAATCACCATTCCCTTAAAACCTGTTGAGAAACTCCATAACGCTTTCAATCGATCTACATAATAAGAAGTATCTGAATAAATTCTTGCATTGACCGTGATAGATAAGAGCATGACGTATTGATTTTTTTCTGGAATACGGACTACTCGTCGATACCAATACAAATAATTTACTGGAAAATATTCCTGTAGCTTAATATGTTTATTAAAGTGTTGAATATGTTTATTCATCTCTAAAATAGAAATTGTGCCCGCAAGTTCAGGTTGATATGCGCAAATCAGATTAATTTTATTCAGATCAAAACAGTACTGAGTGACTTTGTCATACTCATCCTGATAGCGTTGAACTTGCTTAACATGTCTTTCATTTTGTTCTTTAATTATTTCCAAAATATCTGCACTTTGGAATATACGTTCTAATTTTGCTAGAGTTAAGACTACAAGCTGACTCGCTTGATCTTAATCACTCACACAGCGTATTCCTGATTCAAATTGGCTGGCTCGATAACAATTCATCAAGGTCTCTAACCAAAATCCATAACGGTAGTCATTGGTTGCAAATAGCAAGTGCCAATTTTGGATATCTTCTAACAGCCGTTTATGCCAGTGATTAACATCATATTCACCGCGTTTACTTCGTATGCTCAAGAATAGTTCATGAACATCACGTTCTAGACGTGGAGCAATTAGGTGTTCGAGAGAGGTGAAATTCATTGGTTGCATGACGATCTTCCTATAGTTAAATTCATAGGAAGACCAATGCAATTATTTTTAATTTTTTTGAAAAAAGTTTAAGCGATTGCCTTAACTAACACACTTCAATGGATAACCATCGTTGCCCATGATCAAAGGTTTTCATTCGCTTCTTTTTAATACGCAAACGCTGTTCATATTTTTTAGGGCAAGTGAAATACCGTCCTATACGGAGTACGTTCTGTAATTTGGACTCATCCCCTCTGACCAACTTATCCAAGCCATCCATCCCATTTTCAAGAAAACTTTTACGGTATTCCTTATCATGCAAATTAAAGTGACAGCCCTTACCTTCAGTAATTTTATTCCACAGCTGCGAAACTTGATCAGCAAAATACCAACCGTTTTGATGCTTTGAACCCTTATAGACCAGAAGTAAGTGAATATGATACCCACCACACTTCCCACCTTGCTCCAAAGCCCATGCATAACCAATTAAGTCTTTAAAACAAGTATCTCGATCTGATATCCGCTTTAATAGTTTCGATAGGTGTAAATGGACCTCAGCGATAGAAATAGTAGCCTTAATCGCTTGCTTGTACTTCAGGTCTACTCGAACAATCAATGACTTACAATTGCGTTGTAAGACCTCTCTGAGATAAGACTCCATACTCAAACTGTTATTGACCTCTTGTGCATAGAATGCCTTGTGATCTAATTTCCACTCCCATTGCCCGATATAAAGTACCTTAATGACATCAAACCAATAAGGACTAGAATGAACTGCTTGTGGCCTTAGCTGATGTGTCTGACAAAGAGTCTGTATTACAGATACTACCCGTCTAAAATTCGATATTGGAAACTGAAGCTGGAATCCTAATGCGTCTAGTTCTAGAAACGCAGGAATCAGCTCACAACAACGTTGTACGCATTCTTTAAGTAATTGCTCTTTCTTCCAGACCGCACACCGTGTTTGGTCATGAATACGAGCGACGTCTTGCTGGAGTTGTTCAATCGCCATTACTGTTAATATTTCATTTGTCATCAGAGTCTACCTATTTGAATATCATAGGTAGAACAATTCAATTATTTTTTAAACGAAATTTTGATTAGGAAAGTAATCTATTCGAGTAGTTTGTTCCACTACTCGAACTAGTATAAGAGAAAATTAGAATGTGTCTGAATTCCAGTATCGAGGATAGATGAACTAATGGACTGGAATGAGATCGGTTATAATCAATATCTGTAATATGATAATGGATAAACTAGAAAGATATTACAAATATATTTCTATAAGTATAGTTCAATATACATTGAGTATTACTACTCTAAGATATATATATAGATATATGAGTATAAGTCATATACCTAGTATGGGTAATTATATCTAATAGTATAGATAAGTAATATTAATAATATCATATACCCACTATATTAAAGAGTTGAGCACCCTAACTTTACCGAGAGCATAATTTCAAACCTATCGGCATTCCCTAGCCATAATTGTTAGAGGTTCAAGCGGAAGTTAAAGTACAAATTTCTAAAAAAATTAGATTTCAAATTTTGATTTATCAACCATATAAGCAACACATTACTAGGGCAATACAAACAGTCTGATATGGCATCTCCCAACCTTATTTCCATTAAAAATCACAAGCATTTATTTTTTATTAAGTCGCCCATGGTATGTGCAAATAACGCACGCATTTCTCGAAAGGAATAAACCATGAATGCGTCTTTAACTCAAACAACTCTCGTAATGAACAAAATCATCAACATTAAACAAGTGACAGAGTTTACAGGTCTAAGCCGCGCCACAATCTACAGTTTGTTAGACCCTAAATCAGATTACTATGACTCCACCTTTCCCAAACAGGTTCGCTTAACCACAAATCGGGTTGGTTGGTCCGCTTTTGAAATTAATGAATGGATTGAATCTAAACTTGCTCAACGCTAAAGACTTCTATGTTTTTAGCATTGCCCCCTTAATAAAGACTTTAGGGACTTTCTGAGTTAAAGCAGGTCGAAAAAAGTCACGATATGCAAAAAATGGGATTACCTGTGCTAGAAATAAATTTTGCATCTTTACATTCGAAGCTTCAAGATAAATACCTTGTGTATGATGTTGCTTTCTATTAAATACATCTACCGAACACATCATATTTTTTGAACTTATAGCCCCGTAAAACTCAAGCTCGGTTTTTTCTTCTAGATTTTCCCATCCTAAAATCATTTTTGCTTTTTCTCTTAAAAAATTCTGCCATCTAATATTCAACATCTCAACCACCCTTTCTTTTTCGGGTTGGCATTTTTCACTAAAAAATATGACTAGATCAATTTCAAATTCTGACAGCTTTACAACCTCCTGCCAAATCCCCATATACCCTCGCAACCAACTACAAGGCTTGGCTCTTTTTGCTGAGCGCATAAAATCTGTAAAAAGTTTAGAGAACTCTTTCTGTTTAAAATCACTACTACAGATACGCGCCTGAATAGTGACTCGGTAAGATAAACAATCTTGCTTTAATACGGAACTGATATATCTGGTCGCTTCATTTTGTCGATGAGCGCAAAGATCGTAAGCATGCTGATATTCATCTTTATTAATTTCACGACTTGCTCGATTACAAATGACTTGTTTCTTAATCATTAAAAGATTTTGATTGAGCTGCTCTAAAAAACTAACTCTTAAAGGCTGGCTTATATAGGATTGATGAAATATGTAAAAAACATTGGATATAAATATTCGTATCTCTGCTAGGCCAAGCCCTCTCCCCATTCTCTGAAATAAATTATCCAACTCTATGAAAGCATGTGGATAGTTAGATAGGTACTTTATAATGAAAAGAAATTGCTGACCGACTCGTGTAGACATATCCTTCAAATCATTTTTATTTATGATTGCATCTCCATCTTTGTGATACGTATTAAAAGCTATGTCATTTTTTTTCAGCATCGTTTCTATAAGGACTTGAATCTGGAATAGCAATGCACCGTATTGAGGAGCACCAAATTCAGCGCAAAGTTCTTTGTAAAAAATCTGACTCACGTTTAATCGTTGAGGCACATAGCTTAGTTTCCAGATACTCGCAGGTGATTTCCAGCTGTATAATACATCAGCAAAAGAATCTATTTTCTTCTTCTTTGCATTTCCGAATGCTGGTGCT
Source organism: Acinetobacter sp. 1125_18A (assembly GCF_052824985.1). Taxonomy (NCBI): domain Bacteria; kingdom Pseudomonadati; phylum Pseudomonadota; class Gammaproteobacteria; order Moraxellales; family Moraxellaceae; genus Acinetobacter; species Acinetobacter sp. 1125_18A. The sequence goes on from NZ_VTDG01000002.1 coordinate 13,402, forward strand.
TCTTCACACAAGCCCTTAATTGAATTGATAAGTATGTTATTTATTTCAAAGTCTTTAGTAGGATGGAAAAGTTTGACAAATGAATCGATTCGATAAAAATAACTAAGCACCCAATATTTAAATAGTTTTATCTGTTCTTTATCTTTTCGTTTTATTAACCCAATAGCCTGTTCATGCGCATGTTTCTTAATTATTTTATTACCATTGATTACCTCAATACGATACTGTTGAAAGGCTTGGGCCAAACACTCATTCAATTCACTGATCAACGTGTTGTGATTACTTTCCACATTAGATTTACAAATGAAGATACATGAAAGCTTTAAGCCATTTTGGAAATCATGTTCAAGCTTAGTATAAATTTGAAATACATCTGAAACTTGCTGTGTTAAAAAAAACTGTATAGCCTCCCTATCTTTCATCACTTTTTCTAATAACATTCCTAATGGTTCTTTATTTTCCATATTCAGGGATCGTATGAATCTTAAATCAACTGCAAATGTATAAAGTTTTTGGTGTTTATTAAGCAACTCATCAAACTGCTGACATGCTTCCTGTAATTTCTGCTTATAATCTAAGCTTTCAGAGTCCACATCAATATTTTTTAAAAAAGCATGTTGAAGTCTAATTGCTTTTTCTCTTGAAAACCTCCATGGATCCCATTGTTGAGTATAGTCTGGCTGACCGATAAAGTTGATGTATGGCACATTCTTGATAAACTCGCTGTTTTGATAACGTCCGATTCCCTCCCAATCACCTGTTAAAAAATCGATATATCTTTGCCAGTTTTGACTCAATTGAATATAAGTTGTATCAAACATATCGTCTAGAAATTTCAGATCATCAAAATATTTTAAATACTCGTTATTCGAAGGAACATGTTTTGATTTCAATATAACCTTATCTACAGAAGGAAGTGCTCCTTCTTTTAAGTCAATAACAAATCTTTCCAAGGCTTCGAGTACATTAACGCTCTCTTTATACATGCTAATTGGCTTATATATTTGCTGCCCATTTTCAACTTTACACCTGTCCGCTTCCAAATAGAAGTTTGGAACTCTATGAATCAAAAGTTTAAAGAGATCGTCATTACTAATGAATTGAAGAGATACCTTATCATTCATAAAAATTTAAACCTGAAAGCTATATATTACGTGGCATAGATAAAGAATACACCAAAACCAATACCTTATATTAATCACAATTAAATTTAATATTATAACCATGAAAATTTATTATAATTAACAAAAATTAATTGAAGTACACTATCTAACATTTTTTTGATAAAAGTTAAGGATATTCATTGATATAATTATGTCTAATTAAACATATTTTAGACATTATTTTATTATGAAATTAGTGACAGTTATTGAGCTAAGTGAACAAACTGGTCTCACCAGGTCGCAGATTTACTATCTAAACAAAAAGTATAACTTTATAAATTTAGATGGAAAAATAAATTTAGAAGATGGCTTACGAATTATTACGGCATCAAAGATCAAGAAATTAAAGATAACTGATGATAAAAATTTTAGACATATTTTAAACATTCTTCATTTGCAAAATATTGCTCTACAAAAACAGCTAGATTTAACTTATGAGCGTGAAAAAAACTATCTTGCTGAGCTTGCAAGCTATCGACAGCATTTGCTCTCGAAAACCAATCTCAACACACACAAAAATGAAAGTGAAATTCAAGCAAAGCAAAAAAAAAATTTAACTGATAGGAATAAAGACGCTCAAAAACTAATGCAATTTGAGAACGAAAATCAGGTGCATTTAGAGTCATGTCAAAACATCAATAGAGAAACGAGCTCTGTAAATGAGGTTGAAAGCCACTCTAACTATACAGAATCTATCTACAATGCAATGACCTCGCCCGAATCAGAAAGTGGGGATACTGGATGCATCAAACAAACAAAAGAAATGGTTGAGCAAAATCCTAATGCACTCATTGGCACACGTTTACCAAACCAAGATGAAAGAGAACAATTACTAAATCTAAAAAGACAAATAAAATCTACAGCCCAAGTAGCAATAGTGACAGCAAAAAAAGTTTCAATACCACTTACCGCTCGTAATCCTAACCGTAAACCAACAAATGAAACGATTGCAGATCAAGATGACCTCAAAAAGAATATCATCACAACTCGAAACAATGAGAACAGATACTAAAAGTAGGTATGCTGAACCTTTATGTTTAGGTTTGTCCTGTAATAGATAACTTAAACTGTATTAGTTCCGACTTGATCTGACACAGGTCTTGAAAAAGAAGAAGTTACCGATTTTGATTAAAGGTGTCGAATCTCAATCAATAAAGGTAACTTCTCATGTTGCATACTAACAATCAAATCATCAAACACAAAGTCGGCCTGCTGAATTTGGTAGAAGAACTTCAGAACGTATCCAAAGCTTGTAAAGTTATGGGAGTATCTAGAGATACCTTCTATCGCTATCAAGAACTTGCCAGTACAGGCAATATGGATGCACTCATTAACCAAAGTCGCAGAACTCCAAATTTTAAAAATCGAGTGGATGAACAAACAGAACAAGCTGTTATTGATTTTGCAATCCAATATCCAGCTTATGGTCAGCATAGAACCAGTAATGAGTTACGTCAGATTGGCATCTTCGTATCTGGCAGTGGTGTACGTTCCATTTGGCTTAGGCACAATCTTGAGAATTTCAAAAAACGATTAAAGGCGCTTGAAATGAAAGTTGCTCAAGAAGGCATTCAGTTGAATGATCAGCAGATTGCAGCATTAGAACAAAAACATGAAGATGATGTTGCTTGTGGTGAAATTGAAACACATCATCCAGGCTACCTTGGAGCACAAGATACTTTCTATGTTGGCAATCTAAAAGGCGTTGGGCGTATTTATCAGCAAACCTTTATTGACACCTATAGCAAAGTAGTTCACTGCAAGCTGTATACAACCAAGACACCTATCACAGCCGCAGATTTATTGAATGACCGAGTGTTGCCATTCTATGAGTCCCATGGATTACCAATGCTTCGTATTCTGACAGACAGAGGCACGGAATATTGCGGTAAGGTCGAACATCACGATTATGAGCTTTATTTAGCGCTGAATGATATTGATCACACCAAGACCAAAGCAGCATCACCTCAAACGAATGGAATTTGTGAGCGTTTCCATAAAATGATATTGCAAGAGTTTTATCAGATTACTTTTCGAAAGAAACTCTATAGCTCATTAGAAGAGTTACAGCTTGATCTAGACAGTTGGCTGAAATTCTATAATACTGAACGAACACATCAGGGTAAAGTATGTAATGGCAGAACGCCATTTGAAACATTACTTGATGGAAAACATATTTGGGCTAAAAAGAATTTAGCTCAAATTTAACCTGACAGTCTCAATCAAATATCGGTAACTGTCAGATCAGGTTTGAGCTACTACACTTAAACTCAATTTACCAATAATCTAACGCTATCTGAATTATTCTTATTGTGATTAATCCAATCCAAAGTTTTATGTGGGTTACAATGTGGGACAAAAGCATATTCAAGAAAAAAGCCCTTGTAAAAACAAGGGCTTAATTTAATATTTGGCGGAAGCGGTGAGATTCGAACTCACGGAGGACTCACACCCTCGTCGGTTTTCAAGACCGGTGCATTAAACCGCTCTGCCACGCTTCCAATGGCGGCTATCATATAAATAAAATTGCAACTTGGCAAATCTTTTTCAGTATTTCTTCAATCAAATGTACAAAATAAAATCAAATCTCGCTAATTTGATGAATATTCAAGCTATTCATAACGAATTGAATTGATATACCAACGTTTTTTACCTGATGGTGTATCCACTTCTGCCTCATCATCGACTTGTTTAGACAGTAAAGCTCTTGCCATCGGTGAATCAATTGAGACATGTTGCGGATGATGATCATAAATTTCATCTACCCCGACCAGACGTATGGTTTTTTGTTCACCTTCGTCATTTTCTATTTCAACCCAAGCACCAAAATACACTTTACCTGCTTGTTCTGGAGAAAAATCGATAATTCGTAATTCTTCTAAACGCTTCCCCAAATAACGTACACGACGATCGATTTTTCGAAGCAGCTGCTTATTATACTGGTAATCAGCATTTTCAGAACGATCACCCAGACTGGCAGCCCATGTCACTTTCTTGGTAATTTCAGGTCGCTCTTCGCGCCAGAGATGTTGTAACTCTGCAACCAACAGATCATGCCCTGAACGGGTAATTAAATTAGATTTCATGATTTAAAACCATTTAAAATACATATGCACTTGATACTTATTTTTTAAAAAAAGTTGCTACAGTCTACAGCCAATAGCGTAAAGATGTCAGCTCAAAAATAGCGCATTTTAAGTTTTAAAAAGCAATAAAATCGTTTTTTTCCTATTTAAATTCAGACAGAAAATTCAATCAGAAAACCTTTTAAAAGTGGTAATTCTTAACTTACATTTGGAACATTTGCTTACAGTTTTTGGCAGCGTATTTCAGTTTTAAAATCCCTGCAATTTTTTAAAAAATATTTCTTTAAAAATCATCACCTTAAATATTTAAAATTGATCATTTTTCATACAAAGTTTGACAGATCTAAAAACCGCCTATATTATGCGCACATGTTTTATGAGTTTATTTTTTTAATTTTGTAGTTTTTCTGCAAAATCTTTCTATTCCACATGTCATTTTTTGAATGACGTTCATGACTGCCCACCCTTATTGAATTTACCAACTATAAGAAGTTTTTAAGCGTTTTTGTGCTTATTACTTTTTAGGGCAATAAATTACTTGTAGCGGAGACAACATGCACAGTAGTTCAACCTCTGGGTCGAGGCTTAGCCTTAACTCATTTTTTCGTGCGCTGCCAATCAAAACTTTAGTTTTATCCACTGCATTAATTCCTTTTAGTATTAATGCGAGTAAGAACAATCAATACAATGCTGTAGTTAATTCGAGTAAATTGACTGTAGTTGCGGTTTCCAATCCAAGCATCGTGTTTAAGGATGGAGACTACAAGCATGGCTTCGGCTATGACTTAGCCCATAACTATGCTGAAAGTTTAAACGTTAAACTTGAGCTTAAAACTGTTTCTGACAATGCAACAGCATTGAAAATGGTTGCTCAAGGTAAGGCGAATTTTGCGATTACCACCGCAAATATGCAAAGCATCGAAGCAGAACGCTTAACCTCATTTTCAGCAAGCTGTGGTGATTTCAACAGTTTAAAAAGTAATGGTTTAAACCCAGAATTAAATTGGGTATTTAAACAAGCTGAAGATCCATTAACAGCAACAGCAAGTGGTTTCATTTGCCAAAGCAAACAAAATGGCTCAACCCAGCAACTTGCCTCATTTTATAATCGTAATGTCGTCAAGAAAGACGATTGGAACGTGATTCAACGTGACTTAAGTTCTCGTCTACCGATTTATAAAGCCAGCTTTAAGCGCTCTGCACAGCAATATGGCTTAGATTGGCACCTACTTGCTGCAATTGGTTATCAAGAATCATATTTAAAACCAGACTCTGTTTCTCCCACAGGTGTCCGTGGTTTGATGATGTTGACCAATACCACAGCCAAAGAAATGGGTGTCAGTAATCGAAGTGACCCCGCTCAGAGTATCCAAGGCGGCGCAAAATATTTTGATATGATGTTGAGTCGTTATTCTTATATTCGTAATCCAGATCGTCATTGGTATGCTTTGGTTGCATACAATATGGGTCCTGGTGCAGTTGAAGGTATTCAAAAGCGCATCAAAGCACAAGGTAAAGATCCCAATGACTGGATGAATCTTTATAATTATTTGACACGTAATCAAGCAAGTAATGGTCGTTATAAACAAGCGGTACAGTATGTCACACGTATTCGGGCTTATTTAGAACACATTAAGACCACACCTCGATTACTAGAAATTTAATCTGTATTTTAAATCGATTGGATTTGTAAAAATCAGGCAATAAAAAAGCTTACTCTCGGGTAAGCTTTTTTATTGTAAAAAGATTAAGCAGTTTGCTCTAATACTTTCTTAAATAAATCTTTTTGCTCTTGGCTTGGCTTGGCTGTTTGTAAAGCCATCAATTGAGACATATCACCTTGAACTTTGATTTTGCCTGTCATAAATGCTTGCATAGCAGCAGCCATATCAAATTCTAAGAATACTTTACGAAGTGTTTCAGCATCCATGTTCAATGTTGTTTTCGCATTTGCAGAACTACCTTTGACGATTTTTCCGCCGTCTAAAGCAAGCTCTGTGTTGCCATCTGCATCTGCAACAACCAAATTAATTGCTAAACCTGAAAGTGCTGGTGGTAAGTTTAAATCACCTGCTTCAGCAGTTAATTTTTCAACATTTGCAAACCAATCATCAGTTAAAAATGCAGGCATGTTCATTCCTCAAATTATTTATTCAATTTATTGTGTTATCTATCCAGACAACATCAGGTTGAAGCAGTTTTGCTTGCCCAATGTTATAGCATGATAATTTCAATTTGGGCTAAAGTTTTTTGTACGGACTGTTCATGTTTTATCGGTTTTATCGTTTTATTTTTTTAAATCAGGCACTCATCTCAATATGAATGCCCGATTCGTTCATTTAATTGGCAAAAAAGATCAATCTGCTGCAAAACTAAGATTTACAACATCTAAACGCTTTTTCATTTCTTCCGTATCACATTTCATATCGAATTCACGTTCTTCATCCAATTTTTCAAAATCAAATAAATCACGGTCAGCCAATTGAGACGGTGAAACATTCTGCAATGCACCAAAAATGCTATGCAAACGTTTTGGATATTGTTTATCCCAACCACGTAGCATGTCATTTAACATGGCACGTTGTAAGTTTTCCTGAGAACCACATAAGTTACATGGAATAATCGGGAATTTACGAATTTCAGCATATTTGATGATGTCTTTTTCTTCGACATAAGCCAAAGGACGAATCAAAATGTTCTTTTTATCCGAAGACAATAGTTTTGGTGGCATCGCTTTTAAGCTACCACCATGGAATAGATTCAAGAAGAAGGTTGCAATGATATCATCGCGATGATGACCCAATGCCACTTTGGTCGCACCAATCTCTTGCGCAAAACCGTAGAGTGAACCACGACGTAAACGTGAACACACTGCACAGTAAGTTTTCCCTTCAGGTGTCAAACGCTTGGTGATGCTATAAGTATCTTTTTCCAAAATATAATAAGGAATATTGTTTTCTTCCAAATATTTCGGTAACACATCTTCAGGAAAACCAGGTTGCTTTTGATCCAAGTTCACTGCGACAACATCAAAGTTGATCGGTGCAATACGTTTAAATTGCAACAAAATATCAAGCAAGGTGTAACTGTCTTTCCCACCAGAAACACAGACCATTACCTTATCGCCTTCCTCAATCATTTTAAAGTCACGAATTGCATGGCCGACTTGACGACGAAGTTTTTTCAAAAGACGATAATAAGCTGAACTTGTTGGAAGCTCTGGTTTAAAATTAAATCCTTGTTCGGACTCAACTGGCGAGTACATAGACGAGATAAACCCATAAAAAAATACTGGGCAATTTTATCTGATTTGAACATTAATCGCATCTAAAGATTTTTTTATTTTGCATCAATTTTTATCTGGTCATCTTCCTGTCGTATTTCCACATTTAAAATAGACGGCTCAGTTCATTTTTTAGCCGAAGTGCTTATCTTTTGGACTTTTCCACAGTTTTCCACAAAACCTGTGGATAAAATTGTGGATTGTTCGGGGCTTGACAAAGTTTTCTCACGCAATGATGGGCATTCTCTTTAGATTGATCATTTTTTAACCATTATATTTTATATATATTTTTCAATTGTTTAGCATAGTCAATAAATATATTTAAAAAAAAATATAAAATTTTTTTTGATTAATATGCCAACAAATAGCACTTGCTTTTTTGCGATTGTATTGTTAAAACTCAATTCATAGTTTTTCTTGTTCAATAACTTTGTTAAACTCCCAAAAATTGGGGAAATATTTTAATTACTACAAAATGAAAAAATTAATTACGGGTTCGCTAGTGTCTATTTTAGGATGTATGAGCTTTGCTTCATTTACATCGCAAACGTTTGCAGGTCAAATTTATTTCTACAAAGACCAAAATGGTACAACCTTACTGACCAATCGGAAAAATTCGGATCGTTCACTGCAAAAAGTCAAAGTGACTTATTATAAAGACAGTAATATTCATAGTTATAGCAATTGGGGCAGCTCAGAATCTGCAGTACTGCCGAGTTATAGTAAAAGTAAAAATTCCTTTGATAGTATTATCCGTCAAGCTGCGCAGACGCATGGTGTGTCTGAAGGCTTAATCAAAGCAGTGATGCATACCGAGTCTGGCTTTAATACCAATGCCCGTTCTCCTGTTGGTGCGCAAGGTTTAATGCAACTGATGCCTGCAACGGCTCGTCGCTTCAATGTGTCCAACTCGTATGATCCACAGCAGAATATTTTTGGTGGTGCCAAATATCTCAGTTGGTTAATGAAACGCTTTAATGGCAATACCAGTTTAGCTTTAGCGGCTTATAATGCTGGTGAAGGGAATGTGGACAAATACGGCGGTATTCCTCCCTTCCGTGAAACCCAAGACTATGTCAAACGTGTCACCAGTCGTTTAAACAACCTCTATGCTGGTGGTTTAAATTTATCTGCAAATAATATTGGCACTTCAACCAGTACTGGACAAATCATTGCCCAATCAAATCAAAATGATTTCTCCAATCAAGTAGAGCCGACACCACAAATCAGCAACAGTTCAAATATTCAACCAGTAAAATATAGTTCTCGACCAATTATTATTGCTTCTGATGGGACTTACACAGATGCACCTGCGGGTTCTTATTCAACAGCACATGCCAGTGCGACAGCACAAATCACCATTGGCAACTAATGCTTATCTGCACTTAGAATCCAATTAATAGCCCTATTGAAATAGAAAATAAAGCACGTAATTTGTGCAATTACATATTTTCAACAAATTGCTGAAAAAAATAATGTTTTCTCTAATACAGAGAATCTTTTTTTAACTTGCCTATTTTTTTAAATAAATTCTTTATCCACTATCCCTTTCAATTGAATTTGTCATTTTTTGCTAGCTAGATTTTTCCCTCTTATTCTTGAATTTTAATCATGTAAACCTCATATTGAATTTCATGATTTATTTTAATACATCATATTATTTATTATTTATAAGAGGGTTCTCTCCATGATGCGGATTGGTTTGTTTTTGCTAACCAACCTCGCGGTACTGGTTGTAGCTGGCATTATCCTATCATTATTAGGTGTTGGTAGTTACTACGGCGCTGGCGGTCTTAAATTAGGCAACCTGATGGTCATCTGTTTAGTGTTTGGTATGGTAGGTTCTTTAATCTCCCTATTTATGTCCAAATGGATGGCGCTAAAAACCACAGGTACTGAATTAATTGACCCGAATGCTCCTCGTAACCAAGCCGAAGTTTGGTTATTACAAGAGGTTGCTCAACTTTCCCAACGTGCTGGTATTCAAATGCCAGATGTTGGTATTTTCCCATCTTATCAGTCGAATGCGTTTGCCACAGGTTGGAATAAAAACGATGCACTTGTATCGGTTTCAACAGGTTTGCTTGAACGCATGAACAAAGATGAATTGCGTGCCGTGCTTGCGCATGAGATTGGTCACGTTGCTAATGGTGACATGGTCACATTATCCCTTATTCAAGGTGTAGTGAACGCCTTTGTAATGTTCTTTGCCCGTGTGGTTGGTGATTTTATTGACCGTAATGTCTTTGGCCGTCAAGATGGTGAAGCGCCTGGACTGGCTTATTTTGCGATTACCATCGTGCTTGATATCGTCTTCGGTATATTGGCTTCGGCAATCGTAATGTGGTTCTCTCGCTATCGTGAATACCGTGCAGATGAAGCTGGTGCTCAACTTGCAGGTAAAGAAGCCATGATTTCCGCTTTATTGCGTCTACAGGCTGAATCTGAAATGCCAGATCAAATGCCGAAAGAAATGAAAGCTTTTGCGATCGCAGAAGGTAAAGAGCAAGGTTTTAGTTTGGCTGCTTTATTCCAAACTCACCCAAGCATCGAGCAACGTGTTGCCGCTTTACGCCAACTCAATTTACCTTAATCTATACACGCTCGCTCAATCGTAGTGATCTCATAGAAAAACAAAGCCTCCAATATGGAGGCTTTGTTTATGGGTAGATCATATTTTAGTTTTTGCTTTATCCAATATTTACCGCGCAATTTCTATCTTTCTTACTTTCTTACTTTCTTTCAATACCAATACCAATACCAATACCAATACCAATACCAATACCAATACCAATACCAATACCAATACCAATTTGGGGGATTAATCTAACTGAATACAACGAATTAAACTTCCATTCGGATCAATCACACAAAACATATCAATTTCTTCGAGATACTGAATTTCAGTTATTCGTGCTTCTGGGAATTGTGCCCAATCTAAACCTTGCCAAAAATGAAACAGATCTTTCAAGACATGTGTTCTTAAGCAAGCACTAAACCATGATTCTTTTGGATTTAAATTGGGGTGATGGAAAAACTCAACCAACAAACTGTCTTTACTTAAGATCATCCATTCTGTGGACTGATAATCACACTGAAAACCTAAGAATGCATAAAATTTACGAGTATGATCAAAATCAATAGCAGGAAGGTTTGCCGAAATATAATCTTGCATGATCACCTCTGTATTTTAATATCTACATTTTCAAATCAATTCAATGTTGGAATTTAAGCACGATAGCTTTGATACCAATCCCACAACATATTTACGCCAAACCACATCGCAAGTCCAATCAGGATTAAAACAATCAAGCCTAAAATATCGGGAATATGAATCCAAATCCAAGCAATGACAGGGTTACGCCAAAATGCGGAATACTGTTGCTTTTGTTCTAGCTTCTCATGTAAAAATGGGTGAACCACATGATCATCGCTATAAATCTGATATTCTTCTTGAATATGGTCATGTACAACGTCTAAAGCTCTACGACTGGGCCGAATAAAAATATCGAATAAGGTTCCAGCGATCGGTATACATCCCACAACCCCATCCATCACAGCCAGTTTTAATACTCCATTGAGTTTAGCTTGAGGCACGCCAATCTGTTTGGCTTTATAAACTGCATAGCAAGTCAGCACAAAACCCGCGACATCACCAGCAATCGGTATGGTACTGAGTGCAGCATCAGCCCCAACCCCTTGCTTGGTAAATGGAATACGCACCACCGAATCCATCATATTGGCAAATTTAGCCAAATCTCGTTCAAGTTTAATGACTTCTTGAGTAGATAATTTTTTTTCTGTACCCATAAAGATTTCAATTTTTTTGACATGGTTAAGTTAAATTGATCATACCCAATAAATTCAGTATGTTGTGTATAAGTTTAATATTTACAGCAGCAAAATTTTATCTACGCAATAAAAAAAGCTGAGCCCTCTTTTAAAGTACTCAGCCTTTTCGGATATACAACGGGATTAATCTAAGAACTTAACCACGGTCCCCGGTTGAACCTTGCGACCTAAATCATTGGCATCCCAATTGGTCAAACGAATACAACCATGAGAAGCGGTCTTTGAAATTAATGAAGGATTCGGCGTACCATGAATACCAAATGTCGGTTTACTTAAAGCAATCCACATATTACCAACAGGACCATTTGGGCCAGGCGGTAATGCCAGCTTTTGACGGTTGCTCCCTTGAACAAAGTTTTTCGGGTTATAACCATAGACAGGGTTTGGTGCAACTTTAATGACCTTATGCGTCCCTTTCGGGGATGGTGTACCAGAACCCCCAATTGTGGCAGGAAAAGATGCAATCATTTGATTTGTACTATTATATAAATAAAGTTGTCGAGCAGGCTTATGCGCAATAATTAAGGCCACACCTTCAGGCAAATCATTACGTACGATCGGTACATTGATAGTTTCGCCTACTTTTTTAAAGTTAGCTTTTGGATTGAGTTGTTTAAGAAAGTCTTCATCAATATGAAACTTTTCACCTAACATTTCACTCACACGGGTGTAATACAAACCCGGCATTTTTGCTTGTTGGGCATAATTTCGCGGAATTGCTTTGGCATAAGGTCCTTTAATATCCGCGGCAGTAATTTGATAAGTTCCAAACGCTGCAGTTTTTTGATTTTTTAACAAACTGTCCCAAGTCTGTTTATCCAGTTCACCACTAATTGGTAAACTTTTAATCTGTTGATACGCGGCAAGTGCTTTTAAAAAGTTCTTGCCACTTTTACCGTCGATTGGCCCAGGCGAAGCATGTAAATTATTGAGCATCACTTGTGCACGGGCATAAACGGGGAATTGTCCTCTGCCAATATTTTCTGACCAATTGGCTGTATTGATACTATTGACTGACCAATCTTGTTTTAAGTCCGCTTTTATCGCTTCTTGACTTTTATCAGCTTTAACATTTTGTTTGGCAAAAATTTGACTTTGAATATTTAAACCCACAAGACACATGATGCAAATCAGGTTTGGCAGAAACTTGCCCATATAAAGCTCTCTATTAACTCAATATTATAATTGATATACTTATCTAATAAACTATTGTATTACAGATACATAGTATACTGATCTCGAACAATAAAAGCGACGTCACACACACCTTGAGCCGATCATTTATATTCTCAAGGCTTTAAACACAATTGTATAAGGTCAATAGCGTGTTTATTCATAAAATGAATAATTATGTATGTTCGAAGTTTATCTTTGTATGACTTTATTATCATTTTTTAAGAAAAATATGCAATAGTACATTTTGACTATTTAATCATTTAAAAACGGTAATTTTAAAATAAATTCAAATTAAGCAATTGAAAATCATTGCCATGTTATACAGTTGTAGATTTTCTACTCAGCATTAACACCCAATCATGACACATACATGACCAATCCGAACAAAATATAAGCTTTAGATTTGTTTTTAATCATTTAATTTGAATTATTGATTAGAAATAGCTGTTATCATTTTAAAGTGTTATAGATTATCATCTCATTTATTTTGTTAGTAAGAATTGCCTTGAATACGATCACTTTGCTTCAGCCAGATGACTGGCATGCCCATCTGCGTGATGGTCTTGCCTTAAAACGTACAGTTCCAGATCTAGCCAAACAATTTGCCCGTGCGATTTGTATGCCGAACCTCGTTCCACCTGTGAAAACTGTAGATGAAGCGAATGCTTATCGTGACCGTATTATGGCACATGTTCCTGAAGGGGTTGATTTTGACCCACGGATGGTACTGTATTTTACCGACCATACTTCTCCAGATGAAGTTCGCAAAATCAAAGAGTCTCAATTCGTCAATGCAATTAAACTCTATCCTGCTGGTGCAACAACCAACTCGGATAATGGTGTCAGTGACATTCGTAAAGTCTATGCAGTAATTGAACAACTTGAAGAACATCAAGTACCATTATTGTTACATGGTGAAGTTACCCATCAGCATGTGGATATTTTTGACCGTGAAAAACGCTTTTTAGACGAAGTACTTTCACCGTTACTTAAACAATTTCCGAAATTAAAATTGGTGTTAGAACATATTACCACCAGTGAAGCTGCGCATTTTGTGCTTGAACAAGATCGTAATGTTGCTGCGACGATCACACCACAACATTTACTGTTTAACCGTAATGATATGTTGGTCGGTGGCATAAAACCGCACTTTTATTGTTTACCGATTTTAAAGCGTCAAACCCATCAACAAACTTTACTTGAAGTTGCCACTAGCGGCAGTCCTAAATTTTTCTTAGGTACTGACAGTGCGCCACATTCTAAAAATGCCAAAGAAAATGCATGTGGTTGTGCAGGTTGCTACAGCGCACCTACAGCAATTGAGCTTTATGCTCAGGCTTTTGATCAAGTCAACAAAATCGAACGCCTAGAAGGTTTTGCCAGTATGTTTGGTGCAGACTTCTATGGTTTGCCTCGCAACACAAATAAGATTACCCTTGTCAAAGAAGATCAGGTAATCCCTGAAAGTTTAGATTATTTGGATGGTGAACACATTATTCCACTTTATGCTGGAAAAACCATCCAATGGAGAAAGGTGTGACAACTGAAACATTACCTGTGATTGGACAACGCTTTCGTGGTTTTTTACCCGTTGTAGTTGACGTTGAAACAGCAGGTTTTAATGCAGATACCGATGCATTGCTTGAAATCGCATGCATCCCGATTGTGTATGATGCTGAAGGAAAATTTGTTCCAGGTGAAGCACATCATGCGCACATCAATCCTTTTGAAGGTGCAAATTTAGATCGTCGCTCTTTGGACTTTATTGGTGTAGATCCATTTAATCCAATGCGTATGGCAATGGCTGAAGACGAGAAAACAGCATTAAAGCGTATTTTTAAGGCGGTTAATGAAGTACGTCGTCAGCAACATTGTACCCATGCGGTCTTGGTCGGACACAATGCCCACTTTGATTTAGGTTTCCTAAGAGCTGCAATTGCGCGAACTGGCAGTAAAAATCAAAACCCTTTTCATAGTTTTTCTGTATTTGATACTGTGACTTTAAGTGCGGTCATGTTTGGTCAAACTGTTTTGGCTAAATCATGTATTCAAGCTGGAATTGAGTTCGATGGTAAAGAGGCTCACTCTGCCTTGTACGATACTCAAAAGACGGCTGAACTGTTTTGCTATATTTTGAACAAACTCGCACCTCACTTACTTGACAATTTGGTGGCGGATCAATAAGATATCGCCATCTTCTAAACGACCCTATCGTCTAGAGGCCTAGGACATCGCCCTTTCACGGCGGTAACCGGGGTTCGAATCCCCGTAGGGTCGCCATCTAATTATTTTTATAATTTCTTTCTCTCTTTTTTGATTTTCTTGACTCCGTTATTTTATTTCATCCCTCGTTCTTTAGACTTTAGAAGTTGATGGCTTATTTTATTTTGTCAATTTTGGCATTTTAATCTAAAATATCTCTTTAAAGTTCAATGACATCAAATATGCAATCACCTGATCAATCGAATCAGCACACTGTCGCTGATGGGCAAGCTATTGTCTTAAAAAGATCCATGACCAAACGCCATCTGATTATGTTGTCATTAGGCGGTGCGATTGGTACAGGCTTATTTTTAAGTTCAGGTGAAGTGATTGCACAAGCTGGGCCAATTGGTGCAGTGATTGCCTATATTATCGGTGGTTTAATTGCCTATATGGTGATGCTGTGCTTAGGCGAACTTGCGGTCAATCAACCTGTGACCGGATCTTTTGGTGCTTTTGCAGCTAAAAATATTGGACCAGGCACAGGTTACATGGTGTCATGGATGTACTGGCTTGGCTGGTCTGCCACCTTGGGGACTGAATTTACTGCGGCAGCCATGCTGATGCAGGAATGGTTTCCAACAACCTCCATCTGGTTATGGACCTTGGTCTTTATTATTGCCGTCTTGATTTCCAATCTAACCTCAACACGCTTTTTTGCAGAGTCCGAGTTTTGGTTGTCTTTTGTTAAAGTTGCAACGGTACTGGTATTTATCTTACTCGGCCTAACCGCAATATTTGGATTAATTCCCTTCCATGGTCATGAAACTGTACCTTTATTCAGTAATTTAACCGCACATGGCTGGTTACCCAATGGTTTATTTCCTATTTTTGCCACCATGCTGATTGTAAATTTTGCCTTTAATGGTACTGAGATGATTGGGATTGCTGCTGGTGAAACTGAAAATCCTGAAAAAAATGTCCCAAAAGCGATTCATGCTGCGGTTTGGCGGTTAATGATTTTCTTTGTTGGTACCATTATTGTCATCAGTTCATTATTGCCCTATCAAGATGCTGGCCTAGCCGCGCATGGTGAAGGGATCAGTAATAGTCCCTTTGTTTCTGTATTTAACTTGATTGGAATTCCTTACGCAGAAGACATCATGCGTTTTGTGATCATTACAGCGCTTTTGTCCACTGCTAATTCAGGACTATATGCGGCATCTCGTATGATGTGGGCGCTTTCAATTCAAAAACAATTACCTCGAGTTTTTTCCAAACTGACCAAATCAGGCACCCCTGTTGTTGCAATTTTTGTGACCATGATTGGGGGTTTACCCGGTTTACTGTCGGAGCAATTTGGCGCAGATGTGATCTTTAAAAACTTACTCGGTGTGGCAGCATTTACCATGGTTATCGTGTGGATGAGTATTTGCTGGAGTCAGTTTAATTTCCGTCGTAAATGGTTAGCCAGCGGTAAAACACTGGCTGATTTAAAATTTAAAACGCCGTGGTATCCCGTTGTACCAATTCTTGGCTTTATCACTTGTACCGCAACTGGTTTAAGTATGGCAGCAGATCCGGAAATGCTTTCTGGCTTTATTGGTTGTTTAGTGTTTATGGCAGCATGTTATGCAACTTATTACTGGCTTTATCATCAGAAAAATTAAGTCGCATTGTAAATCACTGATCAGCCCGTATTCATACGGGCTTTTCTATTTTAGGCTTTTAATCCGTAGCATAATTTTTCAGTGATCCATATATGAATCAAGCCGTTTTTATTTGATTTGGATTCTTCTAAAAAGCAAAAAATAGCTTTCTGGCTAAATTAAAAACAAATACATGATGATTCGCTTATAGATTCATCAGTTAAACGCTTTTTCGATAAATCCATTTTGACAAAAATGTCTTTTATCCTTAATATACGCATCACCTCATTACGACCCTATCGTCTAGAGGCCTAGGACATCGCCCTTTCACGGCGGTAACCGGGGTTCGAATCCCCGTAGGGTCGCCATATTTGAGAAGGTTGTTAAAATAAAACTTTCTTGTAAAAAAGCCTGAGCAATACGACTCAGGCTTTTTTATATCTATCGTATTTAAAGCAGTTAAAAACCACCATCCCATCATATTTAAAAGATTGTTTTTTCATCAATAATCTGGATTTTTAATTTAAAATAATCAGTGCAGAGTTAAATATAAATAATTGATTTAAATATTTATTTATAAAAACCATAAAATCGCGGTGATTTATAGTATTGCTTATTGAGCATTAGCAACACTCAATCATTGCACTATTTATGAATTGGGCTAAAATAGCGCGCTTCTCGTTTTATTTCCATCTGAAGCTTATGCAGTCATCACCAAATCAAAATGATGCTCAGGTATCATCTAATTCTTCACCACTCAAACGAGCAATGAGTACTCGTCACTTGGTGATGATTTCGCTTGGTGGTGCAATCGGTACAGGGCTTTTTTTAGGTTCTGGTGAGGTGATCTCACAAACCGGTCCGATTGGTGCCATTATCTCTTACATCCTCGGCGGTGTAATTGCCTATATGGTGATGTTGTGCTTAGGTGAACTTGCTGTTCATATGCCTGAGTCTGGTTCATTTGGTACTTATGCGCAACGATACATTGGTCCAGGTACCGGATACACCGTTACTTGGCTGTATTGGCTAACATGGTCAGCAACACTAGGCACTGAATTTACTGCTGCGGCTTTGTTGATGCAAGAATGGTTTCCGCATATCTCAATGTGGTTATGGACGCTGATTTTTGCAGCAATCGTGTTTGGCTTAAATATGAGTTCAACCAAATGGTTTGCCGAATCTGAGTTCTGGCTCTCTTTGGTCAAAGTCATCACGGTAATTGCCTTTATTCTTTTTGGCCTTTTGGCAATTTTTGGTATTTTAAATTATCAGGGACATACTTCAGCACCGTTATTTAGTAATTTGACCGATGAAGGCTGGTTCCCACAAGGCCTTTTCCCAATCTTCACCACCATGTTAATCGTGAACTTTGCTTTCTCTGGCACTGAGTTGATTGGCGTTGCTGCGGGTGAAACTGAAGATCCCGCGAAAAATGTGCCTAAAGCCATCAATACTGCTATTTGGCGTTTATTGATTTTCTTTGTCGGTACTATCATCGTAATTAGTGCACTGCTGCCTCACCAAATGGCAGGATTACATGCTGAAGGGGTCAGTAGCAGCCCATTTGTTACCGTATTTGATCATATTGGTATTCCATACGCAGAAGACATTATCCGTTTTGTGATCATCACTGCGTTGTTGTCTGCGGCCAACTCAGGGCTATTTGCGGCATCACGTATGATGTGGTCGCTCTCAGCCAAGAAACAGCTTCCAGCACTGTTTTCTAGAGTCAATGCACGCGGTATTCCATATATTGCGGTGATTGTCACCATGTTCGGTGCGTTACCTGGTCTGCTTTCAGAACAATTTGCACCTGAGACTATTTTTAAAAACTTGTTGGGTGTGGCTGCGTTTACCATGGTTGTGGTGTGGATGAGTATTTGTCTGAGCCAATTTAATTTTAGACGTCAATGGTACAAACAAGGTCATACCAAAGCTGAATTAGGCTTTGCTGCACCATTGTTTCCAATTGTGCCGATCTTAGGTTTTATCTTCTGTTTAATTACCTGTATCAGTATGGTATTTGACCCTGAGATGGTAGTTGGCTTTATTTGTTGTTTAATCTTTATTGCGATTTGCTATATCAGCTACGCATTCTTATATAAAGATCAATCACAATCCTAAACAAAATCTTACTGATCATGCCTAAGCAAAAAGTGTAGCCATTGGCTACACTTTTTGTACATTCATAGATAGTCAAAATCAGTTTAAGCTCGTAATTTAATAGTTAAACATAACAATCTATAAAAACCCCAATGAAGATTATTTTTATTCATGGTATGAACCAGCAGAATTATAATGCTGAGAGTTTAAAGCAACATTGGATTGATATTCTTCAACAGGGAATCGATGAACTTAAACTGCCTATTTCAACAGCACAATTAGATATTCGCTTGGCTTTTTATGGCGATTTAATCAGTAAACACCAATTAAGCAATCGCTTTGACTTAGAAAGCTTTCTGCCTAAATCATGGGTAAACTTTCACTTTCATAAACATACAACAACGTCACCCACGACAACTTTAAATGTCCCTCCCGCAATTCCAATATTGCCCTACTTCATGCCTGAGCATGACTTAAAACTGTCCAAACGCTTGTATTTGGCTTCGCAATTGTTAAAAGATAAAGCGCTCAAAGAGTTCTCTTTAATTTTAAATAATTTTCCAAAACTTCATGAAAGTCTGATTCATAAATTCCTGATCGAAACTTATTTATACCTCGCCAATCCTCAGTTTATGGATGAAGTCCATCAACGAATACTCGCTAGCTTAGAACCCGATCAACCGCATATTATCGTTGCGCATTCATTAGGAACCGTGATTGCCTATAATCTTTTACAACAGCTGCAAACAAACTACCAGATACAACGCTTTATTACCTTAGGCTCACCACTCGCCTTTAAAGTGATTCAGTCTAAACTGGCACCACCAATCAAAAGACCAAATTGTCTAAATGGTGATTGGCATAATTTCTATTCACCAGATGATTTTTTAACTGCTTTTCCTTTGATCAACGCGCCCTTTGACTTTCAACCCGCGATTTTAAATACCGCGATTTCAACGTTTATTCATACTCCTCATCAAATCGCAGGCTACTTACAACATCCTGCGGTGATTAAAAATATTTTAGATCCCATTCTGTACCCCAAGCCGTAATAATGGTCTTAATTTTAACCACTTTGCTCATATTGCTTTGTTTTTATCCATATAAACGCAATTTCAGTTTTTATTGTGGAAAAAAGTTTGACACCTGCCACTATTCGCCCTAATATACGCCCACCTCTGAAACGACCCTATCGTCTAGAGGCCTAGGACATCGCCCTTTCACGGCGGTAACCGGGGTTCGAATCCCCGTAGGGTCGCCATTAATTTAATGGTTTAGTTTCAAGTGTCTGCCTCAATTTATTGACCCTATCGTCTAGAGGCCTAGGACATCGCCCTTTCACGGCGGTAACCGGGGTTCGAATCCCCGTAGGGTCGCCACATTCAAGAATGTATGTATATACCGCTTCTTATAAAAAGCCTGAGCATCATGACTCAGGTTTTTTTATGCCTGCTATATTTCCAATCAATTCAAGCCAGCAACCGAGTCAACCATTTTCAGTTTCTTTGAATTAAAAATTGCACTTGGCGCAATCACAGTTTCTTGCAATGGAATATGCTGTCCATAGCGTTGTTGCATAAGTGCTTTAACACTTCGATCTGTGAGATCAAAACTTTGTAATTTTTCCAAGGGCGCCAATTCTATTCCTAAAGCGTATTGATAAACTTTCCATACAATTTCAGAGCAATAAATTGCGTCATCATTCCATTCAAAATAAACATCATAGGGTTTATTTAAATAAGTCTCGGCCTGTTTGACTAACTTGTGCTGTTGCTCTGCAGTTAATTGAGGTTGATAACGCTTCACGACATAGGCTTTATTTACACCACGATTGATCCATTGTTGAAGCGGTGTATATTTCACAGGCTGAATCCCCTCCAAAACCAAAGCTTGACCTTGTTTCATCACAATCATTCCCATGTGGCTATATGGCGAATGGGTGGCTTTTTGAATCACAAGACTTTGTGCAGATTTAGAGCTATGAAAAATAATATCCCCTGTCTGATACTGTGCGGCATATATCGAGTTAACGTAAAACAACACTGTCAGCAACAAGAGTTTGAACGGTTTTCTTAACATCATTTAAATCTTAATTTTGATCTTCTTTATCTTGGATTTAATCTAACAGAGTAGTAAAGCATTGCCTAAACTTTGCAATAAAAAAGGAGCAAAATAAACTTTCATTTTGCTCCTTTAGCTTTTAATTCAAATCAAAAACATCAGCTGTTTGTGATTTTGCTTTTGACTTATATACCTCATCAAGACAAGAGCAAAACCCAATCATTCATCATTTAAAGCACATTCAAAACTACTTGGGGTTTGACCACATCGAACCTTTTTCAAAATTTTCATCATTGTTGGGTCATAGAAGCCTTCTTTGGTCATCTGAATACGTGCTTCACGCATAATCTTAATATAGCCCGGTTTATCCGCTTCACGAATATCAAACCAATATTTATCTGGAACTTCTCGCTCCAGTTTATCGACAAACTGAAATGCTGGGCTGAGTTGTTTAGAAATCATTTCCCGTGCGATTGGTCCCATACCTGCAGGGAACTTATTCCGATGCATGATTAATGTGCCTGTGACCTGTATCAAAGGAAAGCGAATAATACCACCGACCACATTGCCATTTTTATCAGTCATACCCTTTTTCAATTCTAAAGGCTTAAATAACAAAGCAGGCCCCGCCATAATATCGACTTCTTTGTTATTAAACTTTCCACCCACAGTTAATAGATCAACTGAAACAGGTTGTGCACCAACATTTTGCACCAACTTCTTTTGAGTACCGTCAAAGTTCATGACCGCCACTTTTTTCCCTGCTGCTTTTGATAAGGTATCAATACTGCGATCATTAACCATGATATACGCAGCACCTAAAGGAACAATCCCCACCACTTCATAATCACGATTGACCATTTTTGCATCGTACTCAGGTCGTGCAAGTAACTGGATCACGGTGGTTAATTGCTTATAGTTTTGTACTGCCCCAATAGCATCAATACTGCCGACAAACGGATTAAACTGACGTGCACGAATGTTACTGATTCCAGCACCATCACAGCGTTTACTGCGGAAATCCTCAGTCAATACACGTTCATCGGTATAAACTCTTAAATTAATATCCGTAGAAGCGGTTTTCTTTAATTTTGGATAATTTAAATCAATATGCATCGACAATTTGGTTGGACGGGTAATTTTCATATCCACCCCAAATTCCTTAGCAATCTGTGTAATTCGTGGCAGTTCACTGATATAACTGGTCGCTTGTTCAAAAGCTTCACTATTGGCGCCATCAGGAGAATACACACACAGCGTGACTGTTTTGGGAATCTGTTGCCAAACTTTTGGATCATTCATTAAGGTTTTAATTTTATTCTTTGAATGTGCAGATAACTCAAGATCCAGTTTTGGCGCTGCTGGAGCGGCATAGCTCATCAGCGGTAAACTGCTTGCCAATGCAAGCATTGAGATAACAAACCGTCGTGACAAGGTATGAGATTGTTGTTTTAGCTGACTTTGCATGGTGTTTTCCTGTTTATTTTCGTGCTTATCCATAATTATCACTCACGTGAATTTCTTCTCAGCCTAATTGAAGTGCTTTCATTTGCAATTGACTGAGCAAAATCCTACATTTGTCAGAATAGATACTCCGGACTTAAAATGTAGAACATCAATATTTAATCTTGTTTTATCAAACGATTAGCATAATAGCTTAAAACTGCCCATTTATCGCAAACTCTAGTGAATAAAAGATAATCAAAATAACATCTTGATCATTTCGTTATAAATGCTGTTTATCAATTCATTGTATACTGGCAACAGTTTAGTTTTAGCATTCAAAACATGGATCAAAATTCACAACTGCGTAGATCTTTAAGACAACAACGACAAAAGCTGACCCGCAATCAACAAATGGTCATTGAATTGCAATGCTTTAAACAGATGCTACGCCATCGCCATTTTTTCAATGCGCAGAAAATCGGATTATATTTAGATGCTTTTGGTGAAATTCAAACCAAATTGCTTATCGAATATTGCTGTGCGATTGGAAAAACCGTGTATTTGCCCATGATCTGTAATATGAACAAAAAACTGGTTTGGGTCAAAATATCAAATCGGCAGTTTCGCAATCGACGCTTTTCTTTACATCGTCTTGGGATGTTAGAGCCCATGGCAAGTCGTGCTAAACATATTTCAATACTCGATCTGGTGGTTATGCCTTTATTGGCTTGTGATTTAAAAGGTAGCCGTATGGGCATGGGAGGCGGTTTCTATGATCGAACGCTTGCATCAGCCGCACACCGCCCACATCGACTCGGTTTAGCGCATAATTTTCAGTTACTCACCCACGAGCTAAAAAGAAATCCATGGGATCAGCCCTTAGATAGCTTAATTACCCCAGCAAAAACCTATTATTTTCGCCGTTAAATTGACCAATAAATGCAAATAGGTTTAATTGTTAATCAGATACTTGCGATTTTTTAAACTTTTTATTTGGCAAAGCCCTTGTAATTTTTGAAATACACATCACTATAAAAAACATGGCAACACCGTTGTCACTCATTAGGAGTGCCCATGTCTGAGATTATTATGAATCAAGAAAACTTAGAGCCACAGGTTCCAAGTGTATTACCGCTTTTAGCGTTGCGTGACGTGGTTGTGTACCCACATATGCAAATTGCGCTATTTGTGGGTCGTGAAAAATCGATCAATGCAGTTGATGTGGCTCGTAACAGTGACAATTTAGTATTTGTAGTTGCGCAAAAAGATTCGCTTACAGAAGAAATTGATCACGACAACTTATATCAATATGGTACCGTCGCGAAGATTGTACAAGTTGTGAATCATGAAAATGATGAAAACTGTATCAAGGTACTGATTGAAGGCTTACATCGTTCTAAGTTGGTTGAAATCATCGACAATGATGAATACTTATCGGCTGAACATGCATTAAGCCCAATGACGATATCTGTAGATAAAGATACTCAAGCAACACGTGTAGAAGAATTACGTGCACTGTTTTCACAGTATGCAGAAGCCAAATTACGTAATGCACGTGAATTGATTGCAGCAGCAAATAAAATCGACGATTTATTACAATTGTTGTTCTTTGTTGCAACCCGTGTACCTTTAAATATCGATGTAAAACAAAAATTCCTAGAGCACGATGAGTTTGAAGCACACTTACAAGAGCTAATGACTTATTTATTGCAACAATCTGAAGAACAACAGATTGAGCAAACATTGCATGACTCTGTAAAACGCCAAATGGAAAAGAACCAACGCGAATACTTCCTCAATGAAAAGATGAAAGTCATTCAGCGTGAACTTTCCGATATGAATGGTGGTGCGGAAGATGATGTTGCTGAAATTGAAAAACGTTTAGCGGAAGCTGATTTACCTGAACATGTGCGTAAAAAAGCTGAAAACGAATTCCGTAAACTTAAAGCAATGCAACCTGCGTCAAGTGAAGCTGCTGTGGTACGCAACTATATCGAGGCTATTTTAGATACGCCTTGGAATAAAGCCAGCAAAGTCAGCATTAACTTAGCCAAAGCTCAGGAAATTTTAGATACAGACCACTATGGTTTGGATGAAGTTAAAGAACGTATTGTTGAATACCTTGCGGTGCAATCACGCGTGAAAAAACTTCGAGGTCCAATCCTTTGTTTAGTAGGTCCTCCTGGTGTTGGTAAAACCTCACTCGGGGAATCAATTGCCAAAGCAACTGGTCGTGAATTCGTTCGTATGGCACTCGGTGGTGTCCGTGACGAAGCAGAAATTCGTGGTCATCGTCGTACCTATATTGGTGCGATGCCGGGTAAAATTGTGCAGTCATTGACCAAAGTTGGCGTTAAGAACCCTCTGTTCTTGCTCGACGAAGTTGACAAAATGGCACAGGATTATCGTGGTGATCCAGCTTCTGCCCTCCTTGAAGTACTTGATCCATCACAGAACAACAAGTTTAACGATCACTACTTAGATCTTGATCTTGACTTGTCTGAAGTAATGTTTATCTGTACTGCAAACAGCATGAATATTCCTGAGGCTTTATTAGACCGTATGGAAGTAATTCGTTTGCCGGGTTATACCGAAGACGAAAAAGTCAATATTGCTGATCGTTACCTTGTTCCAAAAGCAATCAAGAACAATGGTTTACGTGGCAAAGAATTGACTGTTCATGAAGAAGCGATTCGTGACATCGTACGTCGTTATACCCGTGAAGCTGGTGTACGTAGCCTTGAACGTGAAGTATCGAAGATTGCACGTAAAGTGGTGAAAGAATCAGTCAGTAAGAAAGCGAAAAACTTACATATTGATGTCACTGCTGAAAACTTACCTGAATATTTAGGTGTGCATAAATTTGATTACGGTATGGCGGAAGAAGAAGCTCAAGTGGGTCGTGTAAATGGCTTGGCATGGACTTCTGTCGGTGGTGAGTTATTGACCATCGAAGTTGCAGCAGTAAAAGGTAAAGGTAAATTTATTACCACGGGTTCACTCGGCGATGTAATGAAAGAGTCGATTACTGCGGCAATGACTGTGGTTCGTACACGTGCTGATGAATTGGGTATTGAAGCTTCTCGTTTTGAAGAAACTGACGTACACGTTCACTTACCTGAAGGTGCGACACCGAAAGATGGACCATCTGCAGGTTTAGCATTAACCACTGCTCTGGTTTCGGCATTCACTGGGATTGCAATTCGTCCTGATATTGCAATGACAGGTGAAACCAGCTTAGGTGGCCGAGCAATGCGTATTGGTGGCTTAAAAGAGAAACTTTTAGCAGCACATCGTGGTGGCGTTAAACTGGTGTTTATCCCACAAGAAAACGTTCGTGACTTAGCTGAAATTCCTCAGAACGTGAAAGATGGTTTGGAAATTAAAGCTGTGAAAAGTATCGATGAGATTCTTCCACTTGCTTTGGTTGAGCAACCTACGCCATTGGTCAAAGCACCAATCGTTAAAGCTGTTGATGAAGGCAAAAAAGCTGCACGTCATTGATCCAATGACCGAAAAAGAGAACGCTTCGGCGTTCTTTTTTTGTGTTTATAATCTATTGTTTCTTTATTTTCTTAGAATATTGATTAAAAAATAAACTTATTTACAAAATACAGCTACGCTTGAGTTAAGTTTGTCATAAGCTAATCACAATAAAGTCTAAAAATAGAGTTTAAAGGCTCAACTGCCCTTAAGCTTATAAATACAGCCATGTATGGTTATAAAACCGATAACAGCAAAATAAAAGGACACGTTTATGTCAAATCCAGTGTGTTGGTTCGAAATCTATGTCAATGATATGGCACGGTCAAAATTATTTTATCAAACGGTGATTGGTTCTGAGCTGAGTTTACTTAGTGATCCAAACGATTCATCGGTGGAAATGTGGACATTTCCATCGGATATGAGCCAATACGGCGCAACAGGCTCATTGGTTAAAATGGAAGGCATTTCTGCTGGTGGAAACAGTACAATTGTCTATTTCAGTAGTGAAGATTGTGCCATTGAAGAAGCCCGAGTAGCAGCCGCTGGTGGTCAAGTTCATCAAACAAAAATGTCGATTGGGCCTCATGGGCATATTGTTTTAGCCATTGATACTGAAGGCAATATGTTTGGTATTCATTCAATGAATTAATGGTGAGTGAACATAACGACTGTTGCTAATTTAAAATTGGCAACTAGACTGGTTGAAAAATACACAAGTATCCTCATATATAAATTATACAAGTATGCGCGCTGTAAGTGTGGTTACTTAACGTTGATTTGGTCTCCAGACAGATCTACGTTAAAACACAGTCCTACCCATTTTGGACTGTGTTTTTTTATGGGTAAATTCGAGACTGATACAAAAGCTTATCTTAGAGAAAGTATTTATTGGCTTAAAGCGCATAGAGTTATGAACGGTTCTGCTGCCATTGTGCATATTTTTGACTAATCACGACTGCCATCAAATCATAATTGTCCCATGTATCATCCACAGCATAAGTATCTGTCAAACCTCTAGCATCAACTAAGGTTTCATCATAATCTTTAAAATATTGATGGCTCTCATAATAGGCTTGGGTAAACTCAAAGCCTTGTTCATTTAAATCTTCTTCCCAAAATTTTTCATCACACATATTGATCAAAAACTGTCGTCCAGTCATTTGACGTGTGCGTACTTGTTCTAATTCATCGGCACTTTCTTCTTGGTGAAACTCACCTTCCAATTGGTTATTGATAATCCAGGCCAAATAAATTCCAATATGTGTTCCACCATTTTCATATGGAAAGCCTGCTTGCTCTGCGGATTCGCCATGCCAATCAATACGATCTATTGCCATTGTTTATTTTTCCTTGTGATTATTTATTTAGATCTCTAAACAGTATAAACATTTATCTGGTCTTTTTTAATCCAAAAACTAAGCAGTTAGAGATAAAAAAGCCCTGAAATTAATTCAGGGCTTTGCTCTAAGCTGTAAAAAGAAAAGCAGATCAACCTTGGAAATAACGTAAATCTAAACGACCTTCATAAACGGTTGCCGTCGGCCCTGTCATCCAAACCACATCGCCTTCTTTCCATTCGATTTGTAATTTACCACCAGCCAACTCAATTTCGACATTATTGGCAAGTAAGCCACGACGCATTCCAGAGACTGCGGCTGCACAAGCGCCTGTACCACATGCCATCGTTTCGCCCACACCACGTTCAAACACACGTAAGCGCGCATGCTTTTCATCAACAATTTGCATAAAGCCTGCATTTACTCGTTGCGGAAAACGTGCATGTGCTTCCACTTGAGGACCAATTTTGGCAACATCTGCAGTTAAAACATCGGGAACGATTGTCACTGCATGTGGATTGCCCATATTGACCACATCAATAGTCAGCAATTCATTATCTTGCAATGCGATGTCATACAATGCATCTGGCTCTTCTGCAAGAAATGGAATCTCATTGGGTAAAAATTTTGGATAGCCCATGTTGACGCGCACCCAACCATTTTCACCCAACTCAGGTTCGACAATACCAGCGCTGGTTTGAACTTTAAAACGCTTTTTATTGGTCAACTGACGTTCATAAACAAACCGTGCAAAACAACGCACCCCATTGCCGCATTGCTCTACTTCTGAACCATCAGCATTGAAAATACGATATTTGAAATCAACATTGGGAAAATCTGGTGGTTCAACAATTAACAGTTGATCAAAACCAATCCCGAAATGGCGATCAGCCAAACGGCGAATGGTCATTGCATCAAAAAATGCACGCTGGCTGATTAAATCAACCACCATAAAGTCATTGCCCAGACCATGCATTTTGGTAAATTCTAATAACATTTAAAATGGCTCCTTAAGGCAATAAGCTTTCATTTTCCCAAAGTGATTCAATCGTTTCTCGCTTACGAATCACATACGATTGGTCAGCATCGACCATGACTTCAGCAGCACGACCACGGCTGTTATAATTTGAACTCATGACAAAACCATACGCACCTGCACCTAAAACAGCAAGATTGTCATTTTCCTGAATGGCAAGTTCACGTTCTTTCCCAAGGAAATCGCCCGTTTCACAAATGGCGCCCACGATATCCCAAGTCTTTGCTTCAACATCTATACGCGATACCACAGCTTGAATGTCCATCCACGCTTGGTAAAGCGATGGACGAATCAAGTCATTCATTGCAGCATCAATAATTGCGAAATTACGATGATTGGTTGGTTTTAACAAATCAACTTTCGTCACCAATACCCCAGCATTTGCTGAAATACTCCGCCCCGGTTCCATATAGACTTTTAAGCCTAATTTCTCTAAAGCTGGACGCATTGCATTGGCATATTCAGCAACACTTGGCGGTGTTTCATCTTTATAGGTCACCCCTAAACCACCACCAATATCGATGTGTTTAAGCTGGATGCCCAATTCTTTCAATTTTGCAATCATCATAATGACGCGGTCAAGCGCATCTACGAAAGGTTGTGTTTCAGTTAATTGCGAACCAATGTGACAATCGATCCCAATCACATCAAGGTTGGGTAAAGACGCTGCATATTGATAGGTTTCAAAAACTGAATCTGATGGAATACCAAATTTATTTTCTTTTAAACCTGTCGAAATATAAGGATGTGTTTTTGCATCTACATCTGGGTTTACCCGTAACGAAATCGGAGCTTTTTTGCCTAAACCTGCCGCAACTTTTTGGATACGATCAAGTTCAGCATGGGATTCCACATTAAAGCACGCAATCCCTACTTCTAGGGCTTTTTGAATATCTGCTTCTTGTTTGCCTAAACCTGAGAATACGATTTTTGTAGCATCTCCACCTGCGGCAAGGACTCGCGCAAGCTCACCACCTGTGACAATATCAAAGCCTGAGCCTAATTTTGCCAATACATTCAATACCGCAAGATTTGAGTTTGACTTCACCGCAAAACAAATTTGATGATCGATAAAGCTAAATGCCTGATCCATATCCAAATAATGCTTTTCAAAAGTTGCCTTTGAATAAACATAAAGCGGTGTGCCATATTGCTGCGCGAGTTGATCTAAAGAACATTGCTCTGCATGCAATACCCCATGAATGCGGGAGAAACTCATGAATCTATCCTTTCAATGAAAGTGTAATTAGGTTTAGTTTGAAGTGGCTTGAGACGCTGGCACAGATTGATCTGCAATGGCTGTCTGATCTTGCACTTTTGCCTTGCTTTGGGCAGCTTTATTGGCATCTTTTGAATAAAGCAAATATTTGGCACGTTTGTCATAGTCTTGACTGTTTGCCAACTGCAAATTGCCTGATTGACCACAACCCACCAACACCGCACTTGCTAAAACTAAACCGATGCCACAAATTGCAAAACGCATTTGTTCACCTATTTCCAAAATTTTCGTCAGTATACCTTATACCTTGAATCTAAAATATAGACCAAAGCGGAAGCCTTAAAGCTTAAAATGAGAATAAAAAAAACGCCAGTAAATTACTGACGTTTTCTTATCAATATCATTGAAATCGTTAATGACTATTTTTTCTTATAAAAACAGAAATAACCAATCGCAAGAATAATGAGCCAGATCGGACTGACCATCAATGATTTCATTGTATCTGGTTCTAATGCAAGAATACCAATCGTACCGACAAAGAAAATGATCACGATATAACAAGTAATCGGTCCGCCTGGTAATTTAAACACTGATTTTGCATGAAGTTCTGGGCGTGTTTTGTAGTACACCAAGTAACTCCACAAAATAATGATCCATACCAAGATAAACAAGATCGTTGACAGTGTGGTTGCTAAAGTAAATGCTTCGACAGTATTAGGAACGAAGTATTGTAATGCCGCACCACCCAATAGACATACACCAGAGAAATATAAAGCATTCGCTGGAACTGCGCGTTTATTTAACAGACCAAATGCTTTAGGACCTTGATCTTCACGAGAAAGACCAAATAGCATACGACTTGTTGAGAATACACCACTGTTCATTGAAGACATTACAGAAGAAAGGACCACCAAGTTCATAATGATTGCAGCCGCAGCAATTCCCGCTTGACTAAACAAGTTCACAAATGGGCTAACTTTAGGATCAATCATATTCCATGGTGTAACTGACATAACAATCACCAATGCCAATACATAGAAGAAAATAATACGGATTGGAATTGAGTTAACTGCTTTAGGTAAGTTCTTCTCTGGATCTTTGGTTTCTGCTGCTGTGGTACCAACAAGTTCAACACCGACAAAAGCAAAGATGGCAATTTGGAAGCCTGCTAAGAAGCCTTCAAAGCCTTTCGGGAACATTCCCCCATGATCCCAAAGATGAGTAAATGACGCCACTTGACCTGTTGCTGCAGAAGTAAAGCCGGTAAAAATCATCCAGAAACCCACCAAAATTAACACCACAATGGCAATAATTTTGATCAACGCAAACCAGAATTCCAATTCACCAAACAGTTTTACTGTGACTAGGTTCAATCCTAAAATAAAGAAGATTGCAGCAACACTAATCATTGCCCCTTCAGTTGGGGTAAAGGGCACCCCATTATTGAAGAACTGTAAGTAATAGATAATTGCAGATAGATCTGCAATACCAATCGTGATCCAGCACAGCCAATAGGTCCATCCGACAAAATAGCCTGCCCATGGTCCGATCAAATCTGTAGAAAAATCAATAAATGACTTGTATTGCAAGTTCGAAAGTAACAGTTCACCAAGCGCACGCATGACGAAAAAAACCATCAAACCAATGATCATGTAAATAAATAATATGGATGGTCCCGCAAGACTGATCGTCTTCCCTGAACCCATAAATAAGCCTGTACCAATCGCACCACCAATTGCAATTAATTGTAGATGACGATTTGATAAACTTCTTGCTAGTTCACCTGTTTCCGCAGAAGAACTGAGGTTTTCATTTGACATTGTTATATTCTTCTCTCAGATTTCGTTGTACAAAAGTAGCTTAAAACAAAAAAAATAAAAAAGCCTTTTTCAATGAATACTTAAAATATCTAAGTTTTTTCATCTTTTAGCTTATTTAATAGTCAAACGACTATCCCTTACCTTTCTTATTTTTACCGTTCCTTCGATTTGCAGTTTACGTGCCAAAATAGTTTTTGGCGAGATGTTAAGCAAAAAATTGTATTTCAATGGCGCTATTGGTACATTCAGCACATCATTCAAAAGGTGAACGCACTCAAAATGGGCAAAGTCAAAACTGTTTATCGTTGTGAACAATGTGGTACAGACCATCCAAAATGGGCAGGTCAATGTTCAGACTGTGGTGAATGGAATTCTCTGACTGAAGTGCGCATTGAACCTGTCGTATCACATCGTGCCAAACCTATGGGCGGTGGGTATGCTGGACAAGCAGCCAATGTCACCTTACTTAACCAGATTACCGTGTCCAATGAAACACGTTTAGCTACAGGTATAGGTGAGTTTGACCGAGTACTTGGTGGTGGTTTAGTCACAGGTTCTGTCGTCCTGATCGGGGGTGACCCTGGTATTGGTAAATCAACGATTCTGTTGCAAACCGCAACGCACATGGCTGCTGCGAAGAATTCAGCGCTCTATGTCACAGGGGAAGAATCACTTTCACAAGTGGCTTTACGTGCCAATCGTCTTGACTTAGCTACTGATAAATTACAAGTCATGGCAGAGACGTGTGTAGAACGAATTTGTGACACCCTCGCACAATTGCGCCCTGCTGTTGCCATCCTTGACTCAATCCAAACCTTATATACCGAAACCTTACAATCTGCTCCCGGCGGTGTTTCGCAAATTCGTGAGTCAGCTGCACTATTGACTCGATTTGCAAAAAACAGTGGTACAGCGTTATTTCTTGTTGGTCACGTCACCAAAGAAGGTGCCTTGGCAGGTCCACGTGTGCTTGAACATATGGTCGATTGTGTACTGTATTTTGAAGGGCAATCTGACTCCCGCTATCGTATGATTCGTGCTGTTAAAAACCGTTTTGGTGCGGTCAATGAACTTGGTGTATTTGGCATGACAGATAAGGGCTTAAAAGAAGTCGCCAATCCGTCTGCCATCTTTTTAAGTCGTTATGATGAAGCGATTCCCGGTTCAGTGGTGATGATCAGTCGTGAAGGGACACGGCCATTATTGGTTGAAGTTCAAGCACTGGTTGATGACGCGCATGGACAACCGCGTCGGGTCGCACTGGGCTTAGAACAAAACCGCTTAAATATGTTGCTTGCGGTTATGCATCGCCATGGTGGTGTACAAACCTCTGGACAAGACGTTTATGTCAATGTCGTGGGTGGCTTGAAAATTACCGAAACAGGCTCTGATCTTGCGGTACTTTTGGCCTGTGCTTCAAGTTTACGCTCTAAAGCTTTACCACAACAATTGGCTGTATTTGGTGAAGTGGGATTATCGGGTGAAATACGCCCTGTTCCCAATGGACAAGAACGCTTAAAAGAAGCCATAAAACATGGTTTTAAATACATCATCGTACCTAGAGGCAATGCACCACAAAAGCCTATTGCAGGTGTACAAATCATTGCAGTGGCTCGACTGCATGAAGCATTAACAGAAGCCATGCAATTGAGTGATGAAGTCTAAGCATCCCATTTATAAAATAGGACCAAGCCTTACAAGGAAGTAAGCTTGCTTTGATAATTAGCTTAAATAAAAATTTGCTTCTTATCCCTCATTAAATGAACCATCATAGATCCAATAAAAATTAAATCTCTGACTAAAGTTGAAACAACAGTTTTGCTTTAATCATTTTTATAACGGATTGATCGATCGATATTTATTCAAATAATTTAAAGGTAAAGGCTGGATACTACACGCTATAAATTATCCATTAAATCATGAGAATTTTTATCATAAATTGCTGCACTAAATTTGTATATCACAGCACAATTCCACCGATATGATAAAAGCCTTTTTAAATTGATAGTTTTAATTATTTCAATAGATTAGAAAATCCGTATTGGGCTTTAAAAGCCCAGCAATATATTCGTTATGTTTATGTGAATATATGTGCAAATAAATCTTAAAAACATTGAAATTCTCTTAAAAAGACTGCATAAAGAGAACTATGAAAAGCAATTACAGTAATGTGCTTACACTCATATTCATCAACATATTTTTAATATAGGTAGATTCAATGGAAGTTCGACAGCGCGGCTTGGTCGCAGGTATTTTAATGGCAACTTTGGCTGTAGCACCTTTAGCTGAAGCAAAACGTGCAGGTGGTGGTAAAAGCCATGGCATGAGCCGTTCTTCGAGTTCAAGTCAGTCTTATTCTCAACCTCGACAAGTTACGCCTGCTCAACAACCAACGCCTGCTCAACCTGGTCAACAAAAATCAGGTTCTGGTGTAGGTAAAATGGTTGCTGCTGGTGTTGCAGGTGCAGCAGTAGGTGCGATTGCGGCAAATGCAATGGCTGATGATCATAATGGTAATGCCCAAGCACAGACCAATGATGCTGAATTAGCGAAACAACAAGCAGCTGCTCAACAAGAAGAGAAAAAAGGTGGAATTCCAAGCTGGATCTGGTTAATCCTGATCGCAGGTGCTGCATTCTTCTTGTTCCGTAAATTCGGTGCAAAAAAAAAATTAGCCAGCAATAATCCGTATGCACCAAATAGCACAGGTCCAACATCTGCGCCATTTGGTCAAAACAATACGGCACGTAGTTCAAACGACACGACCAATATTTTTGGTCAGTCTGTCAATGGTGGTACTGCAACACAAGCACCGTTTGGCGCAGCCTCTATGCAAAGCGGCAATCAACTTCCGGATGGAACTGAACCTGCTGCTTTCTTACGTGTTGCTCGTCAACGCTTTAACCATATTCAGTCAATGAACTCAGTGAGCAATATTGCTGAAATTCAACGCTATTTAACAGCTGATCTTTATCAGTCAATGTACAGCGATATCATGGCAAACCAAGATCAAGATGTGGCTGAGTTTTCAAACTTAAATGCGTTGGTATTGGATAGCGCGACAGAAAATGGACAATACGTGGTGAGTGTTCGTTTTACTGGAACTGTCAGCGAAGACTTAAATAGTCAACCTGTACCGTTCTCAGAAGTATGGCACTTTGTTAAACCAGCAGGGTCTACGCAAGATTGGTTAGTTGCTGGGATTCAACAAGAAAGTTAATTGAATACCATTTTATTGCAATAAAAACAGTGCTTCGGCACTGTTTTTTTGTTTTAAAAAATATAGTATTTTCTATCGAATAGATTGAATCAAGACGGAAATAGTTTTGTTGAGATGCAACCATTCGTTTAAAATCACTTTGTCTTTATAATCAAAGCTAATTAAAAAAATGGGATAAAACAGATGAATAAAATAATCTATAGTCTAATTCTCAGTTGTAGCGCACTTTCAAGCTTTAGCTTTGCCTGTGATCCGGCTTCTTTAGACTGGGAGAAGTTTCATAAGACCTATGATTTAAATAAGAATGATACCTTTGAACTCAATGAGTTCTTAAAAGTCAAAGACTTTGATCCACTACCGTGGCCAGATGACAGACAGTTTCAAGGCAAAGATAAAAACATTAAATTATTTAAATTCTTAGATAAAAATAAAGATGCAAAGCTCTCAGATGAAGAAGTTGGTGCAATCCATAGCCTATTACCTAATCCCTGTGCCAATTGGCCTCACTAAATAGTCTTATGAGCTAAGAAAAATCTGCATCTCAGAAATAAAAAAGCCCTGATTCATCAGGGCTAAAATTTTCGTAAGACTTAACGTCGTGGTAAAGGGATAAATTGTGAGTCAGCACTTTGAACTTTACGCTCACCCACTTTAACCGTGAGATTTACGGTTTGTTCGCCACGAATGACTTCAACTTGAATATCGGTATTCGGTGCTTGGAGTGCAACATAATTAATTAAATGTGAGGTTGAAGTAATATCTTCATTATTCACTTTAATAATACGATCGCCTACTTTAATCCCAGCTTCTGCCGCAGGACCTTTTTTCAAGACATCAGCAACCACAACACCTGGCTGACGCGGTTGTAAAACATCTGCTTGCGTTGGCGGAACTAAACTAATGCCCATCCATCCACGAATCACACGACCATCTTTTAAAATTGAATTTAAAATTTGCTGACAGATTTTGGCAGGAATGGCAAAGCCAATCCCCAACGAACCACCTGACTGTGAGAAGATTGCAGTATTAACCCCAATCAAATTCCCAGCCACATCAATCAATGCACCACCAGAATTACCCGGGTTAATGGCTGCATCGGTCTGAATAAAGTC
This sequence comes from Acinetobacter sp. 1125_18A, assembly GCF_052824985.1. Lineage (NCBI taxonomy): Bacteria > Pseudomonadati > Pseudomonadota > Gammaproteobacteria > Moraxellales > Moraxellaceae > Acinetobacter > Acinetobacter sp. 1125_18A. The sequence goes on from NZ_VTDG01000002.1 coordinate 48,656, forward strand.
TTCGTAAGTATTGATACCGAGATCAGAACGACCCGTCGCAGAGATAATCCCCTGCGTTACCGTTTGCCCTACACCAAATGGATTGCCTATTGCCAACACAACATCACCGACTTCATTGCCACTCAATTTAAATGGCAAGACAGGTAATTCTTTCAACTCTATTTTAATCACAGCCAAATCTGTATCAGGGTCTGTCCCGATTACAGTCGCTTCTGCACGGCGACCATCTTGCAAGGCAACAACGATTTGATCTGCTTGAGCAATCACATGGTTATTTGTCAAAATATAACCATCTGGACGCACAATCACTCCAGAACCTAAACTGTTTTCATTCTGGTTTTGATTTTGTTCAGGGATCTGATTTCCAAAGAACTCTCTAAACGCAGGATCATTGAGCAATGGATGATTTTGTTTTACTTTTTGAGTGGTAAAAATATTCACCACTGCAGGTGCAGCAACCTTAACGGCAGCACTATAGGACACCACACCACCCGTTCGAGATGTATTGACCAAAGGCTCAACTTTCTCAGCTGGCATCTTCACACCATCAGCAGCAATGGGTGCTTTGGGCTGTTGAAGTTTTTGCCAAACCACAAAACAAATAATAACCAGTATCAGTAAAACCCAAGGGAGCCAAGTAAATGAACGCCGCACGTTTTTATTCCTCTAAGAATTTTTTAATTCGTTGATGCAAAAGCAATTTGTATATTGTAAAGCAATTCAATCAAGAAACATAAAAAACACAAAGAGTTTTGTTCAGCTTTAGTTACAATTTAAAATATGTTTTGATGGTCTTAACACACTTCATTTAAATAAAGGTTATTCATGGCTTTACTCAAAGATATCATCCAGTGGTGTGATCAAACCTTAAAATCACATGAATTTAAAGATTACGCGCCCAATGGATTACAAATCGAAGGACGATCTGAAGTAAAAAAAATCCTGTGTGCAGTCACCGCGTCGCAGGATGCGATTGATGCAGCGATTGCACAACAAGCAGACCTTCTCTTGGTCCATCATGGTTATTTCTGGAAAGGTGAACCCTATCCAATCACTGGCATGCGTGGCAAACGAATCAAAGCATTAATTCAAAATGATATTTCACTTGTTGGATACCACCTCCCCTTAGATTCGCATCCAATATTGGGGAATAATGCAATGATTGCCAAAATCCTTGAGCTGGAAAACATTGAAGCTTTAGACCCAAGCGAACGCAATCCGATTGGTAATATTGGTTATTTAAAAAACCCGATCTCACCAGAAGATTTTAAACACCTTCTCACTGAAAAATTAGGCTTTGATACCATCCATCTCAATGCAGAAAAATCATTGATTCAAAAAGTCGGATTTTGTACAGGTGGAGCACAGGATTTTATAGGCAAAGCGGCAGCGATGAATTGTGATGCCTATATTTCAGGTGAAGTCAGCGAACGTACTTTTTATGAAGCCAAAGAGTTAGATGTGCATTACTATGCATGTGGACACCATGCAACAGAGCGCTATGGTGTTCAACAACTTGCTCAAGCGATCGCTGAACAGTTCAATATTGACGCTAGTTATTTCGAACTCAACAACCCGATTTAAGCGCTATCCTAAAAAATGTAACGCATTTTTTGGCAAATATTGCTCTGCCGATTAGACACTTTTCCATAAAAATGCGATGTACTTTTTAGATTTTCTATATACGTATTAAATCGAAATAAATTGTGTATTGTTATTTAACATCTTGCACAATTGTTGAAAGAATCCATTACAATAAAGCCACTTAATGTTAAAACCCAGCTAAATGCAAGGAATTTAAAACATGACAACCATTACTTTACCTGCTTTACCATACGGCTATGAAGATCTTGCGCCGCACATCAGCAAAGAAACTTTAGAATTCCATCATGACAAGCACCACAATACTTATGTTGTAAACTTAAACAACTTAATCAAGGGTACTGATCTTGAAGGTAAAACTTTAGAAGAGATCATTGTTGCTGTTGCTGGCGATGCATCTAAAGCAGGTGTATTTAACAATGCTGCACAAGTTTGGAACCACACATTCTACTGGAACTGTATGGCTAAAAATGGTGGCGGTAAAGCTACTGGCGCTTTAGCTGCTAAAATTGATGAAGCTTTCGGTTCTTACGAAAAATTCGCTGAAGAGTTCGCAGCTGCTGCAACAACTCAATTCGGTTCAGGTTGGGCTTGGTTAGTTGCTGATAAAGTGAATGGCGAGCTTTCTATTCTTAAAACTTCAAATGCAGATACTCCACTTGCACATGGCAAAGTAGCGGTACTTACAATTGATGTTTGGGAACATGCTTATTACATCGACTTCCGTAATGCTCGTCCTAAATACATTTCGACTTTCTTAGAAAGCCTTGTAAACTGGGACTATGCAAACGCGAAATATGCGGGCCAAGAAGCTGGTGTTGAAAAATAAGATCTCAGCATTTTATTTTTGTAAAAAGGCCATTCTGATTAGAATGGCCTTTTTATGCGATTCAATTTTTTCAATTCAAATATGATCAATCCTAATTACACGGTAAAAGCAGATCCAATAAAAATCTTTTATAGTTATGCAATGCTTAGCGCTATTCAGATCCCCTGTTATCTCTATATTACCGACACGGACGATATCAGCTTCACTTTTATTTTTGTGGTCCTATTTTGGCTGTTTATTGTGTTGTTTGAACTTATTTCATTGTCTTTGCTGATCAAACATGGACGACCACAGATATGTTTTCATTCCGAGTTTTGCCAAATTCAAATGTATGCAATAAAAATCACCATTAATTATGCACAAATTTCTGCTTTCAGCATGCGTAAAATACAGCAAGAACATCGAGGCTTTTCTTTTGGTATGTGTTACGAACTTGACTTAATGTTTATTGATCACATTATGCAACAACATTTTTTGTGGAAAAAAGCCTATAGGGTTAAAAATATAGTGATTTCATCAAACTTGCTTTTTAAAAATATTCAAATCTTAGAAATCGCGATTATTTTTAGCGCTTTAGTCCGAATGAAAACATCACAACGAATACAAACCCTTCTTCAGCTGCAACAAAATTTAATCACTTATGATCATTTAATCTCGAATAAAGAACTGGAAAACTTTAAAAATAATCAATATATATACAAACTCTTTAAATTCGGACAATAAAAAAACATTTAAGACTTTTTTCTTATCATTTCACTTGACCACTTTGGCTTTCATCCATAAAATGCGCATCAGATTCTCCAATAGCTCAGTCGGTAGAGCGACGGACTGTTAATCCGCAGGTCCCTGGTTCGAGCCCAGGTTGGAGAGCCATCTATTCTTCCATAGCTCAGTCGGTAGAGCGACGGACTGTTAATCCGCAGGTCCCTGGTTCGAGCCCAGGTGGAAGAGCCAGATTCTAAAAAGCCCACTCATAATGAAGTGGGCTTTTTTATATCTTTATTTTCTATAAATAAAAGATGTACGGTCAAATCACTTAATTATTCATACAAGTCATTGATCATAACTAAAGCTTATGTTTTTGTATGAAATTTTAGAAACTGTTGGTTATCAATTCATTTTTGTACTTTTGAATCCTAGATGGTTATCCTATCGTGGGGCGACATGGATGTCGCCGTTGGGCGGGGGTACAGGACGTACCCCTCGCCCAGCAGAAGATTTTTGTCATCTTTTCATCTCTGAAAAGTGAGGCATCGCCTACGCAATGGTATTTAAACTTTGAATGTAAGGTGTGGCATTGCTAGCTTTTTATAATCAAACAATTTATTTTTTCCATATAATTGATTTAATTAAAAATATTAATTAAGAGAAATTATATTCTTGTGCCTGAGTTTTTTGACAGGTTGACTATAATTGATTTCACTCTCAATTTCAGAACGTTTAAAACAACTTTGCTTTTATTCAGATTTACTTTTATTCAGAATGATCAAATATTTAGCAAATAATGCTTTTTTATGATGAATTTAACAATTTTTCCTTGACCCATTCCCATTTCATCCCTAAAATGCGTTCCAGATTCTCCAATAGCTCAGTCGGTAGAGCGACGGACTGTTAATCCGCAGGTCCCTGGTTCGAGCCCAGGTTGGAGAGCCAGATTTTAAAAACCCACTCATGATTGAGTGGGTTTTTTCTTGTCTATACGATACCGATCCCTTATGTCTCTCGATTTACATCAAATTTTATTTTTATTGATTGGCAGTATCGCAACCTTTGCTTTATTGCTTGCCTGCTTTGGTCAGTATTTATTTCGAAATAAACATTATTATGCAAAACGTGTGATCACCCCTTTTGAACAGAAAATGTTTTTCCGTTTAAATGAAGCCTTTCCACAACATCATGTACTTGCACAAGTCGCGTTTAGCGCATTAATTGATTGCAATCAATTTAAATTGCGTTCCAAATTCAATCGTAAAGTGACCGACTTTGTCCTACTCGACAAACAGCTTGAAGTGATTGCTATTATTGAACTCGATGATCCCAGTCACCTTGGCAAAGAACATATCGATGCACAACGTGACGAGATGTTAGAACAAGCAGGTTATCAGGTATATCGCTATACCGATATTCCCAGTTGTCGAGATTTAAGAAAAGACATTGCTGATTAAACATGATCAGCCAAGCATTTTTAAAGCTTACCATTCAGCCATGTCTTATAAAATAATCGATGCAATACATAAGTAAACGATAACGCCTGTTGCATCGCAAATCGAAGTTACTAAGGGTGCCGAAGCACTTGCTGGATCCAGTTTTAAACGATTCAGTATAAATGGCAGACTCATTCCTATTAAGCAACCCATCAATACGATACCCATCATACTTAAAGCTAAAACCAAAGCGACCATTGCATCGCCTCTAAAGTAGCCAAGAATGGACACAGCAATTGCCATTGTTCCGCCCAAACATAAACCGACCAAGCTTTCACGCCCAATCAGATATATCCAATCTTTTAAATGTACATCACCCGTTGCCAATGCCCGTACCATTAACGTGGCCGATTGTGAGCCAGCATTCCCGCCACTCCCGACCAAAAGCGGCAAAAAGAATACCAGCACAATATTCTTTGCGATAATATCTTCAAAATGCGCAATCCCGAATCCAGACAATAAGCTGCCAAAAACCAAAATCACCAACCAAAATACCCGTTTTTTATAGAGGTAATGAATCGGTGCTGTCTTAATACTCATTTTAGGAGACGATGAGACTGCACTGGATTTTAAAAAGTCTTCTGTGGCTTCTTCAGTAACGACATCCATGGCATCATCATAAGTAACAATACCTAAAAGACGTTGTTGCTCATCAACAATTGGCAGCGCAATAAAGTCATAATAATGCAGCTTCTCTGCAATGCTCTCTTGGTCTTCATTAACGTCCCCAACAATCAAATCCGTACTCATAACTTCAGCAATGGTTTGCTCAGGCTCAGCAAGAATAATTTCACGTAAGGACACAACCCCGAGTAACTTGCCTTGTGCATTGACCACATAAATCAAATAGACCGTTTCACGATCTGTGGCAATTGCTCTGATCTGCTTGATGGCTTGTGCCATGTTCAAATCAGGTGACAATGTCACATAATCTGAACTCATAATTGCACCAGCAGACTCTTCTGGATATCTGGCTAAATGTTGGATCTGCTGTTGTATTTCAGGGCTTAAATCGGCATAAACAGATTGTTGTAATGCATAAGGCAAGTACTTAAATAAATCAGTACGATCGTCCGAGTGCATCTCAGAAATGATATTGACCAGTATCTGTTTCGGTAAATGTTCAGAAATTTTAAGTTGTTGTTCGAGTGATAAAAACTCAAGAATATAGGCAGCATTGGGCAAATACTCCACCAATGTCAGCTGTTCATTTAAAGATAAGTCTGCCAAAATTTTTGCGATATCGGCATCATTGATTTGTTCAAATTGTTTTTCAATGAGATCAAATTGATGGTTTTGAATGGCTTTTTCTATTTCTGAAACGAGTGCCAAAGAAAATTGCATAGGATGATCCAAATTCCATCAAACTTTTGCCACATGTTGGACTGCAATCCCACGAAAATAAAGATGTTTTTTGTTGTGAAACATATTTTAAAGGTTCTGTATGATTTTAAGCTTGATCAATGATCATCAAAGACCATTGAGCAAGCGAAGCTCATCAATCAACACCCTTACTCAGAGGGTACTTTTGATTTAAAAATTGAACGAACCAGCACATACATAAATGGGATAAACAGCAAAACTAAAACTGTTCCAAAGATCACCCCACCCAATACGCTTACCCCTATTTCTTGACGACTGGCAGCACCTGCACCAAATGCAACAACCAAGGGGATAATCCCTGCACCAAAGGCCAAGGATGTCATCAGAATTGGACGTAACCGCAATCCTGCGCCTTCTAATGCAGCAGCAATCGCTGTTTTACCTTTTTCCTGTGACAAGGCAGCAAACTCAACAATCAAAATCGCATTTTTACACGACAAACCAATTGTGGTCAGCAATGCAATTTGAAAGTAAATATCGTTTGGAAAACCTGCCAATTTACTAAAAATAATATTGCCTCCAATCCCCAAAGGAATTGCTGCTATTACAGCAGTTGGAATCGACCAGCTTTCATATAAGGCTGCTAGGCAAAGGAAAATAAAGCCGATCGAAATCAAATACAGTAACCATGCTTGGCTACTTGATTTTTGTTCTTCAAATGACAAGCCACTCCACGCAACATCTATTCCATCTTGTTGACTAATCAAGGTCTGAATATCTTTCATGGCTTGACCTGAACTGGTATGCGCCGCTGCATTGGCTTCCATTTGTAAGGCGGTATAACCTTGGAAACGATTCACAACGTCGGGACCACCTTCCCAGCGCGTCGTTGCGAAATTGCTAAATGGCACCATCTGGTTCTGTGCATTACGCACTGTCCATACTTGTAGATCTTCAGGCTTGGAACGAAACTCTGCATCGCCCTGCATCATCACCCGTTTAATTCGTCCACGATCAATAAAGTCATTTACATAAGAGCCACCCCATGCCGCTGACAAGGTGTTGTTTATCGCAGTTTGACTCAGCCCATTTGCCAATGCCAATTTTTGATTGACATCAACTTTTAACTTAGATTTATCAGGATTGGATTTTTTATCCAGATTTTCAAAGGATTGGAACTGTTTGGCTTGTGTCTGCAATGTAGTGAATTGTTGGTCTAAATATTTCCTGCCTTGACCGTTAATATCCTGAATCCAGAATTCTAAGCTATCACTATCCCCCAAGCCATTTACAGAAGCAGGCAAACTGACTGTAATCCGAGCATTGCGATCTTGACTAAAATACTTTGTCGCACGTTCACGAATTGCTTGCGCAGAATTTTGTGTACCTGAGCGATCGTCCCAATGCTTTAAAGCCACAAAGCCTGTTCCTAAATTTTGTCCTGTACCCGAAAAATTACGCCCATAACGAATCAACACAATATCAACATTCTGTTTTTCATGTTCAAGGAAATATTTTCGGATATTTTCCCCAACCACCTGACTACTCGACATCGGTGCGCCATCAGCTAAGCGGAACTGCACACTCAGCATGCCCTGATCTTCACTTGGAATAAAACTGGTGGGTAAAGCCCGATAGATCAGTGAAAATACAGCAATCAAAGCCACAAAAATCGTCAAAATCACCCATTTCAAATTTAAGGTCTTTTGAATCAGGTGAATATAACCTTGTCTTAGATTTTCAAGTTTGCGATTAAACCATGTGGCCCAACGCATGGGTTTAGGATTGGGTTTTAAAATAATGGCACAGAGTGCGGGGGTTAGGATCAATGCAACCAACAATGACAAGGCCATTGCCGCCACTAAGGTGATGGAGAATTGACGATAAATCACGCCTGTTGAACCGGTAAAGAATGCCATCGGAATAAATACTGCGGTCAAAACCACGGTAATCCCAATCAAAGCTCCTGTCATTTCCTGCATAGACTCGATAGATGCCTGTTTTGCAGTTAAGCCCTGCTCATGCATCAAGCGTTCAACATTTTCCACCACCACAATGGCGTCATCGACCAACAGACCAATTGCCAACACCAAGGCAAATAAAGTCAATGTGTTAATACTCATGCCCAGCACATTAAGTACCGCAAAAGTACCTAAAATCACAATCGGTACAGTAATGGTTGGAACCAGCGTTGCACGCCAACTTTGTAGGAAAATAAACATGACCAGAACCACCAATACGATGGCTTCTAATAAGGTTTTGACCACCTCTTTAATCGATTCTTGCACAAACGGCGTGTTATCACGTGGATAAACAATCTTATAACCTTGTGGTAATTTTTCAGAAATCTTCGCCAATTCAGCTTTGATGAGTGCAGATGTTGCTAAAGCGTTTGCACCAGAGGATAAAGAAATCCCCATGCCCGATGAAGGGTAACCATTAATGGTATTAAAAGACTGATAATTTTCTGCACCCAACTCAATACGCGCCACATCTTTTAAATAGATATAGCTACCATCTGTATTGGATTTAACAATAATATTTTTAAATTCGTCGACTGTTCTTAAACGTGAACCAGCCGTGACTTTGGCATTTAAATATTGGTCAGCAGCTACTGGTAAATCACCGACGCCACCAGCTGCAACCTGTGTATTCTGTGCTTCTATTGCTGACCGAATATCACTCGGCATCAATTGATATTGACGCAGTAAATTCGGATTCAGCCAAATTCGCATGGCGTATTGAGAGCCGAAAACATCAACTTCACCAATCCCCTCAATCCGTGACAATTCTTGTTCTATATGATCAGATAAGTAATCACCTAATTCGATATTGTTACTTTTACCTGTTTCATCATACAAGCCCACCACCATAAAGGTATCGCCAAGTGATTTATTCACCGTTACACCTTGACGCTGTACATCATCTGGCAAGCGGTTCAGTACACCATTGATACTATTTTGTACTTGGACTTGTGCGGTATCTGGATCCGTTCCATTTTCAAAGCTGATACTAATTCTGGCACGACCCGATGAGTCACTACTCGAACTAAAATACAGCAGATTGTCGATCCCTTTAATTTGCTGCTCTAAAACCTCAGTAACACTCTCTTCAACAGTTTCAGCATCTGCACCTGTATAGGTTGTAGAAACACTAATCCTTGGCGGAGCAATATCTGGATATCGCTCTATCGGTAAATTCAAGACTGAAAATACGCCTAAAGCCATGACAATAATTGCAAGTACACAGGCAAAAATAGGACGTTGAATAAAAAATTTTGAGAGCATCAGAGTAGGTTCTGCGTCAAAGGATTGAGGTAAAGTTGTTGTAGCAATTAAATCGACTTTATATGGATATTCTGTGACTTAAACTAAAAACTCAAGGAAAAATAACAGAAAAGCGAATGATAAGTTTAAATATGAAGAAACTATGAAGAATTTTTTTCTTCTAGACATAAATCAACCAAAAGCATTTCATCAATTTTTCATCTTGATGTCATCACAGTGTCAATTTAACCACTTAGACTACAGCCAGTTTCCATATAAGAATTTGAGAAAAATATGATTAAAAATACTGGGTTAATGATCAGTATTATGGCGTTATTAACCGCTTGTAATGATGACGATAAAAAATCAGAAAACGTCACACCAGAATACAAAGAACCTAAAATCATTATTGTTGGTCACCGAGGGGCAAGTGCTTTACGCCCTGAACATACCCTTGAAAGTTATCAAAAAGCCATTGATGATGGTGCTGATTTTATTGAACCAGATTTGGTATCGACCAAAGATGGCGTATTGGTTGCACGCCATGAAAATGAAATTGGTGGTACAACCAATGTCAGCACATTCAGCCAATTTGCAGATCGTAAGAAAACAAAAATCATCGATGGGACATCATTAACAGGATGGTTTACAGAAGACTTTACTTTAAGTGAATTAAATCAACTTAAAGCACGCGAGCGTATTCCAGCTTTACGCCCGAACAATACCCAATACAATGATCAATTGAATATCCCTACCCTTGAGCAGATTATTGAACTGGCGGAAAAGAATTATAAAAAAACCGGTAAAGTGGTTGGGCTCTATATTGAAACCAAGCACCCAACATATTTTCAAAAATTAAATTTAGCCATGGAAGATCCATTGCTTAAAACTTTGGCAAAGTACCAATATAGCCGTGAAATTGCGCCAATTTATCTACAATCATTTGAAGTCAATAATTTAAAGTACTTTAAAGACCAATTGACAGCACATAAAAGCTTAAAGCATGCCAAAATTATTCAGCTTTATGATGATAAGAAAATCAGTCCAGCAGATTATGCTGCACAAGGGATTAAAACCACTTATGGCGATATGGCAACAGCACAAGGTTTAAAAGACGTCGCCAAATATTCTGATGGTGTAGGTCCATGGAAACCGTATATTTTTAATGATAGCTATACTGCACCCTCTTCTTTCGTTACAGATGCACATGCTGTGAACTTAAAAGTCCATCCGTATACTTTCCGTCCTGAAAATAACTTCCTTGCCAACAATTTAAAATGTAGTACAGCTGAAGCAGATGCAGCCAAGCGTTGTGAAGCTGGAGCGAACAAAGAATATGAGATGTATTTTAAAGCTGGTGTGGATGGTGTATTTACCGATGATCCTGGTTTAGGTCGTAAAGCTTTAGATGCGTACTTAAAAGCCAATCCAAATATCAAGTAACAGCTGATTTATTCAAAAAAATTAAGCAAACGATTCAACTGTTTGCTTAATTTTTTCTAAACTTGGTGTTTTTTGTTTAAAATTAATCCCAATTTAAGTTTAGAATAATACACTTCTTAAAAACTTTAGCTGCTTTGATTTATGAGTGATTATTCTCCATTTAAGGGTACGACGGGTTTCAAACGCATTCTCAATGCAACAGGCTATTCTTTAGCAGGATTTAAAGCTGCATACCAAAATGAAGCTGCTTTCCGTCAAATTGTTTGGATTAATATCGTTTTAATTCCGATTACATTCTTTGTTGATGTCTCTTCTGTTGAACAAGCAGTGATGATAGGTGTCTGCTTATTGGCAATCATTGTAGAATTGTTTAATTCAGCATTAGAAGCTGTAGTTGATCGTGTTTCTTTAGAACGTCATCCACTGTCTAAAAATGCCAAAGATATGGGAAGTGCCGCACAGTTCGTAGCTCAAGCAATTATTTTCTTTACCTGGATCATTATTCTTTTTAGGTAAGTATTGTTTCTAGATCAAATAACCTTTTTATCTAAGTTATTCTTTTAAAAAATTAGACAGCATAGTGACATTCCACCGCAGGTAAAATGTCAATTCATAAAAATTTATAACAGCTTAATTTTGCTTTACTGCGCTACTCCAGTCTAAGCACCACGACATTTTAACTCGAACAGCGACTTTCAGTTTAAAGTTATCTCTGTAAACAATGGATTAAATTGATGGTTGTGGAATTGGGATATTCTTGTCAATTTTGTCAGGTCGATTGAGATGCATAGAACAATTACTATATCCCCATTTGGTGACCTTACCTTGTTCAAGCATAAATTTCCTTGTACAAGCATTCCAGCCATCGTTATATGAAATAATTTTTGCACCATTTGGGAGTGCATAGCTTCTATACGGTGGTCCCCATTTACTGATCAGTTTTTCTTCTGTACTCCCCACCCAAGACTGCATCAAATCATTTCTTGTTTCGGGTCTTTGTCCCATGATACTTAAACATCCCGTTAGCATCTGGGTGATTGCAATAATGAAGATTAATCTTTTCATTTTAGTTCTCCTCAGTTTTCGTGTTGTATTTATATTTACCGAACAGTACAAAAGCATAATAAAAAATATACAAAAAGACAAGGATGAAACAACTTGCATAAAAAATCCCCGCATAAAGCGAGGATTTTTTATGATCTAAGATCGAAACGATATTACATCATTCCGCCCATACCACCCATACCGCCCATATCAGGCATAGCAGGTTTGTCTTCCGGGATATCAGTAATCATACATTCAGTCGTTAACATCAAACCAGCAACAGATGCAGCATGCTCAAGTGCAGAACGCGTTACTTTAGCAGGGTCAAGGATACCCATTTCTAACATATCGCCATATTGTGAAGTTGCAGCATTGTAACCAAAGTTACCTTCACCGCTCTTCACTGCATTGATCACAACTGATGGCTCATCGCCCGCGTTAGACACGATTTGACGAAGTGGCGCTTCGATCGCACGACGAAGGATGTTCACACCTACAGTTTGGTCATCATTTGCACCAACAAGACCGTCAAGTACTTTAGCTGCACGTACCAACGCAACACCACCACCTGCAACAACACCTTCTTCAACCGCAGCACGCGTTGCATGAAGCGCATCATCTACACGGTCTTTCTTCTCTTTCATTTCAACTTCAGTTGCAGCACCAATTTTGATTACAGCAACACCGCCAGCGAGTTTAGCTACGCGCTCTTGAAGTTTTTCTTTATCGTATTCAGATGTTGATTCTTCGATTTGAGCACGAATTTGAGTTACACGTTCAGCAATTTGATTTGCATCACCAGCACCATCAACAATCACAGTATTTTCTTTAGAAATCGTGATTTTATGTGCAGTACCTAAATCTTGAAGCGTTGCTTGCTCTAAAGACATGCCTACTTCTTCAGAAATCACAGTAGCACCTGTCAAGATCGCGATATCTTGAAGCATTGCTTTACGACGATCACCAAAACCAGGTGCTTTAACCGCACATACTTTGATAATACCGCGCATGTTGTTTACAACCAGTGTTGCAAGAGCTTCACCTTCAACATCTTCAGCGATGATGAGTAATGGTTTACCTGTTTTTGCAACAGCTTCTAAAACTGTAATCAATTCACGGATATTACCAATTTTCTTATCAACAAGAAGAATGAATGGATTTTCAAGTTCAGCAGTCAAAGTATCTTGCTTGTTTGCAAAGTACGGGCTGATATAACCACGATCAAACTGCATACCTTCTACAACATCAAGCGCATCTTCAAAGCCTGAACCTTCTTCAACAGTAATCACGCCTTCTTTACCAACGCGTTCCATTGCTTGCGCAATCAACTTACCTACAGTTTCATCAGAGTTTGCAGAAATCGAACCGACTTGTTCAATTGCTTTGGTATCAGAAGCTGGTTTAGCAGTTGCTTTGATATTTTCAACAACAGCTCTAACCGCAAGGTCGATACCACGTTTCAAATCCATTGGGTTCATACCCGCAGTGACTGATTTGATCCCTTCATTTAAAATCGCTTGAGCAAGTACAGTTGCAGTTGTTGTACCGTCACCTGCGATATCATTGGTTTTTGAAGAAACTTCACGAACCAATTGTGCACCCATGTTTTCGAATTTGTCTTTTAAAGAAATTTCTTTAGCAACAGTTACACCATCTTTAGTGATGTGTGGTGCACCGAAAGAACGATCAATAACAACGTTACGACCTTTAGGGCCTAAAGTTACTTTTACTGCATCTGCAAGTACGTTTACACCCGCGATCATTTTTGAACGCGCTGAATCACCAAATTTTACGTCTTTAGCTGACATACTAAACTCCAGATATCTTTATAAATTTTAAATTTTGACCAATATTTTTGGATGAAAACCCATCTCAACAGCAGAAGATTAACCTTCCAATACCGCTAAAATGTCAGATTCTTTCATCACAAGAAGTTCTTCACCATCAACTTTAACTTTAGTACCTGCATAAGCACCAAACAGTACGTTATCGCCAACTTTAACGTCTAAAGCGCGTACACCGTTATCAGTGATTTTGCCATTACCTACAGCAAGAATTTCACCTTGAGCAGGCTGTTCAGCTGCAGAAGTACTTAAAATCAAACCACCTGCTGTTTTAGTTTCTTTTTCAACACGGCGGATCACAACGTTGTCATGTAAAGGACGAATCTTGCTCATTTCTAACTCCATAGACATTTTAAAATGTCATTGATTACTCAGCGAAGATGACTTCTTATTCCTAGGTCATCGACAAAATATTTGTATGTCACATTTGTGGGGATGGAAATAAACGCTTCAAGGGGAAAACGAAAAAAAATTTATTTAATTTGTATGTTTTTTCTTCTTTTGTATCAAATCATGTCTAATTCAGAATTTTTTACCGCAGTTTTGGCAATAAATTCCTGTAATTGTTCATCAAAAAAATAATGTTCAAAGCGCCCATCTTGGTGAATCACATTAAAGCTATTAGGTATATTTTTATGCAAACGTCGAGAAACTGCTGTACCCGCATGAACCTCATAAACCGGTTGTTTTAAATTTAGCGCAAAGGCTTGATTCAGATCATAGACCGCAACTAAATGTAAATGACCGTGCAATAAAGCATACAGTTGATGTTGTCCCCATTCTTTAATGGCAAACTGCCCTAAAGCTGGACAATCCTTTAAGTGATGGTCTTCATTTGAGGTATAAAAAGGTTGATGACTAACGATTATTTTTAATTTATTTTTTGGTGCTTTTGCCAACAACTGATTTACATTTTGAATTTGCTCAAATGAAATATGTCCGCGTGTATGATAACGGCGACGAATACTGTTCATGCCAATTAAATAAAAATGCTCTGTAAATAAGCTATGTTCTAAACTGCCAAAGAACAGTTGATATAAGCCAAATGGTCTAAAGGCACGATTCCAGACATGATACAAAGGAATATCATGGTTGCCGGGCACCACAAAATAAGGGATGTTTAGTGATTCTAAAAACTGCTTACATGCATAGAATTCTTTAAATTTAGCACGTTGAGTTAAATCACCGCTCACCACAACCACTTCTGGTTTATGCACAGCACAAAACTTTTGAATCGCCCGTATACACTCTGGACGCTCAGTACCAAAATGTAGATCAGACAGATGCAATAACATGCGGCACCATAATTTTTAAAGCATTTTTTTCTACGTGTAAGGTTAATGGGGTCGTCATTGAAACAATTTCTCCATCGACAGCAACGGTCAGTTTAGGCTTTTTTGAATAGACAATGACTTTTTGTGCACCAAAACTATACACATCGGAAGCGTTTTCCAATTTTCCACGAATGGTTTGAAACAAGGTTTTAAATAAAGTGGCTTTATCCCCTTTGGCGATCACCACACCGGCAATTTCCCCCACCTCTGCACATTTCGAAATTTTTAAATTCAATTCTTTTAATTGCAGTTGATTATTACCAAAAAAAATCAGTGGTGTTTTTACAGGATACTTTTGCCCATCTACTTCGATCTCTAATTTGAGTTCTTTACGATCACGAATCAGTACATCCAAACCAGACGTGTAAGCATTTAAAGGAAAGCGTCCAAACCGACGATTATATTCTTCGCGTTTTTTAATAAACAAAGGATATAAACCTAAACTGGCATTATTTAAATAAATTTGATCATTGATACAGGCCACATGTGAGGCACGCGGCTCCCCAGTGGCAATCACATTGGCTGCTTCTAAAATATTCAAGGGGATATGTAGAACACGCGCCACATAATTAAAAGTACCCAAAGGTAGTATTCCCATAGGAATTTTTTGCTTTAACATTTGCGAGGCGACTGCATTCAACGTACCATCACCACCAGCAGCGACAATGACACCACAATCTGAGTATTGTTCATGACGTTGAAAGATTTTTTGCATCAAGGTTTTTATATCAGGCTCTGAACCAATATCAAAAACTTGAATTTCAAAACCATGTGAGGTCCAGATGGTCATGAGTTTTTCATAAATATCATCTTTCTGATTGGCATGAAAACCTGACTTTTCATTGTAAATCATTGAAAGAGGCTTGAGTTCTGTGTCCATAAGCTTGATTATTTTGAAGTATTTGCACTAATTTCGTCGATTTTCTAAACAAATAAAAGCACCTTTATGTAAAATTCGAATTATGCCCATTTATTAAATCAATAATTAATTTAGTAAATCTTATAATTTCAACTTATTGTAAACTATTATTATTTACAATTAAAATACCCTACATTCTATTTAAAAATACCAATAAAAATCAAACAATAATCCATGTTAGATAATACAAATCAAACACTTAGTGAAAATTCGAGCATTGGTATCTTTTAAGCCTTTAGTCTTATTTTTTTTATGAATATATGTTTTAATACCACCACTTTTTTTCATACTTAAATTTGAATGTAGTATCCCTTCATTCAGATTATTATTTGTACACAAAATTGTACATATTTTAGATAGGCCTCACCATGACCCAAGTGAACGCACCAGAATTCGTTCGTCATCCCAAGCTCATTGCATGGGTTGAAGAAATTGCTAAATTAACTAAACCTGCAAAAATTGAATGGTGTGACGGAAGCGAAGAAGAGAATCAACGTTATATCGACTTGATGATCGCTAACGGCACTATGCAAGCGTTGAACCAAGAAAAACATCCTGGTTCTTATTTAGCGAATTCTGATCCGTCTGACGTAGCGCGTGTTGAAGGTCGTACATACATCTGCTCTGAAAAACAAGAAGATGCTGGTGCGACAAACAACTGGGAAGCTCCTGCTGAGATGCGTACTCGCCTTAACGGTTTGTTTGATGGTGCAATGCAAGGACGTACCATGTACGTGGTTCCATTCTCTATGGGTCCATTAGGTTCTCACATTGCTCACATCGGTATCGAAATTACAGATTCTCCTTATGTTGCTGTAAGTATGCGTAAAATGGCTCGTATGGGTAAAGCTGTTTATGACGTACTAGGCACTGATGGCGACTATGTTCCTTGCGTACATACTGTTGGCGCTCCGCTGGCTGAAGGTCAAAAAGATGTTGCATGGCCTTGTAACCCAGAAAAATATATCGTGCATTATCCAGAAACGCGTGAGATCTGGTCTTACGGTTCAGGATACGGCGGTAACGCATTATTGGGTAAAAAATGCCTTGCTTTACGTATTGCATCATCTATGGGTCGTCAACAAGGCTGGTTAGCTGAACACATGTTGATCCTTGGCGTGACCAATCCACAAGGTGAGAAACACTATATTGCTGCGGCATTCCCATCTGCATGTGGTAAAACCAACTTTGCGATGTTGATTCCACCTGCAGGTTATGAAGGTTGGAAAATTGAAACTGTAGGTGACGATATTGCTTGGATCAAACCAGGTGAAGATGGTCGCTTATATGCAATCAACCCTGAAGCTGGTTTCTTTGGTGTCGCACCTGGTACAAACATCAAAACAAATCCAAACTGTATGGCGACACTTCACAAAGATGTCATCTATACAAACGTTGCTGTAACAGAAGATGGCGACGTATGGTGGGAAGGTTTAACCAAAGAAGCGCCTGCTAACTTGACCAACTGGAAAGGCCAACCGCATGTTGCTGGTGAAAAAGCAGCACATCCAAATGCGCGTTTCACCGTTGCAGCGGGTCAATGCCCTTCTATTGATGCTGACTGGGAAAATCCAGCTGGCGTACCAATTTCTGCGTTCATCTTCGGTGGTCGTCGTGCAGATACAGTACCTTTAATCTCAGAAGCTTTTGACTGGGTTGATGGTGTTTATAAAGCAGCAACAATGGGTTCTGAAACAACTGCAGCTGCAGTAGGTCAACAAGGTGTTGTACGCCGTGACCCATTTGCAATGCTTCCATTTGCTGGCTATAACATGGCTGACTATTTCTCTCATTGGTTAGAAATGGGTGAAGAAGTTGGTGCTAAAGCGAAAGCTGCAGGCAATAAACTTCCTGGCATTTATAACGTAAACTGGTTCCGTCGCGATGCTGAAGGCAACTTTGTATGGCCTGGTTTTGGTCAAAACATGCGTGTGCTTGAGTGGATCATTGACCGTTGTGAAGGTCGTGCTGAAGCAGTGGAAACACCGATTGGTTTTGTTCCAACTTATGAGCAATTGAACTGGACAGGTTCTGACTTCACTAAAGATCAATTTAATCTTGTGACTTCTCAAAACAAAGATCAATGGATCAAAGAGATTGAGAGCCACACTGAGTTATTTGATATACTTGGTGAGCGCTTACCAGCTGCACTTAAAACTCGTCAAAATGAGCTTTTAGAGGCTGTTAAAAAATCTGCTTAATCGCTAAAAATTAAGTCATACAAAAAGACCGCTACATAGCGGTCTTTTTTGCTTAGTGTGATACATTTCACTTTATTGCTTTGGTATTCATTACAATTATGTAATAAAAATACAAATGATTACTGTTTCCATGTACAAAATTCATATTTTCTCTATAATTCAAACATTACTTTATTTTATTGATTTTTTTAATCATGTTAGAAAATATTATTTATTCGGCAAAAGTTATTAGAGCCAAATTTGTCTCAGATAGACGTTATCTCACCAAAAGATTTATTGCTAAATTGGGTTATACCCCAAACTTTGATCAGCCTAAAAGTTTCAATGAAAAAGTCACCGCCAGAATGATCTATGAAAGAGCACCTTTACATACGAAATTAGCAGATAAATTTGCTGTACGCGAAATGCTTGCAGAGAAAATTTGTTATTCCCATTTTGTTCCACTGATTGGTGTATATAAGTGCTTTGAGGAAATTGACTTTAATCAACTTCCTAACAAGTTTGTTTTAAAATGCAATCATGACAGTGGCAGTGCAATTGTCTGTAATGATAAAGCGCAATTTGATATCAAAAAAGCGCAGCACAAACTCAATCACCACCTTAAACAAAATATGTATTTTAGAAAACGAGAATGGCATTACAAAGATATTGTTCCTCTAATTTTGGCCGAACAACATATTGATTTGTTTGTTGATCAAGACAATAAGCTGACCATTACAACATGCCGTGTTCATTGTTTTGAAGGTCAGCCTCGATATATTGAAGTCGATGTACAAGACAGCCAAGGCGTGGATTATTCAAATATGTATGACACATCTTGGGTGCTGCAACCCTTTACCGTTGATCTAAAAAGTAATACGCCAAGCTGTTTAGCACGACCGCAAAAATTAAATAAAATGCTTCAACTGTCAGAAGATCTTTGTTTTAAATATGGTTATAGTCGAATCGATTTCTTATTATCTCAAGACGATGTTTTCTTTAGTGAGATTACCTTAACCCCCAATGCAGGTCGTATGGTCATCACCCCAAGTGAGTGGGATGAAAAGTTAGGCGCTTTATGGCTGACTGATTAAGCCGAGCAAAAAGACCGACGCGTTCGGTCTTTTTTGTGATTTAATGCAATCATTCAATATCTAAAAATAAGCGCAATGACACCAATTAAAAACATTACCACAATTCAACCTTATCTAACCCTGTTACCTGACCACGAAGTCGTCTTCGCCCCTTCAAGTCTATTTCTAGCTCAACATTTACTTCCACTTGTTTCAATTGATTTATCCGCAATCAATCCAGCATGGCAAGGAAAAATTCATTTGCTCAATCCGATTGAACCTTATGAAGGTTATATCGGAAGTAATACCACAGAATTTTCTGATGCATTTGCCAATGAAAATTGGTTTATTATGCAATTAAATCAACAAAATCAATATGAATGGTTAGCAAACAAAAGATATTTTGCTTTAGAGAATCCTGATTGCGAGGCCTATCTAAAAACCCATCATAAAGAAATGTATGAAGATTACGTGCAGCTTAAACAGCGCTTTGCTGAAACTGGAAAAGTCATTTCAACATCACGCATTGAATATCAAAATGATTCTGCAACAACCCTGCTTGACCAATTAGGGGGTGAATGTGGCGGTGGAAACTGGACTTATCCGATTGATGAACATTTTGATTTACGCTACATCAACGCAGACCGTGATGATCAAGAGGTTCATATTTATGACCGTGATGGCAAGCGTTATTATTTTATTGCAGCTGTTGCTGGCTGGGAATATTGTTCACATGGGGCAGATTGGATTTTAATGTATTACCAACCTGAAACCCAACGCGTTTTATATACCTTTGATTGGTCATAACGTACCTTGTGCAAAGGTATATATTTCCACTTTTGCTTAGGCAACATCTTTCTGTAAGCGGCGTTCATGCAATTCAAGCAAATATTCATCCAATGCTTGAATTTCAGCTTTAGTAAATTTTAAATATAACTTGCTACGCCGCTTTAAAATATCCTGACTGGTGACCGCCCACTCTTGGTCAACCAAATAATCGACCTCTTGGGCATATAAACCATGGCCAAAGTCTTGACCAAGTTCATGAACAGATGTCGAATGATTTAAAAATTTCCATGTATAGGTTCCATAGGCATGTGCCCAACGGATTGCAGTTTCATGATCAAGCCCTTTGATTTTATTTTGAATTTCTAAAACCAATCCATCAACAGAAACCAAATTCTCAGCACCTGGCAGTAAGGATTTTTCAGTCCAAGCTTTCCCAGCATTAGGGAAAAATTTCTGCAAATGCTCCATGGCAGACTCAGCCAAGCGTCGATAGGTGGTTAACTTCCCACCAAACACAGAAAGTAAGGGCGCATCATTCTCATGGTCTTGTGATAAAGCCAAAGTATAGTCACGGGTGATTGCGGCTGGATTATCAGACTCATCATCACACAATGGGCGCACCCCTGAGAATGTCTGAATAATATCAGCTTGAGTCAGTTGCACTTTAAAATGACCATTGGATACATCAAGCAGATAATCAATCTCTTGCTGACTAATTTCAACATTATTCGGATCTGCTAAATATTCACGGTCTGTTGTACCAATCATGGTGTATTGATTGAGATAAGGAATTGCAAATACAATACGTTGATCATCATTTTGCATAATAAAGGCTTTATCACCGTCATATATTTTCGGCACAATAATATGACTACCTTGAATGAGGCGAATTCCATATTGCGATTTTAACTGAAGCTCTTGCTTAATGAATTGTGCAACCCAAGGCCCCGCAGCATTAACCAAAGCCTTCGCTTGTATGTGATAAATGCCCTGCTCATTTTCAAACTGGATATTCCATAAACCATGTTCACGTTGTGCTGAAATACAGCGTGTTTGCGTAACCACAGTGGCATTTTTTTCACGTGCTTGCATCGCATTTAAAATCACTAAGCGTGAATCATCTACAGCACAATCTGAGTATTCAAATCCGCGAGTGATCTCTGTTTTTAGTGGGCTAGTATAAGGATCAAATTCAACCAAATGTGAACCTGCAAGCTTCTCTCTTTTGCCCAAATGGTCATATAAAAACAGCCCCGTACGAATCAACCAAGCAGGACGCAAATGAGGTTGATGTGGCATGATAAAACGCATAGGACGAATGATATGCGGTGCTTTTGCCAGTAAGACTTCTCGCTCAGCCAACGCTTCTCGCACTAAACGAAATTCTTTATGTTCCAAATAACGCAGACCACCATGGATCAACTTACTGCTTGCAGACGAGGTATGACTAGCTAGATCATCTTTTTCACACAAGAACACAGATAAACCGCGCCCAGCAGCATCATTGGCAATACCAACACCATTTATTCCACCACCAATTACAGCAATATCATAATAAGTTTGTTGCTCATTGATTTGTGTCATAAACGCCACCACCTTTGATCATTTGCATATATTCACAATCATTTTTGAAAATATATTTTCGTTTGTTTTCATTTAAGAAAATAATAGATAGTTTTTTAATCGATGTCTATCAAAAAATGATCAATTTCACGTTTATCATATTTTCACTATGGATTTTAAAATTAGCTTAAACCACAGTTAAAGCCACTTCTGCTGCATGAATTTGTTTTAAATAATTTTCAGTGGGCACTTTATTGGTAAAAAGCCGATCTATTTCAGAAAGATGGCCTAAGCGCATCATTGCATGACGACCAAACTTGCTCTCATCTGCTGCTAAAAATACCTGCCGAGCACCTAAAATAATTTCTTGCGAGACAGACACTTCTTGAAAATCGAAATCGAGCATCGTTCCATCTTCATCAATCCCACTGATACCAATCAGGGCATAATCAACTTTAAACTGTTTAAAAAATTCAGAGGTGGCTTGTCCTATCACACCACCATCGGGGCGTACTTTTCCGCTGGCAATCAGTACTTCAAAATCATCATTCATACTTAAAATTTTCGCCACATTTAAGTTATTGGTGATCACTTTTAAGCCGCGATGTTGTAATAAAGCATGGGCAATAGCTTCGGTTGTTGTACCAATATTGATAAACAAAGATGCATGGTCTGGAACTGCGTTTGCAACAGCTGTTGCAATGCGCTGTTTTGCCGCTAAATTATGGCTGATCCGTTGGCTATACGCGGTATTGGTGACGCTTGAGTCTACCGCAGCGCCGCCATGATAACGACGTAATAGTCCGGCATCTGCCAATTGATTGATATCCCGCCGTACAGTTTGTGGGGTAACTGCAAAATGCTGTGCAATCTCATCAATACTGACATAGCCCCGAGCCTTAACCAATGCTAATGTTTGCTGTTGTCGAATCATCAAGTCCATAGATGTGAAACCTTATTGTTTTATTTTCAAAAATGAACATTTAGTTGCTATAAATAGCATGACTGCTTAGCTTACGACTAGATTAAATTTTTAAATTCTCCCAACTCAGCTTATCAAATTGTGTACATTTCATACATTTAGATGCAAGCAAATATGCTTTAACTTTAAGCTAAATTCTTATAATTTATAAAATATTTCAAATTAAATGCCTGTTTTAAAAAAAATATTCATTTATTTCTAGCATTTCTCATTCTAGATCAACAATAAACCCTCAACACAGCCAAGACCAAAGTCTAATAAGGTCTGCTTTCATTCAAGCGTATAACGAGCATTGTAATTATTTGTATCTCCCTCGTCATACTGACTGAAATTCTCTCTGTTTGATTTTTCTGCTTTGATTTTCATCCAAAATGAAAGTTAAACAGGCTGTATTTTGCATATTCTTTTGGAGAATTGCCTTGTCCAATTCATCTCCTCAAGTTGCCACTTCGCAACTTGATAGAAAAACTCGTTTCAAATCTATACTTGGTGGTTCAGCTGGTAATTTAGTCGAATGGTATGATTGGTATGTCTATGCCGCATTTACCCTCTATTTTGCACCTGTGTTCTTTCCTGAAGGTAATGAAACGGTCAAACTTCTCCAAGCTGCTGCAGTTTTTGCTTTAGGCTTTTTAATGCGTCCAATCGGCGCATGGATCATGGGCGTTTATGCTGACCGTAAAGGCCGTAAAGCGGGTTTAACACTTTCTGTTTCATTGATGTGTATTGGCTCATTAATCATTGCTTGTGCGCCATCTTATGATTCAGTCGGAATGTTTGCTCCTGCACTACTTTTATTTGCACGCTTATTACAAGGTTTAAGTGTTGGTGGTGAGTATGGCTCAAGTGCCACCTATTTAACTGAAATGGCGGGTAAAAATCACCGCGGCTTTTTCTCAAGTTTCCAATATGTCACCCTGATTTCAGGTCAATTACTTGCACTCTGTGTGCTAATTATCCTGCAACATAATCTTTCTGAAGAAGCCTTACATGCATGGGGATGGCGTGTTCCCTTCTTTATCGGTGCGTTGCTTGCAATTGTAGTGTTCTGGATTCGTCGTGGTCTGGTTGAAACAGAATCATCTAAACAAGCGCAACAACAAGCTAAAAATGGTGGTGAAACATCTGGTGCTTTGGCCTTATTCACCAAGTATCCTAAACAAGCATTTACAGTCATTATGCTAACAGCAGGCGGTACCTTAGCCTTCAATACATTTACGACTTATTTACAAAAATACTTAGTCAACACTTCGGGCTTTGAAAAAACCACCGCAACTGAAATTACCACAGCCGCAATCTTTATTTTTATGTTGATTCAACCTGCAGTCGGTGCACTTTCAGACAAAATTGGTCGTAAACCGATTATGATCACTTTTGGTGTACTCGGTGTGCTATTTACCATTCCTATTTTCAATGGTTTAGGCTCGACAACGGACCCTAAAACGGCTTTCTTCTTATGTATGAGTGGTATGGTCATTGTGACTGGATATACAGCCATTAATGCGGTTGTAAAAGCTGAATTATTTCCACCGCATATTCGCGCTTTAGGTGTAGCCTTACCTTATGCACTTGCCAACACTGTATTTGGCGGTACGGCTGAATTAGTTGCACTAAGTTTTAAAAATGCCGGGCATGAAAACTATTTCTTCTATTACATTACCTTCATGATCGGTTTATCTCTAATCACCTATGTATTTATGAAAGATACGAAAAAACATAGCCTGATTACAGATGATTAATTCACAATAAACTTTGCAATCTAATTCATTTAAAACAGCTTTTTTATTCACATGAAAAAGCTGTTTTATTTAAGCAATTCACTTATCGTGAAAATTGCAAAGCTATGGCATACTAAAAATAATTCAAAAAGCTAGGACTTTAAAAGATGAAAAAAATCACTTATGCAGGTTTAGGATTAATCGTTTTAGCTTTATCTGCATGTCAAACAACCCCTCGTCAATACAATGGCGTAACAGGTTATCAAATTGAAAATCAAACAGCAGATAGTGCAACCCTTGCGTATACCCTTTCAGGTCGTGCAGATCGCGATTTGGATGCGGATAAATTACAGCGCGCATGTCAAAAAGTGTTGGGTGCAAACAAAAACTATAAAATTTCTGTATTAAGTACCAATGAAATTATCAATCCGCAAACAGCAAAAGATCAGGCTGGCGTTCAACTTGGGCATAGCCGTACATCTTTTGGGCTTTCCAACACGCCAAGTCTAAATAACAGTGAAGATTATGCAACACGCCAAGCCTTAGATACCCGCCCAAGCACTTTACATGTAGTACGTTATACCTGTTCTTGATTTAAGAGATTTGTATTACAGAATAAAATAAGACGCTGTCATAGCGTCTTATAAAAACTCACATTTCTAAATTCTTTGGCTTCATCTAAATCAGGCCAAGTAGTTGCACTTCGTTCATCCAATTTTTGGTAATTCGGATGACTAAAGTTTTTCACTCGGCTATCTGCCACCCATACTTCTGGTGCAAATTTTAAAAATTCATCCAAGAAGAACCTGTTAGATTGATCATATAAAACATCTGCAGCCAATAAGACATCAACCTGTTCGGCTTTATATAAATCATCAAGATATTCAAGCTCTACATCATTGAGCAAGGCATTTTCACGACAAGCATCCAAACTTATTGGGTCGATATCACAACAGATGACACGTTTTGCACCTGCCATTTTGGCAGCAATTGCAACGACGCCTGATCCCGCACCAAAATCCAGCACCACTTTATCTTTTACATGCTGTGGCTCTGCAATCAGCCATTGTGCCATTGCTAAACCTGAAGCCCAGCAAAAAATCCAATACGGTGTATCATTCCAAATACGGCGAATGACCTCATCATCCAAACGATCTGTTGGAAAAACAGGTGGAATCAACCATAACGAAATTGGGCTTTCAGGCAACTGCTGTGCCAATAATTCGCATTGAGGAATTACTTCATGCAAAGCATCAAGTAAATGTTGTGGGGCTTTAGGAAATTGATAAGTACAGCTCATGCAAAATATGACCAAAATTATTATTTTGATATTGAGGAAATACAGCTTCTTCCTCATATTCGATAGACAGTAACATCATCTGCTAAGGTTCGAGAAGATACTTCTTGTTAAGTCTCAGATACTGCTACTTAAAAGTAGATCTTAAACGCGTTAAGCCAATGACCATTAAACTAATGACAATATTGCCTACTTTTACTGAAAAATAAACATTGCTATGTAAATGTAGGCTGAATTTAAGCACAGTGAATGCATGGCTTTCACTGTGCCCAGAATAAAACAGGACTTAAACTAACGCTTTTTCAGCAGCTTCCACAGTTTGACGAATCAACGTTGTGATCGTCATCGGACCTACGCCACCTGGAACTGGTGTATAAGCTGAAGCGACATCTTCAATACCGACCAATTGGATATCACCCACACCACCACCGTCACGAGGATGGAATCCAGCATCAACCACAACAGCACCTTGCTTAATCCAGTCTTTTTGGATTAATTCAGCTTTACCGACTGCACCAACAACAATATCAGCCTGTTTTACCAATTCAGCAAGATTTTGTGTACGAGAATGACAGATTGTCACTGTTGCATTGGCTTGAAGTAGCATCATTGCCATCGGCTTACCTAAAATAGCCGAACGCCCCACCACAACTGCATGCTTGCCAGCGATTTCAATCTTGTTTTCTTGAAGAATCGTCATGATACCTGCAGGTGTTGCCGAACCATAAGCAGCCTCACCCATTGCCATACGACCAAAACCCAAGCAAGTTACCCCATCTACATCCTTTTCAAGTGAAATGGCATCAAAGCAAGCACGTTCATCAATTTGTTCAGGCACAGGATGTTGGAGCAAAATACCGTGAACATCAGGATTGGCATTTAATTTTTCAATTTCAGCCAATAATTGTTCAGTTGTGGTTTCCTTACCTAACTCTACTTTTAAAGAATCCATACCGACACGACGGCAAGCATTTCCTTTCATGCGTACATACGTCGCAGATGCACCATCATCACCCACTAAAATAGTCGCTAAAATTGGGGTACGACCTGTTTTTGCTTTTATAGCTTCAACACGAGTCAACAAGTCTGCTTCAATTTGTTTCGCTAATGCGCGACCATCCAATACCAATGCCACGGCACATCTCCAAAGTAGATATGAATCAATTTTGCAAATAATACATGATTATTTAGACAATTTTCTTTCATATGCTGAATTTATGTGCATATGCATGAATTATAGTATTGTTTTTTTTTCAAAGATTGCTAATATGTGCATCACCAAGACATGGCGGGGTGGCAGAGTGGTCATGCAGCGGACTGCAACTCCGTGTACGCCGGTTCGATTCCGACCTCCGCCTCCAATCTTGTAAAGCCCGAGTGGTGAAATCGGTAGACACAGGGGATTTAAAATCCCCCGCCCACAAAGCGTGCCAGTTCGAGTCTGGCCTCGGGCACCATTTTAATTCTTGTTAAAATGGTGCAATAAAGAACCCAGCGATAAGCTGGTTTTTTTATGCCTAAAATTTTATATTGTTTTTTATGTTAATATCCAAAGTGAAATTTAGATAAGCGAAGCCTATATGATTCAAAACAAACAAGTTTCCCTCTATTTAAATCAATTACAACAACAATACCCACAAGCATTTAAGCGCAACTTTCTATTTTATAGTCAAATTAAAACCAAAGGGCTTTTAGATGAAGCAAAGGAATTTATTCCTTGGATTTTGTCGATTATGATTTTTTGCAGCATCTATTTTAGTTTAGGTCAGTATATTGCAAATCATTTTCCTCAATTCGATAGCTTTCAAGCCAATGGCATTGCCGCTTTAGCGATTATGTTATTTTTTATGATTATTGTTCCGATCATTATCAAACAAATAAAACACAGTTCGACGCATTTATACCAACAACTCAATAATATTCCGCTTAAGCTTGCGGTACTGATCGTCCTGCAAGCCCTCAATCTTTATTTTATAGAAAGCACCCTACTGCAAGGTCTGTTATTTTTCTTTGCAATGAGCTTTGGTTTTGTTAAATTTTATAAAGAAAATTTATTTAGAGATAGCACCAAAGACACTGAATATTACCAATTACAACAGATTCGAAAAAGCTGTTTATGGGCTTATAAACAAGCCAAGAAAGCCAAATTCAAAATGCGATTCTTAGCCAAAGATTCTGAGAAATATCAATTTTATCAAAAGCGCTTAGTCACCTTTTTAGAATTACATTTAGAACTATTAAAATATGAAAATGAAATGTGTAAAACCTATAAATATGAAGATTTAGATGCCTATATGGACAGTATGATGTAATCCATCTATAGCATTAAAAAAGCCGAGTGATCTAAACTCGGCTTTTTTAGGCTTGAAAATTTATGCACTTTTCTGAACAGTCTTCACATCAACCAAATTGTTATTTAAAACCACTTGATGAGCACGAGCCGTATCCACCATATAGGTTTTTTCCTTAATGCTATTTAAGAAAATCCAATCCGCTTGTACCTGTTGTGCTGTAAAGCTGACTTTTAAGTAGCCTCGTTGATTTAAATTGGTGTAATTCAATTCATCAATGAGCGTGGTGAAGGCCATTTCAAACTGTTGTAACTGTGCCAAAGGAATACTTAAATACTTTTCCATCCCTGGTGAAGAGACCGAACTGGTTGCCAATTCAACCCCAACAAAATCACCCGCTTGAGTATGCAAGTCAGCAGACCATGCATTATGGGTATCCCCCGCCAACACCACAACTTTCTTATTTAATGCTTTGAATGTGCCATATAAAATTTCACGTTCTGCATAGTAGCCATCCCAAGCATCCAAATTATAGGGTGCAACTGTGGTTACACGGGCTTTTTCTGTGGCGGTTAATGTTGGATCACCACTTTTCAAGCGAACTTTTAAAGTAACTAACTCAATGATCTGCTGATTCATTTTTGCCAAAGTTTCGGCGGTAACATTTCCACTGGTAATTGCAGATAAAGACAATAGCAATTCAGCAGGGATTAACATTTTTGCCATCAAAACTTGCTGTCCCAACACATTCCAAGTCGCTGTAGATTGTGCCAGCTTCTTTTGTAACCACTCACGCTGGGTATAACCCATCAGTGTGCGCGTAGTACTGGTTAAATCTGTCTGGAACTTAGCGATATCTAAACCAGAAGCCGTCATATAATTGGCATAATCAAGTTGCTTGTCACGAGCCAAAATACGCGTATCTAACATGGTCAATTGTACCAATGAACCAAAGTCAAATTGGCGATAAATATTCAAATGATCTGTTGCAGATACAGGACGAATCGGCATCCATTCAAAATAGGCCTGTAAAGCTGCCAATTTACGGTCTAAGAAATTTCCTTCATTGGCTTGATGGTTTTCTGCACCGTCTTTCCATGCATCATTTGCCAGTTCATGGTCGTCCCAAATCACGATAAAAGGATGACGTGCATGTGCAGCCTGTAAATCACTGTCAGTATGGTAAAGTGCATAACGCTTACGGTAATCATCCAACTTGATAATTTCTTTATCATTGTCAGCAGCGAGTGTACGACCCAGCTTTACCGCCTCTTCTGTGGCATATCCATCTTTACCATATTCATAGATGTAATCCCCCAAATGGATGATCGCATCGACCTCTTGTTTTGCCATTTCCTTATACACATAGAAATAGCCAGCAGGATAGTTTGAACATGAACACACCGCAAACTGCACCGAACTGGTGGTTTCAGGTAATGTTTTGGTACGCCCTGCTGGCGAAATCACCGAACCGAATTTAAAACGATAATAATAAGCTTGCCCAGACTTAAGCTTGTCTGCATCGACTTTAACGGTAAAATCCTGAGCTGATGCTGTTTGTACTTTTCCAGTATTGATCACTTGCGTAAATTTATCGTCTGTGGCAATTTCCCAAACCACTTCTAAACGCAAAGACGTATCCTGCGGCGTAATACGTGTCCACAAAATCACACGATCTTTTAATGGGTCGCCACTGGCAACACCATGCAAAAATTCAACTTTTGTAGTAGGAGATGTTGAGTCGTTGTTATCACTCCCACAAGCAGTCAACGACACTGGTATAGATAATGCCCCAAAACTGGCTAATGACTTTTGAATAAGTTCACGGCGTGAAATTGAGTTTGGCATTGAAGTTGGTTTCCTCTAAGTTTTTTTATCCAATCAATTTAAAGGCTTAATATTTCGCTTTAATCTCAAATTGATGAAAAAATCATGACAAAATACCCATTCAACTGCTTAAAATGCTTTATTTTCAAACATAAGCACATGAATTGATTGAAAAGAAAGCAAATCGACATAAATACGCTTGCCAAGAGAAAAACTGTCCTTTATTATTGCGCACATGCCCGAGTGGTGAAATCGGTAGACACAGGGGATTTAAAATCCCCCGCCCACAAAGCGTGCCAGTTCGAGTCTGGCCTCGGGCACCATTTTAAGTCTTATTAAAATGGTGCAATAAAGAACCCAGCGATAAGCTGGTTTTTTTATGCCTAAAATTTATAAATCATCTATAAATCGCCCATTTACAAATAACTCAAAGTTCAATACATCTTGCTAAAAAGCTTGATAGCTCAACTATATTTTTCTGGTTATTTTTCATTAAAAAACTTATAATATAATAAATTTACATTAATTATTAATATTTTCATAAACTTAATTAAACCAACACCATGTCTGAAATTACTACTGAAACTCAAAAAGCCGCCCCTATATTTCCTCGAATATTCGCATTTATCATCGACTGTATTACCGTCGGCGTAGCCTGTTTAGTGACGGGCAAAATACTCTACCCATATTTTGAAAATTCTCCTTTTATTTTCCAATGTATAGGTACGCTCCTCTGTCTATTTTATTTTGCTGCTTTTAACAGCCAGATAGGTAATGGTAAAACCATTGGGAAAATTCTGGGTAAAATTAAGGTAAAAGACTTAAATGGTACTTCAATTCCATTTATGCATTCTCTGGTTAGATCAAGTATCTTTATCATTCCATTTTGCTTTGCAGGTTATTTACAAACATATTCAACTCAGCATCTTTTACTCAGTCTGCTTGTGGCATTTTTTCAAAGTATTGTTTTTGCCTGTTTCTACTTGGCAATTTTTAATGGAAATAGCCAACAATCTCTGCACGATCTACTCAGTGAAACTCAAATCCTCAGAAACGCTCAATCCAATATTCCACGCCAATCTGTATGGAACATTCATTACTACATCATTGCGCTGTTAACCATTGTGATTTTTTCTGTCAATTTATGGAGTTATTCCCAAAGCAAAACAATGTCAGCCAATAATTTTAGTTTGATCTCTGATGACATTAAAAATGCTCAAGTTGAAAGTCGCCATACCTTCATTGGAGAGGCTGAATCCACAAATCAGGTTTTAATTTTAAATGTGAATGAGCCAGATTATCTCGATGACCTTGATCGTGCTGAAACATTGCTAGAAAAGATTAATCAACAACACGCTGAGGTGTTAACGCAATACAACATCAATCAGGTGCAATTTAACTTTTCTTATCAATTTGGCTTGGCTAAATTATCAAAAACAACGCTTTATGATTATAAAAAGACGCCTAAAATTAGCTTAAGTTATATTGGGGATAGTACAGGGATGAACCTTGGTTTTTAAACAAGACCAAGTCTCGCTGTTAAAGTTTAAATCTTGTAGATAAAAAAAGACCACGTTTTTGGAAACGTGGTCTATAAAAATGGTGGCTATGACGGGACTTGAACCTGTGACCCCCGCATTATGAGTGCGGTGCTCTAACCAACTGAGCTACATAGCCTAAAACTGTGCGCGCATTATCTGCTGTAAACAATGTTACGTCAAGCACTAATTAAAATAAAATTCATCGAAGTGAGCCGATAAGCCGGGTTCTGTCTAGAACGATCATTCCTCTAGGCGCATGATCACTCATACGCTCAAGCGACCTACCCGGATCCAGCATGGGCCATGCCTATAGGATCCCTATTTGGTCTTGCTTCCGGTGGGGTTTACCATGCCATGAACTGTTACCAGCCATGCGGTGCGCTCTTACCGCACCCTTTCACCCTTACCTTCCATTTCTCCGAAAAGAAACGATATTGAAGGCGGTCTACTCTCTGCTGCACTTTCCGTCGGTTCACACCGCCCAGGCGTTACCTGGCACCTTGCCCTATGAAGCCCGGACTTTCCTCCCCTGCTTCAATCACGGAGATCTCCACAGCAGCGATCGTCTGGCTCACTTCGGGGCGTATCCTAACAAATTTCTCGGCTAATTGCTTGCGCTTTTTTGAGCAATTAGTTTTTTATACTTTTCCATCAAGTCGTCTTGGCTCTCTACATGGTTCGGATCGAGCGGAATACAGTCGACTGGACAGAAAAGCGCACACTGTGGCTGATCAAAATGCCCGACGCATTCTGTACATAGGTTTGGATGGATTTCATAAATCTCCTCCCCCATAAAAATGGCATCATTTGGACATACAGGCTCGCATACATCACAATTGATACATTCATCAGTGATAATTAAAGACACGCTACCAACCTTGTTGATGTTTACGATGGAAGGCTTCGACAACGCATTGAGGAACAAACTTTGCCACATCGCCTTTCAATCGTGCTATTTCTCGAACCATCGTCGAAGAAATAAATGAAAATTGCTCTGATGGTGTTAAAAATACTGTTTCAAAATCATGATCAAGCTGACGATTCATATTCGCAAGCTGAAATTCATATTCAAAATCTGAAACAGCTCTTAAGCCACGTAACACTGCTGTAGCATGTTGTTCACGTGCAAAATTTACCAATAACCCATCAAAACCGACAAACTCAACATTGGGTAAATGTTTGAGTGATATCTTTGCTAACTCTACACGTTCTTCCAAACTAAAGACTGGATTTTTATGATGCCCAATAGCAATTGCGACCACAACTTCATCAAACATTCGTGAAGCACGTGCGACTAAATCAACATGGCCATTGGTAATTGGATCAAAAGTTCCTGGATAGATGACACGAGTTTTAGACATCCATTTGTACTCTAGTTTGTTATGTAGGGCTATAGTTTAACAAAAACTTAAATATTAGCGAATAACCTCTTTTGATTTAGCTTTGGCTTTAATTGTGAAATGACTTCACCTGAAGCCAAGTTTGAGGCAAAATAAGGCTATTCTTGGAATATTTGTATTATGTCGAAAAACATTGTCGTTAAAAAAAATAATAGTGGGACGATTGCACAAAATAAACGTGCACGCCACGATTATTTTATTGAAGAAAAATTTGAAGCTGGGCTTTCGTTACAAGGTTGGGAAGTCAAGTCATTACGTGCTGGGCGAATGACCATTACTGAAAGCTATATCACCTTTAAAAATAATGAAGCATTTCTCTTCGGTGCTCAAATTCAACCTTTACTTTCAGCATCTACTCACGTAGTCCCTGAAGCGACACGTACTCGTAAACTGTTGCTCTCACGCCGTGAGCTTGAAAAACTACTGGGTGCTGTCAATCAAAAAGGTTATACCTGCGTACCTTTGGCGTGTTACTGGAAAGGTCATTTGGCTAAACTTGAGATTGCTTTGGTAAAAGGTAAGCAGTTACATGACAAACGTGCCACTGAAAAAGATCGCGATTGGCAACGTGATAAATCACGAATCATGCATAAATAATCTGTTTGATATACGAAAAACCTCCGAAATGGAGGTTTTTCTTTTAGCAATCTTTTAACAGAATTTTAAAGAACCATAACAGTTTGGAGCAAAGTCTTGAGTTGCTAATGGTAAATCCTTAATTGGGAAATACAGGGGGGTTGCCGACGATAAATTTACTTCACCAATATTCAAACCAGCAAACAAACATCCGATAACAGCCTGGCAGGTTGGTGGCGTCTTATCCAAAGCAATATTAATACTTGGTACAACTTGTTTAAGGATATCATTCGTTATATCAATCTGATTTTTAGGTATAACTTTTCCAATATCAATTTCATCTTCTATGGCTAACCACCATCCACGATTCGCAGCATATTCAGCTTTAGGCCAGTGAACCTGAGTTGACTGTAGTGATAAAGAGAAAGGGTTATTTAAAGGGAGTTTATGAATATAACCCAGATTTTCATCGATATCCAAATCAGCCTGTAAACCTGATATAAATCCAGTTGCCCTGATAGGCAATGTAAACAATGAAATTAATGGTAGGCTTACCCTTGCATTAATATTTCCACCAAAGTTTAAATTATCAATAAATGCAGTTCCTGTTAGTTTCGCAGAAGTTAAACGCGTTCCTGTTAATGTTGTACCATTGATCAATAAATTCGCTTTAGTTGATTGCAACTGTAAATTATAGTCATTTGTATTAAAACTCGGTTCAAAAAAAGCTATTCTAATTCTGCCACTCATAACCATTCCTGTATCATTAAATGTCATTGCTCTTGGAGCTGTGAATCCCGTTCCTGTCGTAGCCTTAATTTTTATTGCCCCACTTAAACTATTTATTCCATTGGGGAGATCAGAGTTCTCTATTCCTGTTGTTAATAAGCCTAAGACTTTTTCAGCACTTAAACGTAGGCCAACCACTTCTCGTGTTGATGCAGAATTGGGGTTTTTTATCGCAAACTCTATAAACGGATTGGTTAATTTTGCACTTGAACCCACACGCCCTTCACGCGTATCTGCTATACCTGAAAGACTTAAATTATCAATATCAATGTCGCAACCGCCTGCTCCATTTACCCCTCCACAACCGAGCTGTAACTTTTTAATGTTGGCATTCAATTCAAGCTCTGCCTCTAGTCCAAGTTTATAAAAACCAACACCTTGCCCTTGCATGTTATTGATTGAGTCATTAGGCGCAATATAACTCAAACTCATTAGTGCCTGCCCACTCACATCCGAAAGCTCAGAATCATTTAATTGGATTAAGCTCTCAGAATGTAGAGTGCTTGCAAAACAATAGATTGAAGAAAATAAACCAATACAAATTAGAGCCAACTTTGTAATTTTAATGATTTTCTTATCAATCCTTCTATTTCTTTTAATATCCATATCATCTTCTCAGATCTTATTATGGATAAAAAATATACTAAGTACTAACTAAAGCAAATAACACTTCGTCGCAAATATTTATATTTTATAATTTTTATACAAATTCATATCATTTTCACAATGATTCTAAAGGGTTTTTACTTATATTAATTTATGTAACTAATTTTAATAATTGTATATTTATACTTAATAATATCGCAATAAGTTTTCAAAGCAGATCATAAGTCAATAGAGCATAATGCATTTCCAATAAGTGAATTATTGACTGTGACGATGTAAGGCATCCCAACTATACCAAATAAAAAAACCTCCATCTGGAGGCTTTCTTTAATCTCAAAGATTTAACAGAATTTTAGATTCCCATAACAGTTAGGCGCAAAATCTTGAGTCGCCAATTTCAAATCTTTAATCGGGAAATATAGTGGATTTGAACCTGATAAATTAATTTGCCCTATCGCTACCTCACTCGCAATACAAGACAAACCAATTAAACCAGGGCATTCCACAGTATTCTCTGATTTAGCAAGATAGGCATTTAAACTAGGTACAACTTGTTTTAAAACATCATTTGTTACATCAATCGTATTCGATGGCGTTACTTTACCAATATCAATCTCATCTTCAATCGCTAACCACCATCCTCTTTGAGCAGCAATTTCAGCATTTGGCCACCACACAGACTGTTGTTGTAATGATAAAGAGAATGGATTATTCAATTGCAACTTATGAATATACCCTAAGCTTTGATTAATATCTAAATTTGCAGTTAAACCCGATATACTGCCACTTGCATTCAATGTTAAAAATGATAAATCAATACCAGCAAGAATTGGCTTAATTGTACCGCTAAAAAATAGTTCATCAATTTTAGCTGTTCCAGTCAAAAGGGCACTATTCATACGATTACCGTATAAAGTTTTCCCATTAACAGCCAATGTAGCACCAGTCGATTGCAGTCCGAGATTATAATCATTTGTCTGAAAACTTGCTGTTGGAAGAATACCTAATTTAATGTTTCCTTTAATAGACATATCTGTATCAGCATATTGTAAATTCCGTGCAGTCGTATTAGCACTACCTGTTGTTGCTTTAATTTTTAAAGCACCGCTAAGACTATTAATACCATTTGGCAAATCAGAGTTTTCAGTACCTGCCGTTAACAAACCTAATGCTTTTTCAGCACTTAATCGTAGACCGACTACTTCTCTTGTAGACGCAGAATTGGGATTTTTTATCGCAAACTCTATAAATGGATTGGTCAATTTTGCACTTGAACCTACACGTCCTTCACGTGTATCCGCTATACCTGAAAGACTTAAATTATCAATATCAATGTCACAGCCACCTGCACCATTTACCCCACCACAACCGAGCTGTAATTTTTTAATATTGGCATTTAGTTCAAGATCAGCTTCAAGTCCAAGTTTATAAAAACCGACACCTTGCCCTTGCATTTTATTGACTGAATCATTAGGTGCAATATAACTCAAACTCATCAGGGCTTGACCACTAACCTTAGAAAGCTCAGTGTCATTTAATTCAGTTAATCCCTCAGACTGAAAAGAGTTTGCAAAACAATAAACTGGAGAAAACAACAGACCATAAGTTAAAAACATCCCTATGATTTTAATTATTTTTCCATCCTTAATATCCATATCATCTTCTCAGATTTTTTCTTATTGGTAAAAATTATATGAAAACGACAATAAAAAAAAGGCAAAACTCAGTTTAGCCTCCAATTAACAAAATATTTCACTCAATAATTCAACTTTTACAATGATTCTAAAGGCTTTTTATTTATGATATTTTTTGTTTTTTTATGTAATTACATCAAACAACTATGACGTAATTTTATTTATGAGTAAGGCAATATACTCTCCAAACCATGTTGCGGTTAGCAAGTCACCAGAGGGTGGTGTAATTTCAACAGGTGCATTATCTGATTGTGTCATTAACCCTAAATAACCCGCCATACGATTTAAATCTGTAG
Organism: Acinetobacter sp. 1125_18A; assembly: GCF_052824985.1. Taxonomy (NCBI): domain Bacteria; kingdom Pseudomonadati; phylum Pseudomonadota; class Gammaproteobacteria; order Moraxellales; family Moraxellaceae; genus Acinetobacter; species Acinetobacter sp. 1125_18A. Next base: position 85,086 of record NZ_VTDG01000002.1, read on the forward strand.
GTTTAACACCTGTAGGCATTAAAGGGAGTCCAGACCATAACATGCCATGCTGCATTGCAAAGATATTAATCTGTTGTAGTACAGATAACTTATCCCCACTTAAACCACCTGAGTTGGTAAATGCGGCAGCAAGTTTGCCCTGCCAATCACGATTTTTCCAACGTTGAGATGTTGAATCCATAAACATTTTAAATGGACCTGTAACACTTCCCATATAAGTCGGTGAACCAAAAATAATGGCATTCGCTTGATCTAAAATATCCCAATCAATATGCTCAATATCCATTTTATGAACGGTTACACCGATCTTTTCTACACCTTGTGCAATATAATCCGCAACTTTGGCAGTATGACCAAATGGACTGTGGTAAACGATCGCGATAGATTTAGCAGATAAAGACATATCAATTGAAAACAAACAAATTTGGTCAAGTTTAACATCAATTCATTTTTAAACAATTCTTGTAATGTTCAGAAAACCTATGACAAAGTGCTTAAAACAACGATAAATCTATTTAAAAATATAGATTTAATTCCGAATAAATACAAAAGTAGCCATACGCCCTGTTTTTGCATGGCGACGATAAGAATAGAAATCTTGATTTTGACGATAAGAACACTGATCTCCCCCAGTAATCACATTCACCCCATGCTGTTTAAGAATATAACGCGCAATCGCATACAAATCCGCATAGTGCTTACCCGCTTGCTCACTCTCTATAAATGCAGTGTCTAGTTCAGCATATTTAGAACAGAAAGCAGCTTTCACCTCTGCGCCAATTTCAAAACAAGGTTGGCTGATTGCAGCACCCAACCAAGCCCAAGTAGGTGGGGATTTCATATTGGCAATGGTATTTTCAATAATTCCCCCTGCTAAACCACGCCAACCTGCATGTAAGTTTGCAACCTCAGTACCTGCAGCATTACCTAAAACAACGGGTAAACAATCAGCGGTCATCATCATCAAGGCATGCCCCTGAGTCTGTGTGACCAAACCATCCCCCTCCAATGCGCTAAAAGTCATTTCTTCATTAATGGTATGACATATTGTGCTGTGGGTTTGCGTCATCCATGTGATTTTACTAACACCCAATTCTGCAAATTCATTCAATAAAATCATACGGTGCTGTTGTATCCGTTGAGGATCGTCATTTACATGCAATGCCAAATTAAAACCTTCAAGCTCAGGCTGTACAGATGGCAAAGCCTTTACATGATGTATATGTGTCTGGCCTGCATATACACCTTGAGGTAATCCTTGAACAAATTGCATGTGACTCATTTCCTCTTCAAATCATTTTCACGACTCAATAACTATAACAAATTTACTCAATCCAAAACCAATCTTCTTGTCCATTTTGTTGATTAACAAAACTAAACATTTCAACTTAATATAGTGTTGTTTTTTTAATCAAATCCAATAATATTAATTAAAACTTAAAAATAAGGATAAACCATGAAAAAATTAAAGCTTGCTGTTTTATTGAGTCTGAGTGTTATCAGCACGCAAGGATTTGCACTCTGTCGTTATGATTTAGAAGGTTTTTTGCCTGAGCCAGCCAATCCAGCAGCACAAAAATTTCCTACAGCATCTGGTCAAAAAGTTTCTTATAAGATACTGAATGCACCCAATCAAATCACATATTCAGCAACCCATAGCAATTTCAGCTCCAGCAATAATATTGCGACAGGAACACTCCCGATTGCAAATACGGGTATTTTTGGATTTGAATTTAATATTGCTACGATTTCAAATGAATTAACAGGGACCAATAATATCGGCAAAGGTATGAATTTATTAATGTTTGATCAAAATAATCAAACCATAGGTGTTATAGCCATTATGTATGGAAATAATTCAGCAATACAGAACTATAAAAAACCTTTATTGATTTGGGTGATGCAAAAGAATCCCATCTCAAATCAAAATGATATTACCTATGCCTATCTACAACCTTACGACGCATCAGCTAACCAAAATGTAGGGGTGTATATCAATCAAAACGCTAATCAAATTGGATTTATTTTAAATAAACAAAATTTAGGTTATGTAGCTACGATTAATTCAAAAATTAAGTCACTCACTTTTCAACCTCAAGCACTATTCAGTGGTTTTGAAGCGGACTCTCCATACCTAAATAAAACCATGTCATTAGAATTGGTCACGGATAAATCAAAATTTACCAATACATTTCCTACAGGTACAAAAGATGTTTGTGGTAACTAAATCATTTTATAAAACTGCTCGCATTGAGCAGTTTTATCATGCAAATCAATCAATATGCTTTATTTTCAGAGCGTAAAACTTCAACCAACTCAACGAAGTCGTCTGACCATGGTGCTTCAAACATCATTTCTTCTTGTGTACGCGGGTGAACTAGGCCCAATTTAGAGGCATGTAAAGCTTGGCGTTTAAAGTTACGCAATGCACTACTCAGTTTTTCAGAAGCACCTGCTGGAACTTTAACACGGCTAACATAGACTGGATCACCCACCAATGGATAACCAATATAGGTGAAATGAATCCGAATTTGATGAGTACGCCCTGTTTCAAGTTGTGCCTGTACTCGGGTGAAATGTTGAAAACGTTCTTTAACATTATAATGCGTCACCGCATCACGACCACCCGGTAAAATAGCCATTTTTACACGATCTACAGGATGGCGCTTAATCGGTTCATCAATCGTTCCACCCGCAATAATATGACCATAACAAATCAAGTCATATACACGGTAAACTGTTTTTTTAGCCAATTGTTTACTTAAAGAAAATTGCGCTTCCAAATTTTTAGCAACAACCAATAAACCGCTGGTGTCTTTATCAATACGATGCACTAAACCTGCACGAGTTAATTCGGCAGATTTTGGGTAATGATAAAGCAAGGCGTTCACCAAAGTACCATTTGGATTACCCGCACCAGGATGAACAACCATACCAACAGGTTTATTGATGACCATGATATCGTCATCTTCATAAACAATGTTTAAAGGGATATTTTCAGGTTGTGCCGACGTTTGTGCTTCCAATTCAACATCTAAACATAGAAGTTCATTGCCTTCGCATTTATACTTAGGCTTGACAATGTTACCATTTACCAACAAATGACCTTCTTTCATCCACTGCTTGAGTTTTTCACGAGAAAACTCGTTCCAAACCAGTGCTGCGACTTGGTCAATACGTTGCCCTAAATAGCTTTCATCCAGTTGAAATTGCAACGATAAACGTGTTGCAGTCGGCGCAGAATTATGATTATCTGCATCCTCAGAATCTTCAAGTAAATTGAAATCATTTTCTGGGAAATTAGAATTAGAAGAGTGTGCTGAAGTCATTTGCTCATTCGGACAAAAGTGGTTTAATAGCGCAATTGTAGCCTATTGCCCGTATAAACAGAGGAATTTTTATGTCGCTACCACGTTATAAAGTCACAATGCTTGCTTTAACTGTAGGCTTAGCAACTGCATTTGTCGGCTGTAGCAGCAATCCGAAGAAGGATGTTGTTGATACAGGCCCGAAATCAAATGAGCAGACTTATTACAATAATGCGATAAAATCATTAGACCGTGGGCAATATGGCGATGCTGCAAAAGCGTTAGAAGCAATGGATACTTATTTCCCGACTGGGCAATACGCACAACAAGCTCAGCTTGAATTGCTTTACACAAAATTTAAGCAAAAAGATTATGAAGGCACAATTGCACTGGCAGATCGTTTTATTCGTTTAAATCCTCAACATCCGAATTTAGATTATGCTTACTATGTCCGTGGTGTAGCCAATATGGAGCAAAATTATGACAGCTTGCTTCGCTATACCTCACTAAAACAAGCACATCGTGATGTAGGTTATTTAAAAATTGCCTATCAAAATTTTGTCGACTTAATTCGTCGCTATCCTTCAAGTCAATATTCAGTTGATGCTGCACAACGAATGAAATACATCGGCCAAGAACTGGCTGAAAGTGAAATGAATACTGCACGTTTCAATATTAAACGTAAAGCATATTTGGCTGCGATTGAACGTTCACAATGGGTGATTGAACACTATCCTCAAACGCCTCAAGTTCCTGAAGCCTTAGCAACAATGGCATATGGTTATGACAAGTTGGGCGATAAAGAAACTTCACAACAGTACATTGGCGTGCTTAAGCAAAACTACCCGAACCTTGTTAAATCTAATGGTGAAGTGAATATACGCGCAGCACGTAAAGAAGCGAGCTGGTGGAACCGTGCAACATTAGGTATTTTAGGTCGTGGTGATAAAGCAGAAGTATCACAAGAAGCGAGTTCTGATACGTCTGATCAAGCAGAACAAAAATCAAGCTTGTTAAATAAAGTGAGTTTTGGCTTACTTGATCGTCCAAATCGTGAAGTGTCTAAAGAACCAGCACGTGCAGATGAAAGTTTGTATGATGGACAACGTAAATAAATATTGATTGCGACAAATCAAGACGGGTTTTTACCCGTCTTTTTTATTCATAGATATTTTTAGACTCAAAACTACGTTAAACTTTAAATTGGTTTAAACGATACATGACATTAAATTTATGGCTATTCCTCAGCACACGATAGATCAAATTTTGGATCGCACAGATATTGTCGATTTGATTGGTCAACGTGTGAAATTGAAAAAAACTGGTCGCACCTATTCAGGCTGTTGCCCTTTTCATCAGGAAAAGTCACCCTCTTTTCATGTCTACCGTGATAAACAGTATTATCACTGCTTTGGCTGTCAGGCAAATGGCAATGCCATTCGCTTCTTAATGGATATTGATAATCGAAATTTTGTCGATGTCATGAAAGAACTCTCCAGCCATGCAGGTGTCGAACTTCCCAAAGACAATCATGACAATAAAAAACTGTCGTATAAACGCGAAGTATCCAAACCAAAACCTGCAGTGAAGGCTGTAGAAGATAAAGTAGTCGATTCTAAACCCGCTGATAAAAAAACAGATTCTGTTCAGCCACTTGAAATTGATCCTTTTGAAGCCTTTAGCCAATATCCAGATCCTGAGCATTTCGATCCAACCCAGTTTGACTCAGCAGGTTTTAACCAGATTCCACAAGATGGCAATCTTTATGATCTGTTAGAAAATATTGCGCAGTTTTATGAACGCCAATTACCAAACAGTAAAGTGGCACAGAATTATTTTAAACATCGTGGTTTAAGTACTGAAACGATCCAATATTGGCGTTTAGGCTATGCACCAGAAGATTGGCAACATTTAGAAAAAGCCTTCCCCCAAGATATTGAAGGTTTAAAACTGCTGGGTCTGATTCGTACCAGTGATAGTGGACGTGACTTCGATTTGTTGCGTGATCGGGTGATTTTCCCGATTCGAGACAACAAAGGTCGTGTCGTCGGTTTCGGTGGTCGCGCATTGAATGACGAAATCAAACCGAAATATATTAACTCACCTGATTCTGAAGTCTTTCATAAAAATCAGCTGCTTTACGGCTTGTATGAAGGTCGGAAAGACCGTGCGCAAAATTGGCTCATGGTTGAAGGCTATATGGATGTGATCGCCTTACAACAAAACGGGATTTCTGGTGCGACAGCAACATTAGGTACGGCCAGTAATGCAGATCATTTGACTATTTTATTTAAGCAGAACAATCAAATTACGATTGCATTTGATGGTGATGCCGCTGGACAAAAAGCAGCACGTCGAACCTTAGAAATTGCGCTACCGTTATTGAATGATGGTCGTGAACTTAAATTTTTTGTTCTACCCAAAGAACATGACCCAGATTCATTGATTCGTAAGGAAGGTTTTGAAACGTTTCAACGGATATGGCAACAATCCCCTTTATTATCGGATTTTGTCTTTGCTTTATTGAGTCAAAACTATGATGTTGCTACACCTGAAGGTAAAAGTCAGGTGATGGCTGAACTCAATCAACTGACTGAATTATTACCTAAACAAGGTTCTTACCGCTATTTATTAAGACAGTTTTTTAAAGAAAAGTTAGGTTTTAATCGAAAATGGCAACCTCAAGTCAGCTTAGATGCCTCGTTGTCATTTAATATTCGCACCAAAGATGAAGACTTTGCTGTTGCGATTTTGATGCAACATCCATTTTTATATATTCACTTTGAAGTATTACGTGCATTGATTCATCCAGATGAATTATTGGCGCAAATCTTAGCAGTATTTGACCGTGTCTTTGACGATCTACCAGATGATCAAGAACTTGCAACCTATTATATTTTAGGTGCATGTGGTGCTTATCATTTGGAACTCTCTGAAATCATACAACGCACCAATATTCAGGCTTTGGCTGAGGCGCCTGAAATGGCAGATAAATTGGCTTCAGATTACTCTTTGGCCTTACAAGAGAAATATTTAAAATTAAAGCTTAAAGCACCAACCTCATTGAGTGAATCACGTAATTTACGTAAACAACTCAATGAACTGACTAAACAAATTAGTTTAAAGTTAGTACATCATTAATTTTCTATAACCGCTTCATTGAGCTTATCAAGTATTTTGTAATACAAAAAATTCATATGGCTATTGGCCTCTTCCATTGAGGAGCCATAAGGCTTATATAGGTTTATAAATATACGTTTTTGAAAGTTTTCATCACTAAAAAACGCGTTGGTAGGGTAATTAGAATCTGAGTGTGCATTTATACTCTCGACCATAAGTGCATCAAATATCCGCCCTGAGTAATCTAGATAAAAGCAATATAGTTTAGGTTTTTTGGGATTCTTATAGCATCGATCAACTGAATCAATTACCCCCATAATTCCACCCTGAGTAGAGAGGCTATGTAGATCCTTGATTGCTTGGTTCAATAATACATCACTGTCTTTTACAGGCTTTGCAAAGCATTCTACTGACAAACACAATGATATGAATATATATAAAGTTTTAAGGATTTTAATTGCCTTAATTTCATTATTCTAATTTGATCGCACTAGTATATACATCAATAATAGCTGGTGAAGCAAAAATATTAAATCACATTCGTTTTAAAAAATAATCACTTCGTTTTTGGTTTTCTTTCTTGTTCAAAAATATCCTGAATATTTTCTTTCATCCATTCAAAATGTGAAGGATCTTCATCCTGCGCTGCTTGACGTAACAAAATTGAAGATGGGTGCAATAACTTTTGCGTCAAACGATGTGCAAAATCCTCAAGTACATGTTGCGTATCCTCACCTGCCTGAATACGCTCTAAGGCATGCGACAACTCCATCTGGCGTTGTTCTTCACCGTGCTCACGAAACTGTTGAATCGTCCCACCTGCTTCTTTTACTTTTTGCTGTGTCACCAACTGAGTCACCAGTTGATTGACCATAACCTCTGCTTCGACCGCAGCTTGACGTCGTTGTGCTAAATTTTCATCAATTACACTTTGTAGATCATCCACACCGTATAAATACACACCATCCAAACTTTCAACTTTTGGATCTATATCACGAGGTACAGCTAAATCGACCATAAGCATTTGTTGATAACGACGTTTTTTTAAAGCGAATTTCACATCTGCATAAGCAATGACTTGATGCAAACTGCCTGTACAACTGGAAATTACATCCGCACGATAAAGCTGAGTAGTGAGTTCATCAAATGGAATAATCTCCACTTCAACACGATGCGCTATTTCTTGTGCTAATTTCTCTGCCCGTTCACGGCTTCGATTACAAATCAGGATTTTTGCAACGCCCATTTCAGCCAAATGTTTTGCCACCAAGCTGTTCATTTCACCTGCGGCAACCACCATGACTGTAAGCTGTTCAGGCTTACTAAACACTTGCAATGCGAGTTGAGCAACAGCATATCCCATTGAGACAGCATGACTGCCGACTGCCGTTTCAGAACGTACACGTTTGGCTGCATAAAAAGCATATTCAAATATTTGATTCAGGTTTTGCGAGACGATTTCAGCATCTTTTGCGATTGATAGTGCTGTTTTAACCTGCCCAAGAATTTGCGGTTCACCCAGCATCAACGAATCTAAACCACTCGCAACCCGCATTAAGTGCGAAACTGCATCAGTATTTTCATAACGATATACATGATTTGACAATTGCTTTACATCAATACCATTGGTTTGGGCGAGCCAATTTAATACCATATCGGCATTTTCAGCCATGGCATAGACTTCAGTGCGGTTACATGTTGACACCACCACCATATCATTCAAATTTTGGCGAAGGCTTTCTACGGCAAATAAATCTTTTAATCGTTCTGGATTAAAAGCGATTTGCTCACGTAGCTCAACAGAAGCAGTTTGATGGTTGACACCCAATGCAAAGAAAGACATATCAGATCATCATTTCGCTAAATTTGTGCTATTGTGCAATAACGGTGTCATAAAAAGCATACTTGGATTCGGAAAAATTGCGTCAAATAAACAACCGCTTAAGCGGCATGACAATTAAGCAATATTCTACCACATTCTTACTGGTTGGTAGCATGGCTTCTAGTGCTCATATTAGAGCATCTGGAGAATTTTATCATGCTAAATATAATACTAATGCATTAAAACAAAGTATTATTGCTGAATTTTCATTGGCTTATAATGATACTGCAACTGCTTTACACAATTATACTGTGCTCGCAATTCGTAGTAATTCAACCACCATTAAGCAACGTGCCTTGAATGTTGCAATTGAACAAAACGATTTAAAAGCAGCTTTAGACATTGCCACCCATTGGGTTGTACAAGAACCTGAGGACGTTCCTGCAAAATTTTATTTGGCACATATCGCGCTCAAATCACATGAATATGAACTTGCAGCGGAGACTCTGGACAGTATTCTCAATATTGACCCCAACGCTGATTTAGAAAAGATTTTAGAAGGAATTGCACCAGAATCAGAAGTAGATCGTCAAAATCTGCTCAGTACACTGAGAGCAAGTAAAGAAAAAAATAATCCTTCTGTTTTAATTCTAATTGCGGGTTTGGAAGCACAAAACGATGAGATCGAACAAGCCTTAAAAACCGTCAATAAAGCGTTAAAAAAACGTTCAAAAGTGACTGGCTTTATTCTGATGAAAGCCAACTTATTAGAGGCTTTGGGTGACCAAGAAGCGACTTTAAATTGGTATGATCGAAGCAGTCGTAAAAACAAGTACAACTATGATATCCGTCTGGCAGAAGTCAAATATCTGATCAAGATTCATCAATCTGAATTGGCCTTAAGCAAATTAGAATCGATTATCCAAGCCTGGCCAGATGCTGAAGAGGCTCTATTTATTGCAGGGTTAACTGCGATTGATTTAAAAAAGCTGGATCAAGCTGAACAGTATTTAGTGGAGTTACGCTACTCGTCACGTTATCAAAACGAAGCATATTTTTATTTGGCAGTAAATGCTGAACGAAAACAAAATGATGAAACGGCAAAAGCCTATTATCGTTTGGTTGATGGAAACTTATATACGGTTTCACGCCGTAATCTGGTCTCGATTTTTGAAAGACAGGACAAGATGAATGATGCTTTACGGTTTTTAACCCAAGAGCGCGTCAATTATCCACAACATGCAAGTTTCTTATATCAAGCTCAAGCCGAGATTTTAAAACGCATGGGCAATAAAAAAGCAGCGCTGAGATTACTCACTGAAGCAGTGAAAAACTTGCCTGATGATCCTGAAATTCTCTATTCAGAAATATTGCTTCTTGATCCATTCGAGGATCGTGATTTACTTGATAAAGCATTGAAACAACTCTTAACTTTAGAGCCAAATAATCCTGCTTATTTAAATGCTTATGCCTATACGCTTGCACTACAAAATAGACGTTTAGATGAAGCGCGAAAGTATGCAGAACATGCCTTAGATTCTGCGCCAGATCAGGCCTCGATTTTAGATACGCTGGGATATATCACATTCTTGCAAAATGATTTTGATGCTGCCTCAAACATTTTATCGAAAGCTTATAATTTGAGTCATAGTGTAAACATTGGTATTCGGTATGCAAAATCTTTGTATATGCAAGGTGCCTTAGCTCAATTTAATGAAGTGTTACAACAACTCAAACAAAATCATCCAAATGATCCTCAATTAAATCAACTAGATTCATTAATATTACCGCAACATATTAAAAAGAGTTAATGACTTGTATGCGTCACATTCCACAGATCTTTTGCACCCTAACTGCTGTAACCGCTTTTACACTCACAGGTTGTCAACAAGTCGTAAAGCCAGCACAAACCACACCAACGCTTACAGCACCCACTGATACCACAACGTCCCTGCAAAAACCGTCAAATCAATTTAATCTTGAAGGGAAAATTGGGGTAAAAACACCGAAACAGTCTGGCAGTGCGTTCTACACATGGACACAAGACCAACAAGATTTTAACATCCAGTTGAATGGGATCTTAGGTATTGGCAAAACTATTATTGAAGGAAAATCTGGAGAAGTTACCCTCAATAGCGCTAAAACAGGTTCGATTTCGGCTGAAACACCAGAAGAGCTGCTTGAAAAAGCCACAGGCTGGACTGCACCTATTACGCATATTGTCGATTGGGTTCAAGCTTACCCTGCCACTGAAAATGCACAAATCACCCGAGATAATACTCAACGTATTGCTCAAATCATTGAAGATGGCTGGACTGTAGATTTTAGTTATAACAATCAAGCGAGCTTGCCCAATAAGCTGATTTTAAAACAACAACTTGAATCTGGTCAGGAAAATCGTATTACAATGGTGATTCAAAACCGCTAAATCTATACCTTAGACAATGAAATCTATGATTCGTGTTCCCTCTCCAGCAAAATTAAATTTGTTTTTGCATATCACAGGTCGTCGTGAAAATGGCTATCACGAGTTGCAAAGTATTTTTCAGCTGATTGATTTGTATGACTGGTTAGAATTCATCCAAACAGAACATTCTCAAGCAGAAATCAGTCTTGAAGGTTTGAGTAACGTCGATTTGGAACATAATCTGATCTATAAAGCGATTCAAATTTTAAAACCTTATGCTACACAGCCGACTGGTTTAAAAATTCGTATCGAAAAGAATATTCCAATGGGTGCAGGTCTAGGTGGTGGTTCTTCCAATGCTGCCACCACATTGATTGTGGTCAATCAACTTTGGCAGTGCGGTTTAAATACTGAACAACTGGCTGAGCTTGGGGTTAAATTGGGTGCAGATGTTCCAATCTTTGTTCATGGTCGTAATGCTTGGGCAGAAGGTATAGGTGAACACTTAACATTCATAGACTTAGATCAAAAACAATACATTGTGTTAAAACCTGATTGTTTTATCAGCACTCAACGACTTTTTTCGCAAAAAACATTGACAAGAGATACGAAGCCTACTAAATTTTGCGCCTATCAGCTAAAGCCATCCAATTTTAGAAATGATTTTGAGCCACTGGCAAGAAATTTATATCCTGAAGTTGATGAAGCAATGCAGTATTTAGATCAGTTCGGTACAGCAAAGCTTACAGGTACAGGTGCTTGTGTTTTTGTTGAAGTCACTGAACAAATGAAGATTGATGATGTTTTAAATCATTCACCCTGCAAAGCCTATTTGGTCAACAGTTTGAATGAATCACCACTCACTCATTTTACAGTGTAATGATAGGGGCGTCGCCAAGTGGTAAGGCACCGGGTTTTGATCTCGGCATCCGTTGGTTCGAATCCAGCCGCCCCTGCCATCATTTTTCATCTGTAGATCGTTGTATTTTAGGGGCGTCGCCAAGTGGTAAGGCACCGGGTTTTGATCTCGGCATCCGTTGGTTCGAATCCAGCCGCCCCTGCCATTAAATACAACATCAAATTAGGGGCGTCGCCAAGTGGTAAGGCACCGGGTTTTGATCTCGGCATCCGTTGGTTCGAATCCAGCCGCCCCTGCCATTTTCTCAAAAAAGACAGAACGTAGTAATTTGTATTTAATGTTGATTTACCTTGACAGAGACATGCAAAAACACTAAAATTCTGCCGCATTAGGGGCGTCGCCAAGTGGTAAGGCACCGGGTTTTGATCTCGGCATCCGTTGGTTCGAATCCAGCCGCCCCTGCCATCTAATTCAAATCTGCCAACCGCCAAGGGTGCTTCATGCCCAATCTTGTCGTTTTTAGTGGAACTGCGCATCCACAATTCGCCCAAAAAGTCGTTAGCCATTTGCACATCCCTCTGGGAGCTGCTGCTGTAGGTAAATTTTCTGATGGTGAAATCACTGTCGAAATTACTGAAAATGTGCGTGGTAAAGACGTGTTTATCGTACAGCCCACTTGTGCCCCTACGAATGATAACCTTATGGAAATCTTAGTAATGGCAGATGCTTTGCGTCGTGCAAGTGCTGGTCGTATTACTGCTGTAATTCCATACTTCGGTTATGCACGCCAAGACCGTCGTCCTCGTTCAACTCGTGTTCCAATTACTGCAAAAGTTGTAGCAGACATGCTCACCACTGTGGGTATTGACCGTGTTGTAATGATCGACTTGCATGCTGACCAAATCCAAGGTTTCTTTGATATTCCTGTAGATAACATCTACGGTACACCTGCTTTGCTTGCTGACTTACGTCAACAACAACATCATAACTTGATGGTGGTTTCACCTGACGTTGGTGGTGTAGTTCGTGCACGTGCTGTTGCAAAACAAATGGGTGATATCGACCTTGCAATCATTGATAAACGTCGTCAAAAAGCCAATGAATCACAAGTGATGCATTTGATTGGTGATGTACGTGATCGTGACTGTGTGATTGTTGATGACATGGTTGATACAGCTGGTACTTTGTGTAAAGCTGCCGATGCACTAAAAACTTTTGGTGCACGTAAAGTGGTTGCTTATGCAACGCATCCTGTACTTTCAGGTAAAGCACTCGAAAATTTAAGCAAATCTGTAATTGATGAATTGGTTGTTACTGACACAATTCCACTTTCAGATGAAGCATTAAAACTTGGTAAGATTCGCCAAGTTTCAGTAGCAAGTATGGTTGCTGAAACAATTCGTCGTATTAACAACGAAGAATCTATTAGCGCAATGTTCGATTCTTATCTATAATAGCGCCAAATTTTCAAAGCCCTACTCTTTGGTAGGGCTTTATATCACTGGGCTGGTCGAAAGTTCAGTCAATTACACTCAATGAGGAAATGTCATCATGGCAAACTTCGTATTAAATGCAGTAGCACGTGAAGAAGCAGTTCAAGGGAAAGGTTCGAGCCGCCGCCTTCGTCTTCAAAATAAAGTTCCAGCAATCATCTATGGTGGTTCTGCTGAACCTGTAGCGGTTACTTTAGAACTTCGCGAGCTTGTTAAAGCTTTAGAAAATAACTCTTTCTTTGAAGAAGTTATTGATCTTAACATCGAAGGTAAAGTTGAAAGCGTTAAAATCCAAGCTTTACAACGTCACCCAGCTAAAAACACTCCAATGCACGCTGACTTTAAACGCGCATAAGTGTTAAATGGTGTAAATGAGTGAGTAAACTTTCACTGATTATTGGTTTGGGTAATCCAGGTTCTGAATATGCCCAAACCCGCCATAATGCAGGCTTTTGGTTCGTCGAACGCCTTGCAGAACAATATGGTATTACATTAAAAACTGATTCAAAATATAAAGGAATCAGTGGTCGTGGTAATATTGAAGGACAAGATGTTCGTCTACTATTGCCCACAACATTTATGAACCTTTCTGGTCAAAGTGTTGTTCCCTTTGCAAAATTCTACCAAATTAAACCAGAAGAAATTCTCATCGCTCATGATGAACTGGATATGAATCCGGGCGTCATTCGTTTAAAAACTGGCGGTGGACATGGTGGTCACAATGGTCTACGTGACATTGTTCCTCATATTGGTTCTAATTTTCATCGCTTACGTATTGGCATTGGTCATCCCGGCGCTAAAGAAAAAGTTTCAGGACATGTACTTGGTAAAGCACCAAGCAGTGAACAGACTTTAATGGATGATGCAATACACCATGCTTTAGGCAAAACAAAATTATTGGTTAATGGTGAGATTCAGCAAGCAATGAATCAAATCAATGCTTATAAAGCATAATTTCAACCTAAATTTTATGTTCTTTGTTCAACAATTTTTCTTGCCATGATTCATTTTTAAGAGCAAAATGCGCTTTCAAATGCATCCCCCCATTGAAAATTGTTGATTCAACACAAGATAACAATTGTAAGGGCTACTCTGGAGACGCAAATCATGCTATCTCGTTTATTAAAAGCAAAAATCCATCGTTGTGTTGTTACACAAGCAGAATTACATTATGAAGGTTCTTGTGCAATCGACGGTATTCTTTTGGATTTAGCTGGTATCCGTGAATATGAAGAAATTCATATGTGGAACGTGACTAATGGTAAGCGCTTTACAACCTATGCGATTCGTGGCGAAGAAGGTTCAGGCATCATTTCAGTCAATGGTGGCGCTGCACTTCAAGCTGATGTTGGTGATTTAATGATTATTGCCACATTTGGTGATTTTACCAATGCTGAAGCAGATGCGCATAAACCACGTCTTGTATATGCAAATCCAGACAATACAGTAAATCACACAGCAAACTGTATCCCTGTTCAAGTTGCATAATTGCACACAGATGATTAAAGACCCGCAATGATGCGGGTTTTTTATGTCTATTTCACTTAATTATTTTCAATAACAGCTATTTATACCATTATCATTATAATACAGACTAATAATCCATGAGTTAACCTTATCATTCTGAATAATTTCACCACTTCTCTTTTTCAAAGTGACAGGAGATCCAATATTTAATATTTGTGTCTTATTTAAACAATATTGAAAATACCTACCTTCATCCTTTATTCTTCTCCAGCCATCAGAAACAAGTTGTTGTTGTATCCGTGTCATTTCTTCACTAGACAAATTATCTCGATGTATCCGTATTGAAGCAGATGCGTTACCAGGCCTAATCAATGATGGAATAAATTCTGGAGAATATTGGATAAAATACTTATTTTTAATTCCTCTAAAATTGATTATTTCTGGACTATTTGAATATGACTTATTCAAGCGACCTGAATAAAATGTAGATAAAACAAAAATAAATAGTATTAGAAAAATAATCATATGGGAAAATTTGATCTGGTTATTTTTCACAACGACTATCCATACATATTATGGCTATGAAAACCAATAAGACTAAATTCAAACTGACTTAATCCACCATTTATTCAAAGCACTTATTTCATGCATATTATTCGATGTTGCCTTAGCAAGTATCCGTTATAGTGAATAATTTAGACTTCAATTATTCAGTTCTTTCAGAACGAAATCCATCACGCCAGCGTTGTTTATTCTCACACTCTAAATCTTGTAAATGCTCTCCTCGTAAAGATGCAAGAATCGCATTGCCCTGCTGATCCACCTTAAACTCAGCATACGTTGCTTGCTGATAACATTCAGCTAAGCCTTCTGCAAATAAAAAGCTATTGGATGCAGGATAAAGTGATCTATGCCGATTATCAGGGTTTTTCAAAATCAATTTTACAGTTTGCGCATCTTTAGGCTTTTCAAAATAAGTATGTGCCACCTTTTTATGTTGATCCAATTCAACATAAGCCGTAACCGAAGGCTTATTTTCAATCACTTGATCAAAATAATGCCCTGAAAAGATATGATTTTCATCACTATCACTTGGATCTACATTGTTCTGATCGCCCTGATTTAGCTTTTGAGGTGCAAAGTAAAGTTGATAACTCAGCACCATATAATCACCTTGTATTAACGAACGTGGATCAACAGGTTGTAAGTGGACATATATACTCTGACTATTCTTCAGATGCTGTTCATTCTTAAAAATGATGCCTAGAAAAAGAACAATACAGATTAAAGCAAGACAAAGAGGAATGAATTTTTTCATGTATTTACTCCCTCTTTTGCTTGGAATTTATGCAGCACCCAAGTCAGTATCAACAAAATTAATCCTGAGCTAAACATACTTAGACTTTTAACAAGGAAGCTGACATTCAACGCGTAGTAAATAAACCATAGGGTTAACGCCAAAGTCACTAAAGCAAAACCATAGACAATCTTATCGTGCTGTGACAATGCCCATGAAAGTATGGCGATACAAATAAAAATTTCAAAATAACCATAAAATATCAGTACTGCAGCAAAAGCCAATAAAATCAATTGAGCAATCAAGCTAAATTGATTGCGAATCCTCAACACCATAAACAAAGCCAACCACAAAATAGGTAGCCCCAAGCTGAGAATAGGAAGGTATCTAATTTTCTCTAATTCATATTGTCCAAATAGTGTATAAAAACCCAAAGATGATAGAATAATCAATAAATTCGCCAATGCTAAACTGCGTTGATATTGACTGGGTTGAATACGATGCACCCAAATCATTACCAGATAAAATCCATAACTCAGCAAGAGCAGAAATGAAAAGTTTTCAACAAAACGATTAAATCCAAGCAGAACGTTTAAATCCCAAATCAACGCAATACCTGATAAATATAAGGCAAATAGTTGGATAAAAATAAAGAACCAATGGCTGCGAATAAAATAACTGAGACACAGCATGGCAAATTGAATAAAGAAAATTGGAAAGAATTGGTCAGTTAATTCAAACGTGTGGAAAATCACAGCATTTTGCCCTGCGACCCATATACAATAAGCAAACTGCCTTAAAAATAAAGCTTGTTTGCTTCTTAAAATAAAGGCAGCCAATACCACAAAAATGGCCCCCATGATCAAGGAAAAATTGCCCCAAAATGTCAGCATCAATGATGCCAATAAAACACCTGCAATCCATGCACCCACTGCGATAGGAATATTGTTAAATTTGTTTTGAGGGATAAGCTTAATCAATAAAAAAGTAATCAGCGCAAACCAAGCAAAAACCACCAGTGCAATTGAAAATAATTCGAGCACTTCGGATTCACGAAACAGACTATTCATCCATTTGAAAATCACCAGCGTAAACGTAATCCCTAAACCTACTGCTGAAAGCACACTACATAACTGATCTCTTTTTCGATAAAAATAAGTTAATGCGACAGAAAGTAGAAAAAATGATGATATTAAATAAGCGATCTTAAGGTCTATCCATGTAAAAACCATGGCTGTTACGAATGCTAAATTACTGTCACCATATAAAAATAGCCCCATATGCCAAATTGAAAGAATGCCAAACCATAAGACAAAGAGATAACGCAGCTTTTGATAACAACGAAGACAAAAATAAAACTGAAATAATGAAAGGAGATTTAAGCTAAATAAAAATGTGACAGGATATTCATCAGCCCAAAATGTTTGTTTAAAAAACAAAAATAAGGTGAGTTGGCTGACAATACAGAGCAATGTAAAAACACCAATATTTGGACGATACAACCACGGCAGTAATAAAATAGACCAGATTAAAAATAGTAAATAACTATCTGCCCCTATTTGATAAATTTGACCAATGACAGCCAAACTTAAACCAATCATCAAGCCACTTATTGTATGCAAACACTGGGCTAAATAATCATGCTGAACTAAAAAAATACTGGCTACAGCACTGAGTAACAAGAATATTTGTGGAATTGCCAATTGAAAAGACTGAGGCAACATAAACCAATTTGCAGCGGTCAAATATAAAATACTGACTGCAATTAGAGCAAATCCCAAAACCTGTAAGTGTTTAACAAAATCATCATTACGCCATGAATAGACATCTTGCTGAATCGTGATCAAGCTGAGTCTCCTTATTTTATGCTTTGCTATTTGTTGATCACTATGACCACAAATATTCTTTTAAATGTATAAGTTTAATTATTTTCTATAGCAACTATTGTTCTATCTATAGTACTGATCATTCTAAAAAAAAGCATCCATTTAGTAAAAAAGTGTCTATAATAAATGCACATCGCTTCAGGGCGGGGTGTAATTCCCCACCGGTGGTAAATTGGACGGATTTTCAATCCTGAGCCAACAGCCCACGAGCTTATCACGCTTAATCGTGATTCGCAGATTTGGTGAAATGCCAAAGCCGACGGTATAGTCCGGATGAAAGAAGACGACGTCACAGCTTAAAAATTTCAATATTCGCTATTGGAAAAGGTTTTGTAACGCCACTATTTCAAATGTCCTGAAATGTTCAACCGTATTTTAACTTTACGAGAGCGTTTCAATGTCTAGTTTAATTCAACCCGAAATTTTCTTTTCTGCACTATCCCCTGCAGACCAACGTATCGAACAAGCAATCGAAGATATGCGCCAAGGCAAACCTGTTTTGGTCATGGACGATTTTGATCGTGAAAATGAAGCAGATTTAATTGTTGCAGCAGAAACCCTCAATGTTGAAACCATGGCACGTATGATTCGTGATGGTTCAGGTATTGTCTGCTTAACCATTACCGATGATCTAGCAGATCACCTTGAACTCCCACCGATGGTTCAGGACAATTCAAGTCAATTTAAAACGGCTTTTACCATTACCATTGAAGCAGCACAAGGTGTAACAACAGGCGTTTCTGCAAAAGACCGTACCACTACTATTCATGCTGCAATTAAAACAGGTGCTGTCGCAAGCGATTTGAATCGCCCTGGTCATGTTTTTCCATTGCGTGGTCGTAATGGTGGTGTATTAACCCGTCGTGGACATACAGAAGGTTCTATTGATTTGGCACGTTTAGCCGGGTTAAAACCCGCTGGTGTGTTATGTGAAGTGACCAACCCTGATGGAACAATGGCTTCAGGCATTCAAGTTTTAGCATATGCTCAAACGCATCATTTAACGCTTATTACCATTGAAGAATTGGTTCAGTATCGTTTAAAACACAATGTCTAAGAAAATATTTTAAGTCATCACATTTAGACAGAGTAAAAAAGCCAGTTCAAATCTTTGGACTGGCTTTTTAATATTGATTAGGTAATCTTGGTTAAAGTGCCATGAAATAACAGCGCCAGTTTTAGTTTTAATTTTTTATAAGTGGCACTGATTAAAATTAAATAGCCAAAATATCAAGCTGATGAATAATAAATCATTGAAGAAATAAGTTTAAACATCTTCCAAATGTAAAATACTTTGACGAATACCGTCTGCACGTAACCATGCGAAATCATAACTTGCATTGGCCAAGGCCAATACACGACGTTCAAACTCATCCCAAAGCGGTTTTACCTGTTTCGCTTGAATTCCCAAACCACTCTCTTCTGCGAGATGTTTATTTTTTTCACAAATTTTTAATGCATGATACAACTTGCGCCCTTTAGAAGCAGAATCCATCACTCGTATACGTTTACCCAAAATAAAACCTTCAATATGTCTTAAATCGGCAAAAGGCAGCATCGGAATTAAAATTTGATCGAGCTGTGCATCCAGCCTCTTCCAAACGGCTAAACGTTGCGCTGAATCATATGTATTCCATTGGATCACTTCATGATTAAAACGACGGCAACCACGACAAACAGAATCACCAAATACCGTTGAACAACGACCAGCGCATGGCGTTAAGGTGGGTATCCGACGTTCGTTACTCAAAATTTACTCCTTACATCAACGATGTGACACACTTTTTCGGCACGAAATAATCATTTCGCAATACTATATATGGTATATAAAATATTTTAAAGCACTATATTTAGTATAAAAACCCATATTTTTTTCAGGGAATAAAAAAACACTACAAAGACTAGGGTTTTCTCGCATATTCATGTAAATCACGCTAAAATATGCGCCTTAAATTTTATTCTATCTTAAATATTTGGAGTACTCCATGAACGCTACTGTAGAACAGCTTGCACCTGTAGAACAGCAAGCGACCTCTGGTTGGGTTGTTGCAGCACTTTATCAATTCAAAGAAGTTCAAGATCCTGCTGATCTTCAACAACGTCTTTTAGACTTGGTAAAAACCATCAATCTTTGCGGTACTCTCATTATTGCAGGTGAAGGAATTAACGGAACTGTTGCTGGCGATCGTCAAGCAATTGATGTCATTCATCAATTCTTATTGAATGAAGGCTTTAATAGTATGGAATATAAAGAATCACATAGTGATGAAAAGCCATTCCGTAAAATGAAGATTAAGCTAAAGAACGAAATCGTAACTTTAGGTGTAGAGGTGAAACCTCGTGATCTTGTTGGACATTATCTTGATCCAAAACAATGGAACGAACTGATTGCACGTGATGACGTGATTTTGATTGATACACGTAATGATTATGAATATAAAGCGGGTACTTTTAAAGGCGCGATTGATCCTAAAACAGAAACCTTTCGTGAATTTCCAGAATACGTAAAAAAAGAACTTGAACAGCATAAAGATAAGAAAATTGCGATGTTCTGTACAGGCGGTATTCGTTGTGAAAAATCAACATCGCTACTGCTTCAAGAAGGTTTTAACGAGGTGTATCACCTTAAAGGCGGTATTTTAAAATACCTTGAAGAAACCCCTGCTGATGAAAGTATGTGGGAAGGTGAATGTTTCGTATTTGATGGTCGTACTGCGGTGACGCATGGTATGGAAGAAGGCGAAAATATTAAATGTCATGCATGTGGTTGGCCACTTGTTCCTGAAGAAGCTGATTTACCAAGTTATGAACATGGTGTTTCTTGCAAATATTGTATTGATAAAACATCTGAGAAACAAAAAGAAGGTTTCCGTATGCGTCAATCACAAATTACTGCTGCAAAACGCAAACGTCTTTAATCTCAATCAATTTTAAAATGCTTCACTCAACCGCAGCTTATTGGCTGCGGTTTTTATTTAGATATTTTAACAACACAACAAATTCTCACTATATTTTGATAAATGAAAACCATACCATGTTCATAACGCCCTATTTTTATATATAAAATGACTGATTGGATTATTTCGATCATGGAGCAACTTGGTTACTTCGGTATAGCTCTTTTGATGTTTTTAGACAATGTTTTCCCGCCGATTCCCTCAGAAGTGATTATGCCATCAGCTGGGTTTGCTGCATCTAAAGGTCAATTATTATTATCGGGTGTAATTATCGCAGGAAGCTTCGGTTCACTGCTTGCTGCCGCGTTGTTGTATTGGGTGGGTCGAAAAATCCCAAATCAAAGCATTTTTAATTGGGTTGACCGCTACGGTAAATACCTTTTTATCAAATCTGAAGATGTCAAAAAAGCTTTAGATTGGTTTGAAAAATATGGACATCGCGTGGTTTTCTTTGGGCGAATGGTTCCCGCAGTTCGTTCTTTGATTAGTATCCCTGCAGGCATGAGTCATATGCCCTTTTGGAAATTTATGCTGTATAGCAGCGTAGGGACAATCATCTGGACCACTTTTCTTGCATGTGTTGGTTATTATTTTGGAAACAATATAGAACTCATGCAACAAATTTTTAGTCGTGTTGGCTATGTGATCATTGTCATTGTATTAATTTTAGTTGCTTATTTTTTCTATAAAAAATCAAAAGCACGCTAAAAATTATTGTGCACCCAGCATTCAGTTAAAACTCACTATTTTTGTACATTGAGATTTGTGTGGATTGAGTCAAGCAGACAAATTTGTGTTTGCTTGGCCGAGCTCTGTGTTCTTAACATTAGCTCTTAAGATTAGCTGTCTGACAAATAATCAGCGAATTCCCAAAATAACCACAAAGACATTAGAGCGTTCATAAATCAAAATGATCATGCGAAATGAAGCCTGATAGTTTCTTCTCGCTTAGGAAAAGCTAGGATGAGAGGCACTATCTGTTGATTTATGAGTTTTAACAGGCTTTATAAAAGAAACCTATTGTTTATATTTTCTTATACTCCCCCGTTTCACCAATGCCGACCAATTGAAACACGATCACCATATATAAACAGCATAACTGTATAGAAATCATCCAATCGTAATCAATACAGTACTGCTATCGTAAAAAATCACCACACATTCGATGTGAGCAAAACTTCCGAGCGATTGAGAAATTTGAGTGAATTCAACGGCAAGCACTATACATTCCAAAAAATCATGCATTTCATCAAAATATTATCGCTTTAACCCAATACAAATATATGAAAAATATAAAAATAATTAAAACTGTGTAAAAAAGGATACATGAGTGAATGAAATGATTGCTGTGATCTTAATCACCTGCTTGGCAGTAATAAGTCCTGGCGCTGATTTTGCTATCGTGACACGAAACAGTTATTTATATGGTCGAAATATTGGATTAAGCACTGCTTTAGGTATTGCTTGCGGTGTTTGGATACATGTGGGTTATAGCCTACTTGGCCTGGGTTTTTTAAAAAATCATATGCCCTATCTTTTACAAACAATTCAATATATTGGCGCTGCTTATTTAATTTATCTTGGCTATAAAACATTCACGCAGGCAAAAATAAAACTGGATGAAATTGGTGTTGGTATCAGTAGCTGGCAAGCGTTTAAACATGGTTTTTTAACCAATAGCCTAAATCCCAAAACAACTTTATTTGTAATCAGTTTATTTGCTCAGCTGATGACTTCTACAGGAAATTCGACCATTCAGCTTTTTGCTTATGGTGCCTTTATTTCATTGAGTCATTTTGTTTGGTTTGATTGCCTTATTTTGTGCACATCCCCGCATACGAAATAAAATTTTAGATCGCCAAATGGTGATCAATCGTGTGATTGGCCTTTTACTGTTTATTTTAGGTTGTAGCCTATTATTTGCACGGTTTTAACTATTGGCGTAAATCACCAACAAAAAAAGCATGCCACTTTTCAGTGAGCATGCTTTTTTTATACGCGCAAATTAATTTGGTGTGTGGTACATCAAATAAATTTCATTTAGATTTTCAGGAATTTCTTCAGCAATCTCGTCCATTAACTGGCCGTTGCGGCGGAAAGATTCCATTTGAGGATCTTCATCATCAATACCACTGAACACCATCATTGGTAGTGTGAGATCAACAACTTGATCTTCATATTCTGGTGCAAACCAAGCTTCTTCATTCAGGAACATTGCATCGACAAAGCCAACACTCCAGTCGCCTAAGCTTGATTCAACATCAGCTTCTTCAATTTCAAAAGGAAATGTAATTCCTTCTTCATTGGCTAAGTTTTGACGAATCGCTTCAAGCCATGCTTTGATTTGTACAATGATTTCTGCTGGAACTTTCTTTTGATTATTATCAAATAGCTCATCAAGCCATTTATCAAAAGTAGGACCAACCGCAATTGCGCATAAGAAACCATGAGTCGCTGCGAAATCTAGACCAAATTCATTTTGGTCACCATCTAGATAATCACTCAGTAGGTCTAAATCTAAAGCACTCATTTTGTTTCCAGTAAATTTGTATCAGATTTAAGCATAGCATTTTCCCACGCCATGCCCAATGAATTTTTAATCTTCGTCATCAAAATCATCGTCATCATCAATGTCATAATCAAAATCTTTTAAATCTTTTTCTAAACGACGTTGAGCAAGTAAATCATCGATCAAACGTCGCTTTTCTAAAGATTCTTTGGCGCTAATTTTGCTTGATGACTCATCGAAACTAACATCATCATCACCGTAGTTATCATCTAGTTCAAAATCTGTAGAAGACACTAAAACTACCTCATAATGAAAAAAAGTGAATGGGTCTAGGCGCTATTTATCTGTCTTCAGAAAACTTGTCAAGTTTTTTCCGTTTTTTTTACATTTAAATGCGAATTTGGGCTTTTTTCGAGCCCTATTTTATGTAATGATATAATCCACCCTGCGTCTTACTATTTTATGACATTTTCTGAATAGAAATCGCACGGGATGATCTTGAAAATAACAATTTCACCCCCACCTATTTGATTGAATTTAAATTCTGAATATTTTATCGGACAGTTTTATGCTGATTTCTTCCGATGGAATATGCGAGCTATTCAAAGATATATTTTAACAGATTGTGCGATTACGCACGGTTTTTCATTGCCACAGATTCAACGAGAAGAGAGTAAAGATGAGCGAAATGCATTCCCCTACTTCCCAAGTAGCGGCTCTTATTAGCCGAGGCAAAGAACAAGGTTACTTAACCTACGCTGAGGTTAACGATCATCTCCCAGACTCGATCACCGAAAGCGAACAGATTGAAGACATTATCCAAATGCTTCAAGACGTTGGTATTCCAGTTCATGAACGTGCACCTGAAACTGACGATGCAATGTTCGAAGGGAATAGCGAAGCTGGCGATGAAGTTGCAGAAGAAGAAGCTGCTGCAGTACTTGCCTCTGTAGAAAATGAGCCAGGTCGTACCACTGACCCAGTACGTATGTATATGCGTGAAATGGGTACCGTTGAACTTTTAACACGTGAAGGCGAAATTAGTATTGCCAAACGTATTGAAGAAGGTATTCGTGACGTTTTACATTCAATTGCTTACTGGCCAAATGCTGTAGAAGTTGTTTTACAAGAATATAAAGATTATGAAACTGGCGAACGTCGCCTTGCCGATATTTTATCAGGCTATTTAGATCCTGAATCTGACGAAGTGATTCCAGAAGTTTTAGAAGACGAAGCTGAAGTTATCGTTGAAGAAGAAGATACTTCTGCAAAACCAACTAAAGAAGTGAAGCTGGATGATGAAGACGAAGAAGAAGAGTCTGAAAGTGATGACGATTCTGAAGGTGAATCTGGTCCAGATCCTGAAATTGCGAAAGCGCGTTTTGAAGAGCTAGAAGCAGTTTGGAACAGTGCAAAAGTCGCAATTGCGCAACATGGCCGTAACAGTACTCAAGGTACTGAGGCAATGGAAGCACTGGCTACTGTGTTTATGATGTTTAAATTTACACCGCGTTTATTTGACATCATTTCAGAAATGATTCGTGGTACGCACGAACAAATTCGTACCTCTGAACGTGAAGTGATGCGTTATGCAGTTCGTCGTGGTCGTATGGATCGTACACAATTCCGTACATCATTCCCAGGTCAAGAATCAAATCCTGCTTGGTTAGATGAACAAATTGCAAAAGCACCTGCTGAACTAAAAGGCTATTTAGAAAAAGTTCGTCCAGATGTATTGGCATTCCAACAAAAGATTGCTGATATTGAAAAAGACCTAGATCTAAACGTAAAAGAAATTAAAGACATTTCTAAACGTATGGCGATTGGTGAAGCCAAAGCTCGTCGTGCCAAGAAAGAAATGGTTGAAGCCAACTTACGTTTGGTAATTTCAATTGCGAAAAAATACACAAATCGTGGTTTACAATTCTTGGATTTAATTCAAGAAGGTAACATTGGTTTGATGAAAGCGGTAGACAAGTTTGAATACCGTCGTGGTTATAAGTTCTCGACCTATGCAACATGGTGGATTCGTCAGGCGATTACGCGTTCAATCGCGGACCAAGCACGTACGATTCGTATCCCTGTACATATGATCGAAACGATTAACAAGATCAACCGTGTATCTCGCCAATTACTTCAAGAAATGGGTCGTGAACCGACTCCTGAAGAATTAGGTGAACGTCTAGAAATGGACGAAGTTAAAGTGCGTAAGGTGCTTAAGATTGCTAAAGAGCCAATTTCTATGGAAACGCCAATCGGTGATGATGAAGATTCTCATCTTGGTGATTTCATTGAAGATAGTAACATCACTTCACCAGTAGATGCTGCGACTTCAGAAGGCTTAAAAGAAGCAACACGTGAAGTACTTGAAAATTTAACTGAACGTGAAGCGAAAGTCTTAAAAATGCGTTTTGGTATCGACATGCCGACTGACCACACTTTGGAAGAAGTAGGTAAACAGTTTGATGTAACACGTGAACGTATTCGTCAAATTGAAGCCAAAGCTTTACGTAAACTTCGTCATCCTTCTCGTTCAGAACATTTACGTTCGTTCCTTGAAAATGACTAAGTTGAATTTGTTCAATCTATGAATACTTTCGGGACTTGAAAATCAATCGAGTAACCCCATTAAGTATTTAAGAGAAACACAATGCCTGCACTTATGCAGGCATTGTTGATAAATTAGAGGTGAAAAAATGTTAGACCGCACTCCATCTCGCGAATTACAAGAATATCTTTGGGTTTTTCCAATGGATTACCCAATTAAATTGATTGGTAATGCGGGTGAAGAATTACGTGGTGCTGTAGTTGAAATTTTGGTAAAACATTTCCCTGAATTTAATGAAGCGACACTTGTTGTACAACCATCACGTACTGGTAAATATCATTCGATTACGGCTCAATTACGTTTTGAAGAGCTTGAGCAAGTGCATGCCTTGTATGCTGACCTTGCTGCTTGCGAACATATTCGTACTGCCTTGTAATGCTGAAATGAATTAAAAAACACGCCACAATGGCGTGTTTTTTTGCACCCTGATTTTATCGGAGAATATGCCCTGCTGGCTTATTTGCAAATGATCAGCAATTGCTTTCACTTTTCCAAACTAAATTTCTTTATAATTAAAGCGATTTCTATATTTTAAGGGCACTTGTCTGTGAACGATGCTGTTCTAAAACCACATCTGATTATTCGTCAATATCAAGACTTAACACCTTATGCCGAGCGTTTTCAGGAAATGAAATCTTTTACTGAACAACGTGATGAAAACTCTCCAGATCAACTTTGGATCTTGCAACATCCTGACGTACTGACTCAGGGGCAAGCTGGCAAACCTGAACATATTTTAATGCACAGTGATATCCCTGTTGTTCAATCAGATCGTGGTGGACAAGTTACCTGGCATGGTCCTGGTCAAATGGTGATTTATTTCATGTTTGATTTAAATCGCTTGAAATGGAATGTGCGTACATTGGTCACTTATGCAGAGAACTTAATGATCAATCTGCTCAAGAAATATGATGTCGATGCCTATGCCAAAGCTGATGCACCAGGTGTTTATGTCAACGAACGTAAAATTGGTTCACTGGGCTTTAAAATCCGCAGAGGACGTAGTTATCACGGGTTAGCATTAAATATTGATTGTAACTTAGATGGCTTCCATACCATTAACCCATGTGGTTATGCAGGTTTAGAAATGGTCCGTGTCAGCGATTTGATTAAAAACTACCCTGATTACGAGCAACTATCAAAAGATGTGATTGAGTATTTTCAACAGAGTGGTTACTTTAATGATATTGAAGTCATCGACAAAAAATCAAATGACCATGAAGTCATTCACAAATAAATCGCTTTATTTTTATCTGAAAACAAATTAGAGTAATTACTCTAAAACAAAAGTACAATTTTATATAAGGGACTAACGAGTGATTTCAAGTAAATCTATCAAACCCGCTTTAGAACAAGCCTATGTCAAACTCATGATGGATGTGATTGGCAGAGGTTTGGTCATGGCGAGTCAAGTTGATGATGAAATTAAACATGAAGTATCTGTACTCCCTGTTGGTTTTACATTATCAATGAAAGTTTTTCCAAACGGCGCTTCATTTATTGCCAGAGTCAATCAAAACAAGCAACTTGAATTGGTTAAATCTTTAGACGCTAAGCCTGATCTATCGATTATTTTCAAACATGTTCATCATGCTTTTTTAGTCTTTTCATTTCAGGAAAGTACAGCTCAAGCTTTTGCAAATGACCGTATGATCGCAGATGGAGATGTGGCACACGCCATCCGTTTAGTGCGTTGTCTGAATAAAATGGAAGCATTAATTTTACCTAAACTGGTTGCTGAACTCGCGGTAAAAGAATATCCATCAGAATTAAGCTTAAAAGAAAAATTAGCGGGCGCTGCAAATATCTATCTTAAAGTTGCCCAATCATATTTAAAAGGGAGTGCTTAACACATGGCTAAACCATATTACGAATTTTTCTGTCCTGTAAAAGTGATCGCTGGTCATGCTGCACTCGAACATATTCCTTTCGAACTTGCATCATTAGGCGCTAAACGCCCAATGATCATCACCGATAAAGGTGTGCGTGCCAATCACCTTTTAGCACCTATTGAAGCTGCATTTGAATCTACTGATATTGAAATTGGCATTATTTTCGATGATGTTCCACCTGATTCAAGCCTTGAAACAGTTCGTGCTGCAGCACAAGCGTATCGTGAAAATAACTGTGATGCGATTATTGCTGTGGGTGGTGGCTCGGTTATTGATACCTCTAAAACAGCCAATATTTTAGTCTCTGAGGGTGGCGATGATTTACTTAAGTATTCAGGTGCACACAACCTCCCTCGCCCACTTAAACCATTTTTTGTGATTCCTACCACGTCTGGTACAGGCTCAGAAGTGACCTTGGCTGCGGTCGTATCAGACAATCAAAAAAATGTGAAAATGGCATTTGCCTCAAATTACCTAATGCCACATGCGGCGATTCTCGATCCGCGTATGACCCAAACTTTGCCACCACATCTGACAGCAATGACAGCGATGGATGCCATGACACATGCTGTAGAAGCCTATACCTGTATCGCAGCAAATCCAATTTCCGATGCGTATGCAACTGCTGCCATCAAAAAGATCAGTACAAGTTTATTTGATGTACTGGACCATCCTAGTGATGCAACAGGTCGCTTAGAACTTGCTCAAGCCTCAACAATGGCTGGTATTGCATTTTCTAACTCGATGGTTGGTATTGTACATTCTCTTGGTCATGCTTTAGGTGCAGTAGCGCATTTGCCTCATGGCTTATGTATGAATCTCTTTCTTCCTTATGTTTTGGAATACAACAAGGAAGTGAATGGTGAAAAGATTGCCGATCTATTATTGCCACTTGCTGGTGCTGATATTTACGCACAGACCCCTGCAAACCAGCGTGCGGATAAGGCCATAGAGACGTTAAATACCATGCGTGATCGTGTCTATCATTTGACTAAGCTTCCACGTACCTTGAGTGAAACAGGTAAAGTTACTCAAGCACAGCTGGATGAAGTTGCCGAAAAAGCGCTCAATGACGGCTCAATTATTTTCAATCCGAAAGAAGCAACCTTTAAAGATTTAAAGTCAATCTTAGAAAAAGCTTGGTAATTGTCTAAAATTGCGACAATATAGAGGGAGCTATTGGCACTAAGTCTATGTTTGCAGTGATGTAGTCTACAGATGAAATGTTGACAGCCCCCGATAGTAAATAGCCTGATGTTTATCTAAACATCGGGCTTTTATCTTGCAGAATGGGCAGTCACTTATTTTTTGATCAAGATGGCACGTTTTCTGCTAAAAAAGCCAACAAAGTTACTGACAAATGTGACCTTTTAGAGTAGATTGGCGCACTTTTGTTTTATTCTTAGGGGGGATCGTTCGTCTCAAACGATCCTTATAAATATGACTGATCCTTGATCAACGATTAAGAGGATAACGCCGTTGACAGATATCTCTGGGACTCAATCCACAGCAAAACTGAAAAAAAATCTTGTGCTGTGGCATATTATCATTATTGGTCTAGCGTATATTCAGCCACTTACCTTATTTGATACCTTTGGTTTAGTGTCAGACGGAAGCCATGGACATGTTCCAACTTCTTATATTTTTGCGCTTGTTGCCATTCTCCTGACCTCTATCAGTTATGGTCATATGATCAAGCGCTACCCTTCGTCAGGGTCTGCTTATACCTATGCGCAAAAATCGATTCACCCGAATGTCGGCTTTATGGTTGGCTGGTCTTCTTGGTTAGATTATTTATTATCGCCACTCGTCAACATCATTTTGGCTGATATTTACTTAAGAGCCTTATTCCCAGATGTGAATAACTGGATCTGGGTCATTGCACTGACGGCAATTATGACTGTGATCAACTTGTTTGGTTCACGTTTTGTTGCTCGATTTAACAGTACCATTGTAGTGGTGCAACTTGCGATCATCTTCTACTTTGTTTATGAAGTTTACTTACTATTAACTCAGGGTATTTACGCAGATGGCACCTTAAACCCAGATAAAGCTGAATTATGGTCACTTGCTCCATTCTGGAGTGAAATGACTGCAATTGGTGCGTTAATCGGTGGTGCAACGATTCTTTGTTTCTCTTTCACAGGGTTTGATGCGTTATCATCCCTTGCAGAAGAAACCAAAGATGCTGAAAAAACCTTACCAAAAGCAATTTTCTCTACAGCGTTGATCGCGGGTATTATCTTTATTTTTAGTACCTATTTTATTCAGTTATTTTTCCCAAGTAATGCCAATCTTTACTTTAATCCGCTGGATGAATCTCAACCTGTGATGCTTGAAGCACTTGGCAATGCAACCATTCTAACGGCAATTACAGGCATCGCATTTAAAAAGTTAGTGTTGTATTTTGCAGTCATTGCTGTACTGGCTTCTGGTATTTCTGCACACGCTGGGGTATCCCGTTTGATGTATGTAATGGGTCGTGATGGTGTCATTAACAAAAAGATTTTTGGTCATATTAGTCCAAAATTACATACCCCGACTTATAATATTTTGATTGTCGGTGTTGTTGCGTTATCAGCAGGTTTTCTTGACCTTGAACATATTGTCAACTTAATTAGCTTTGGTGCTTTAACTGCATTTAGTTTTGTGAATTTCTCCGTGATTTCACGTTACGCCTTACGCGATGGCAGAACAAAATCACTGAAAGAAATCATCAATTATGTGGTGATTCCATCTCTTGGTTTTGCCAGTGTATTCTTGATGTGGTTAGAAATTGATGAAATGGCATTAAAACTCGGGCTTGCATGGGCTGTATTAGGTGTTGCCTATTTAGCCTATAAAACTCGTGGTTTCCGCTACCCTGCACCACAACATAATGAACATGAATAATTGATTATTGCATATGTAATCAAATAAGAAAGGCGCTTTATGCGCCTTTCTTATTTTAGTCATATCAACTGCAATTATGCTGCAATAAATTTTTCCGTAATCGCTTTGATTCGATTTGCATATTGTTTTGCAGTCTCTAAATCACCGCTTGGAATCTCATCTGTACTGGCATCAGCAGGTGATTGAACCAATAAGCCGACAGAACCGCCTAAGCTGTTCACATCCTGACGTGTAGCGCTTTTAGTGTTTGATGGCGCCAAACCAAGACTGACCCAAATACCACCATGTTGTGAAGCCAAGGTGTGTAAAGAAATTAATGTCACTTGCTTATCGCCATTTAAACTTGCACTGTTGGTAAAACCACCGAAAACCTTGTCTGCCCATGCACGAGTAAACCAACGCTTAGAAGAGGCATCTGCAAATTTTTTAAATTGCCAAGGTACACCGCCCATGTAAGTTGGCGCACCAAATACGATTGCATCTGCGGTATCTAAAGTGTCCCAATCCTGATCTTGAATATTGCCCTCTTGATCCACTTCGATGAGCGTTGCCTGAATTTCATTGGCAAAAGTTTCTGCAATGACTTTGGTATGGCCATAACCTGAATGATAAACAACAGCGATTTTTGACATGATAAGTCCTCTGATCTAGATGATAGGTATATTAATGTTTGATATAACTTGGAGGGGTTGCAGTTAGATCTTGTTTGAGTTGTTGGGTAGATTCCCCAACCAACACTTCAAAGGCATTTTTTTGAATTCCATCAAATACGTGTTGCGCCACTGTATGTGGAGAAATTTTGGCAATATCGAGTGATTGAGTTAAATCCGTGTCGATAAAACCAACATGTACCCCCATCACATGAACATTGGCTTTTGCTAACCATTGCCGAGTTGAATTGGTAAATGACCATGCTGCTGCTTTAGAAATCGCATAACTGGCTAACATCGTACTAGGTTCCCAAGACACATCCGATAAAATATTGACGATATAACTTTCAGCTTGGCTTGCTAAAATTGGAGAGAATTGCTGAGTCGTATTGATCACACCATAAAGATTGGTGTCTAAAACCGTCCGTGTCACTGCTGCAATATTTGCGTCTACAGGACTCTCATTTAAGCGTGCAATACCTGCATTGTTGATTAATAGATTGACATCACCGCATTCCGCAACAGCTTTTTGAATAGATACGGGATCTGTAACATCTACAACAATCGGAATAATACCCTGTTGATTAAATTCTTGAAGATTACGCATTCCTGCATAAACTTTCTTGGCGCCACGTTGTATCGCTTGCTGGGCAAGTGCCAAACCTAAACCACGATTTGCACCCGTAATAAAAACGACCGCATCTGTTATTTTCATTAAAATCACGCTCATAAATATAAAAGGGTCGATCAACGCTATCAATCAGCAGAAGTTGTATTGACCTGATTAATTTATGATATACTTTTGAAATCTAGTATCAATTAGTTACTACGTGGTAACTGGTCATTTCTTGGTTATAACTTTCCAAATTGAGGTATATATTGATGACTAATACATTCAATTTTAATATTTTTCATCCAAATTGCCCGGCAAGATCTTTTTTTGAAAAATTTGCAGATAAGTGGGTTTTGATGATTATTTATCGACTTCATCAGCACTCTCAACACTTCAATGAACTGAAAAAAAACTTAACTGGCATCTCACCTAAAGTGCTTTCTCAGAAATTAAAAATTCTGGAAAGAGATGGATTTATCACCCGTACAATTCATGAAAACAATGTGATTCGTGTTGAATATGCATTAACCTCTCTAGGCTTTGAGTTTGCTCAAACTGCTTTATCATTTAAGCTCTGGGCTGAAGGCAATGTGCAACATATCATTCGTGCTCAAAAACAATTTGATGCCATTCAAGCAAAAAATGAGCCAGCACTGTTGCAGGAAGCCTAAACCTCAACACTCTAAATATGACTTATACTCAGCTTGCGATGTTGTAAGCATGATATAAACTCAGCATCATTTGAATAAAACATAGCAAAGGGGAAAAAATAATGAAAATTACACTGCTCTTTCTGCTGACAATATCCAGCCATAGTGCGTTTGCGTCCTATGAAAATTCTTGTGATTTAGAGGTTAAACTTTTAGAAAACACCTCTACACGTACGCTATATATCAATAAAGATGGCTTAGGTGAAGTTGAGGAAACAACACTCAACATAAAAGGTATTGTAAAAAAAGCGCAAGCTGCTGGCCGAGCAGATAGTGGTTGTCAACACTATATCGGCAAAGTCTTAGAAGAAAATTTAAGAGATTTCCCGAATCGCTCTGAATTTAAAAAAGGACAAAAAATTAAACTGAATATCTTAATCACAGATTATAAAGGTATACCGAAATCTGAAACGGCGACCTATTTAGGACCAGATAAATAATTAGTCAGCTCTGCTATGAAATCAATCCAATACATGCTGTGATCCTTTGCACAAAGACACTCTGATACAATTTAAGCAGCAAAGAGTCATTACTTTTGCATGAATCATCAATTCCAATGCTATAAGTACAATGTGCACTCAACTAAAAATTTTACCTAGTGCAATACACTTAACATCTTATAAATAAAACATGTTAAATGGAAAAAATAATGAAAATACTATTCCTCTTTATCCTAACACTATGCAGCCATCGTGCGTTTGCTTCTTATGAAAACTCTTGTGATTTGGTGGTGAAGCTTTTAGAGAATACGACGATAGAGACCTTAGCTGTTGCTAGAAGTGATGGACTCTCACACAGGGGTCATATCCATCTTATCTCTTTTAAAGGCCTTGTAAAAAAGCACAGGTTTCTCATCGAGCTGATACAGGCTGTCAACACTATTTAGGAACGGTGTTAGAGGATAAGATCATCTCAGACATTCACTACACAGCGAAGAAAGGACAAAAAATTAAAATAAATATTCGGATTAGGGATTTCAAAGGCAAATCCCAATCGGATGAAATCGTTTATTCAAGTCAAATTTCATTGATCCGCCCAAAAAGGCAATCATAAATGAATATGAATAAAAACCCATCTATACGATGGGTTGTGATTTTTATTTTAATTCTTTAAACCCTTGCTGACGCCATGCTTCATATAGAATCACTGCGGTGGCATTCGATAAATTCAGACTACGTGAATTCGGTGCCATAGGTAAACGAATCCAATGCGCCTGAGAGAACATCATACGGACATCTTCTGGTAAACCACGTGTTTCTGGCCCCATCAATAAAGCCACAGGTCTATTTAAATCTGAGGTATGTGGTGTTTCAGTACCTTTGGTGGTTAAAGGATAAATCGCATCAAGATCAACTCCCTGACCTTTTAAATGAGCCAAACACTCAGCAAAGTTTTCCCAAACTTTCATATGTGCCCATTCATGATAATCCAATCCTGCACGACGCAACTTCTTATCATCCAGTTCAAAACCTAAAGGCTTGACTAAATGTAATTGTGCACCTGTATTGGCACATAAACGAATGATATTCCCTGTATTTGCAGGAATTTCAGGCTCGTATAAAACAACATGAATCACGGGAGATCTCTACTTATCAGAATACAACCTAAGTACTTTAAAAAAGACCATGTCTGTTTTTAAAGAAAAATTTAGGCAGATATTATTGCCACTGTAACTGTTCGCGTAAACTCACCACTTCACCAATAATGGTCAAAGTAGGCGCTTGAATATGGTTTTCTTCAACTTTTGATGCAATATCTGTCAAAGTTCCAACCACCACCTTTTGATCTGGGGTTGTCCCTTTGGAGATCAAAGCCACTGGCATATTTGGACGTTGACCATGTGATATTAGATTTTCACAAATTTTTTCTAGTCCCACCAAGCCCATATATAAAACCAATGTTTGATTTTCATAAACCAACTCATTCCAAGGTAACTCAGGTGAACCTTCTTTTAAATGTCCTGTCAAAAAACGAACGCTTTGTGCATAATCACGATGTGTAAGCGGAATCCCGGCATAAGCTGAGCACCCTGATGCGGCGGTAATACCTGGAACGACTTGAAATGCAACATTGGCTGCAAAAAGCTCTTGAATTTCTTCACCACCGCGACCAAAAATAAACGGATCACCACCTTTTAGACGGCAGACACGTTTGCCTTCAGCGGCATATTTGACCAGTAGTGCATTAATCCCATCTTGTGGCACAGAATGATTCGAACGTGCTTTACCCACATAGATTTTTTCAGCATCACGGCGACACAATTCTAAAATCGCAGGGGAAACTAAGCGATCATAAATTACCACATCCGCTTGCTGCATCAGTCTAAGTGCTTTTAAGGTTAATAGCTCTGGATCACCTGGCCCTGCACCAACCAAATAAACTTCACCTTTTGGTTTTTGCCATTTTGTTAAAGCTTGTTCAATTAGACGATCTGCCTCTATGAGATTGTCATTAAACACCTGCTCTTTTAAAGGGCTGGCATATAAATCTTCCCAAAAGATTCGACGTTCATCAGGATTAGTAATCTGTTCTTTAACTGCTTTACGCCATTTCCCAGAAAAATCAGCAAGTTTACCCATTCCATGTGGAATAGACGCTTCAAGCTGAGTACGAATCTGGCGAGATAAAACAGGAGAAGCACCATTGGTGGCAATTGAAACCACCAGTGGTGAACGATCAATGATCGCAGGCACCATAAAGCGACAATGTGGAGGATCATCAACACTGTTGACCAACACATTTAAATCTTCACAAGCTTCAAAAACAGCTTGATTGACAGCTTTATCATTGGTTGCAGCAATCACCAAACGATAGCTACTTAGGCTAATTTGAGGATCAAATTTATCTGCATGATATTGCCCATGAGTTGAATGGACAATATCTAAGAGGTTTTGCTCTATATCAGGTGCAACCACATGAATCACTGCACCTGCTTTTGCAAGTAATACTGCTTTGCGGTAAGCAATATGCCCACCACCCACAATCAGACAAGGTTGCCCTTGTAGTTTTAATGAAATTGGGAAAATTTCCACAGTGTTCCTCAAAAGTTCAAATCTGATTGTACTAAGCAATATTTATGCACAAAACTGAACCAAATATCGAGTTTTCGACATTTAGTCGATAAATGTTGCACCAGCCATGTACGGGCGTAACACTTCTGGCACTTCAATAGAGCCATCGGCACGTTGGTAGTTTTCCATCACAGCCAATAAAGTACGACCTACAGCCAAGCCAGAACCATTCAAGGTATGTACCAGCTCAGTTTTCTTTTGGTCTGCACGATAACGCGCCATCATACGGCGTGCTTGGAAATCGCCCATATTTGAACAAGAAGAAATCTCACGATATGTATCTTGGCTTGGTACCCAAACCTCTAAATCATAAGTTTTACACGCACCAAAGCCCATATCGCCACCACATAAAACGATTTTACGATATGGTAAACCCAAAGCTTGTAAGATCCCTTCTGCATGACCTGTCAATGCTTCCAAAGCGTCCATTGAGTCTTCAGGCTTTACGATTTGAACCATTTCAACTTTGTCGAATTGGTGTTGACGGATTAAACCACGAGTGTCGCGACCATAAGAACCTGCCTCACTACGGAAACATGGCGTATGCGCAGCATATTTCAACGGTAAACGGTCAGCATCGATGATTTCATTACGGACAAAGTTCGTCACTGGAACTTCTGCAGTTGGAATCAAATAGTATTCTTTTTCGCC
The DNA here is from genome assembly GCF_052824985.1 of Acinetobacter sp. 1125_18A. Taxonomy (NCBI): domain Bacteria; kingdom Pseudomonadati; phylum Pseudomonadota; class Gammaproteobacteria; order Moraxellales; family Moraxellaceae; genus Acinetobacter; species Acinetobacter sp. 1125_18A. Next base: position 121,298 of record NZ_VTDG01000002.1, read on the forward strand.
TTGTAATTTAAACAAATCTTCTTCAAATTTAGGCAGTTGACCTGTACCACGCAATGAGTCTGCATTGACAAGATAAGGTACATAAGCTTCGGTATAACCATTTTTCAAGGTATGGGTATCCAGCATAAATTGGGTCAATGCACGTTGTAAACGTGCCAATGGACCTTTCAATACACTGAAACGTGTGCCCGTTAACTTGGTTGCCGTTTCAAACTCCAACCCACCCATCATTTCGCCAAGGTCAGTATGGTCTTTGATTTCGAAATCAAATTGGCGCGGTGTGCCCCATTTTAATACTTCAACATTATCACTTTCATCTTTCCCTTCTGGCACAGACTCATGTGGCATGTTTGGGATCGAGAGTAGTTTTGCTTCTAATTCAGCTTGAAGTTCATTCAATTCAACTTCAGCAGCTTTAATTTCATCACCAATCGCACCCATACGTGCCATGATTTCTGAAGCATCGCCACCAGATTTTTTGATTTGACCAACTTGTTTCGCACCCGAATTACGCTCTGCCTGTAAGTTTTCAGTTCTCGACTGAATTTCTTTACGGCGAGCTTCTAGTGATGCCCATTCTTCAACGTTGAGTTGTACACCACGTTTGGCTAAGGCTAAGTTTACAGCCTCAATATTATTTCTGATTAATTTCGGGTCGATCATAGTCAATCTAAAGGGTAAGAAAAAAACTGACTATAGTGTAAGCTCTTCACTGTAAAAAATACAGTGACAGAGCATTTGACATACATGAATTGTATGATTTGAAGACAATTAAGGTGTAACAGGTTTTTCTACAGTCGCTTCGACTTGAGGTAGACTTGGTAAATACTCAGCTTTAATCAAATCTTTTGCCACTTGATACGGCAGTTTTAACTCAGGCATACCTTCTGCATAAGAGGTAAGTTCATACAATGGATAAACAAAAACCAGACCATTTACACCATAATAATAATTATCACTTAACTGCAATTTATCACGCGTAATATCTTTTTGAATTAACCAATTCGCATTAGCATCATAAAGCTGTTCAGCAACTTTTGCTTCGACGTTTGGTTTAAGAATATCAGTTAGGGCGAGGCGCTTTTGCGTGCTTAGATCGAATGTCACATATTCATTGTGATACATCCCATGAGCAGCACCTGCTGCATAGGTATAAGTCTGGATCACAAAAGTGGCTAAATTATTTTGTTGTGAAATAAAACGAACATAAATTGAATTTTGATTTAAACCTTTAGGTGAAGATTGCGCTTCACTTTCAGCTTGGGCATGATTTTGATCTTTCTCAAATGCGCCAGGTACATCTTTTTTAATACGATTTAGAAAATACTCATCTAGCCAAGGCACATTACTTTTAACAGTTTGCAAATCATATTGCGTACAACCATCTTCATCACAAAACTGTTTTTTTACCACATTGACGCGTTCAACCTTGGCTTGAATCAGCGGTATTTGCGCGTGTTGAGTCGTACTTGCAGCTTGATCTGCTTGAGGTGCTGGCTTTTCTTGGCATGCGCTAACCATGAGCATACTGGATAAAAGAGATAAAAAAATCAGACCACTTTTAAAATTTACTTTCATTTCTATATCTTTAAAGCATATTTAGTAATAGCCCTATCATAAAACCAGAACCTTTAAATTAATATTCATAATTGTTAATTATTGAAATTTTGTTGTTTATGCCGATGTGCTAACTCTTTTATTCAAATTAGCGCCAACATTGTCATTTTGATTGGAATCTACATTTGTATGGGTCTCAACCCAATTACAATGAAACCCCATTGGTATATGTATGCCTAAATCAATTTCAGCTTGTGGCTGAATTTCCAATCCATTTACTTTTAAAATAACAGCTTTGGCTGCTGCTCCCTCCACATGATGTAAATAGGCCATCAAATAACCATGCCCTTCTGCACTGTGTTCATGCTCAGCCACAAAAGTGACTTCACCAATTGCCCACCGTATACCAAAATCATAACTCACAGATGTTTGCATTTCTAAATCATGAATATATAAACAATTGAACAATGCAGTTTCAGCAAAACCCAAAGTATATAAATAGCGATATGGGACCCCAGTAAAACGCGCATCAATTTTCGGAAACTCTTGAATCCGAGAGTCGAGTACAGCTCTATGTAGCGTTTGTGAGCTTAAATCAATGCGCCAACGTTCTAGCTGCGCATGTTGCAATTCATAAGCTGCGTGTTGGGAATGTTCAAAATCGTCCTGATGTACCAAAACATCTAAAATAATTCTATTTTCATGATCACGAAAAGCATTTGCTGCATGAAAAACAAAACATGGTTCAAGCTCAATCCACTGAATCTGTTCAGCATTTGCATATTTAGGCAATATCCCAATGCGTGCTGGATGTTGTTTATTCCATTGATAGGGAACACTTGCGCCACGCAATAATCGAGTCATTGAAAAAGTAAGTGGAAAATCAAAAACCAAAACTTCTTGTTGTGTAATGAGACAATCATGAATCATGGGACCATGCTGTAATAAAATTTGCGTTACATGAATTAAATCGCCATGTTGATCAATCACTTGGTAATAGGCATTTTTACGATCTAAGGCATCATAACTAATCGCATGTAAATGCCCTGTTTTAATATCTTTACGAGGATGTGCAGTAAACGGTAAATCAGCATCACTATTAAACAACTGATAACGTTCTGCATTTAACTCATCATCTAGGCAGATCGGAAACGCGCCAGCTTCAATCACCGCCCAAAGCTTTCCCGCATGCTTAAAAATATTGGTATTTACAACATCATGTGCACCACGGCGAAAGCCGCCTATTGCTGGTTGTTGTTTATATTGCTGCACCGTATCTGTGGCCAGCATACTGCTTTTAAAGCAGATTGCTTTACCCGCTTGTAATTTAAGCGCATGAATCATTCCATGACCAAGATACCACTCAAATAATGTAGGCTTTTCTGCCTTAATCGGATTTGAGCCAATTCTTAGCAATAAACCATTTAAATGTGGTGGGATAATTCCTGATATTTTTAAGGTGGTTGTGATAATTTCTTCAACTGGCTGGTAAAGCTTTTTGTGATAAAGATTGACTTCTTTATCACGACGATACCGTCTTAAAAATCGCCCAATCATGCAGATTAACTTTTGTCTCAAAACATTCAAAAATGACTTTTGCGCAGTCATCTTTGGGTAATGTTTGAGTTTCAATTGTGTTTTGCGATACATACAGCATCTCAGTTTTTATATTCAAACCCTTGTTTGAGCATAGAATACTCTTGTATTGAAAGCTACCGTATTCCTTGAAAGACATCCATCCTTCGCCTGATCAACATGACTGAGTCTATTGCTGTGTTCTGTTTAATCGGCATAAAAAAGCAACCTTACGGTTGCTCTTCTATTCAATCAAAGTCGTTTATTGATCAATAATGTCTGTGCCTTTAGGCGGCACAAAATTAAAGGTAGACGCAGGGATAGCGGCATTGACCTGTACATTGTTAAAACGCACAGTGGTTGTTTGACCTAAAGAATCTTGCAAGATCATTAAAGTCGGTGCATTTTTCGCCCCAAAACTGATCGTCAAACTTTGGAAAGCACCATCTTTTTGTTTTGGATACAAGGTATAGTAAGTTTTACCTGCATTTGGCTGAGTAATACGATAAGCCTTTTGAATTTGTTCTGTATTACCACTGAGGAGTAATGCTGGTGTATTGGCAACCTGCTCATCTAAACTTTGGCGTACAGCTTGCTGTAAGTCAGGATCATAAATCCACACTGTACGACCTGCAGTCACAATAGTCTGTTTTGCGGGCGTGGTGGTTTCCCAATAGAATTTACCAGGACGTTCAACCTTCATTGTACCTTTAAAGGTTTGATTCATATGCTGAGCGGTTAAACCCTTTTTCTGTGCAACTTTACCTGTTTGAGTCGCTTTTGTGGTTTGCTCAAAATTTGCAGTAAAGCTTTTTACACCACTGAGTTGTTTAACCAGATTGGCAGTTGCTTGTTGCTCCGAAGCAGCAGTTGCTGCAAAAACTGTTGTGCTCATTACAGGTGCAAACAGCGCTGCACTTATAGCCACTGCACCCATCGTTTTACGAAGCATATTCATATGTTCACCTTTTCTATGTCTGTACCTCAATTAAAATATTCAAATAATATTTGGCACAGAATGTAATTTATTAGATTGCTTATCTTAAACCAAATTGAGTCAGTAATAATTGAGAAAATAAGAAGTTTTGTATTGTTATTGGTGCAATATGTTGAAAATTATTCATCATGATGAAGATGGGTTTTTGTTTAATAATAAAAAAAGTGATAAAAAAACCCGCAATAAAGCGGGCTTTTTTGCACTATTAAAGCTTACGCTTCAACAGATACATAGCGACGGCCAAATTGACCTTTCACTTCAAATTTGATTACGCCGTCAGCAGTAGCAAATAAAGTATGGTCACGACCCATACCAACATTTGTACCAGCGTGGAATTCTGTACCACGTTGACGAACGATAATGTTACCAGCAGTCACAGCTTGACCACCGTACATTTTAACACCTAACATTTTAGGATTCGAATCACGACCGTTTTTGGTCGAACCACCGGCTTTTTTAGTTGCCATGTCTATATACTCCTAGTGATTAACCTGCGATCGTAGTAATTTTCAACTCGGTAAACCATTGACGGTGACCTTGTTGTTTACGGTAGTGCTTACGACGACGCATTTTAACAATACGAATTTTGTCATGACGACCGTGACCAACCACTTCTGCAGTTACTTTTGCGCCAGCTACAACTGGAGCACCGATTTGAATGCTTTCGCCATTCACAACCATTAATACATCATCAAATGTAATAGTCGCGCCAGTTTCAGCTTTCAACAATTCTACTTTAAGGGTTTCACCCTCAACAACACGGTGCTGTTTACCACCGCTTTGGATTACTGCGTACATAATGTACTCCAACTTACCCGTGTCGTCGTGCCGATAAAGGAATATATCGATCTTAAGACGAACGCCACTGGGGGTTATTCAAGAGCAAAGATTTTAAGTGATAATGAATTAAACAACAAGTCATTTCCAGCAAATATTATCATTGTATAGAAAATAATCTACATAAAACGGTTTTTTTAAGATTTCCCCTTTGATAATATGAATTTTTTTTTAAGATACAGCTAAAATTGAAATAGATTTTTAAAACAAATCCGCTACTATGTAGCTCAAAAGAATGATCGATTGAATGTTCAATGCATTATTCATCTTTGGACAAAGAAAGAACAAATCATTAAGATTCAGGCACGATGTCTGCTTGCAAAAGCAACATTCAGACATGTTAATTGTTACACTAGCAACTTATAACGCATTTGCATGAGGCTCCCACCCGATGACCATCGACTTTAAGCAAGATATTCTCGCTCCAGTTGCAACCGACTTTGCTGCAATGGACAAGTTTATTAATGAAGGGATTACCTCAAAAGTTGCTTTAGTAATGGCCGTCAGTAAACATGTTGTTGAAGCTGGCGGTAAACGCATGCGTCCAATCATGTGCCTACTTGCAGCAAAAGCATGTGGTGCAACAGATCTACAGATGGACCCTTATCGCAAACTGGCAGCAATCATTGAAATGCTGCATACCGCAACATTGGTACATGATGATGTTGTAGATGAATCTGGTTTACGTCGTGGCCGTCCAACTGCAAACGCAACTTGGAACAACCAAACTGCTGTGTTGGTGGGTGATTTTCTGATTTCTCGAGCTTTTGATCTTCTGGTTGATCTCGACAATATGATCTTGCTCAAAGACTTTTCGACTGGCACTTGTGAAATTGCCGAAGGTGAAGTGTTACAGCTTCAAGCACAGCATCAACCCGAAACGACTGAACAAACTTATTTAGATATTATTCACGGTAAAACTTCTCGTTTATTTGAACTTGCAACTGAAGGTGCTGCCATCATTGCAGGGAAACCTGAGTATCGTGAACCATTACGTTTATTTGCAGGTCATTTTGGCAATGCCTTTCAAATCATTGATGATATTTTAGACTATACCTCTGATGCTGAAACATTAGGTAAAAATATTGGTGATGATTTAATGGAAGGTAAACCCACTTTACCTTTAATCTCTGCCTTAGCAAATACTCAGGGTGAAGAGCACGAAATTATCCGTAAAAGTATCGCAACTGGTGGAACAAGCGATTTAGATCGTGTGATTGAAATTGTTCAGAGCTCAGGTGCTTTAGATTATTGTAGTCGCCGTGCCACAGAAGAAACTCAAGCTGCGATTCAAGCTTTGAATCATTTACCTGAATCTGAGTATCGCCAGGCATTGTATAATTTAGCGCAACTTGCCTTACATCGAATTCAATAAAATTTAACAAGGCTTATGCATATACAATTTAATGATCTTTTCCTCCTTATGCAGGAACAACTCGATGGCATAAAAGTTGTTCCCAATCCTGATATATTAATTGAGTTAATCAATCGTATCAGACCCAGTGACAGCCACAATTTAGAAGAAAGTCAAAATAAATTTGATGCTTTAATTCAAGCACTGCTCACTACGCCCAATGCATCTTCTGCATTTCAAGGTTATTTACTCAAGCTGGTCAATCACTATAAACAAGCAGGATTGTATGCAGATAGTGGGATTTTATCTTTAGACGGCTTTTGGAATCAGCTTGGGCAACGGATTGGTGCACATTTTCTACCTTTATTAACAGACGAATCAGATCTCAAAGATTTGGTTGGCAAAGTGTTTCACCAGCGTAGTGATAAATATTGGCTGGAAAATATCAGTGAAAAGAAATGGGAACAATTGTTCCGATTACTCAATCAAGGTCATCGTTATAAAAACGATAAATTGGGAATTAAACGCGATATTGTCAAAGCCATTACGGTGCTTTCCTATCGAATCAGTGGTATTGGCTTATATCCTGAATTTATCAATGCCTACCCTGAGCTTCAAGAATATGAATCGCCATTTTTAGTTCAAAACCGTGAAATTGTTGAGTTTATAGAAGCATATAAAAAGCAACATCGCGATGAAGATGAGTTTGCTGTGGGCATTCCTCCCGATGCAGACCAAGCATTGGTCATGATTGAACAATGTCGTGATGTGGTACAGAAAATCCGTCGAGCAATTAAACGGATTGGTGTGAGCTTAAGCCTGACTTATTTACTCTCGCTACTAGAACAATGTATTGATCGAATTGAACTCTTACTCAATCTTCTGGTCGAAGATGATCAGATTCGTTATCAGCTCTGCGGTGAATTGCTCACGGACTTAGTCAATGCACACTATAGTGAAACCAGTGTGCGTGATTTACTTAAAACCAACAGTGAGTTAATCGCACTACAAGTCACTGAAAATGCCAGTAAGACAGGCGAACATTATGTAAGTACCGATAAGAAAGGTTTCTTTGGCATGTATAAAGCAGCTGCAGGTGCAGGTGCGATTATTGCAACCATGGCAACCCTGAAAATACTGACTGCACGTTTAGTCCTTGCACCCTTTTTGCATGCTTTTCTCTACAGTATGAATTATTCATTGGGTTTTATCCTGATCCATGTTTTGCACTTTACTGTAGCAACCAAACAACCGGCTATGACAGCGGCCGCACTTGCATCAACAGTTCAGCACCAAAAAGGTTCAAAAACAGCGCAAATTGCTGAACTTGCCGGACTGATTATTAATATTATTCGGACCCAGTTTATTGCAATTCTAGGAAATATTTCGATTGCGATTCCTACTGCCGCATTAATTACCTATCTATGGCAGCTGTCAATGCATGAACCACTTTTGACGCATGCTAAAGCCACAACCTTACTCGCCAGTCTAAATCCATTTACTTCATTGGCAATTCCTCATGCAGCAATTGCCGGTGTTTGTTTATTTTTATCAGGATTAATCGCTGGATATTTTGACAATATGTCAGTCTATCGAAAAGTCGGTCCCCGCTTAAAAGCCCACATAAAATTGAAAAAAATGATGGGACAAGCCAGACTGGACAAATTTGCAGATTATATAGAGCGAAACTTAGGCGCTTTAGCGGGTAATTTTATCTTTGGGATCATGCTTGGAAGTATGGGAACCATTGGTTTTATCTTAGGTTTACCTTTAGATATCCGCCATATTGCGTTTGCTGCTGCCAACTTTATTCAAGGCTTAATGACCATCAATGGTTCACCTGATATTGGCCTCATCATAGTGTCTTTCCTTGGGGTGTTGTGTATTGGTTTGACCAATTTATTTGTCAGCTTCACGCTCACCATTATTGTGGCACTCAGAGCAAGACAAGTTCGTTTTTCACAATGGAAACCATTGGCAAAACTTATATTTACCCATTTTTCTACCCGTCCGCTAGATTTCTTCTGGCCGCCAAAACAACCCTTACAACTTGAAGATGAGGCAAACTCACAAAGCAAACTAAATCACTAGGATTTTTGTTATTTTTTGTGCAAATTGTTAAATATTTCACAAAAAGAAATTAGTATAAATTACCTAAATTTACTCACTTGAAAAAAAGTGTACTGGCTAGTACACTTCGGTTGATTAAATAAACTTAACGTACGCAATTTATATACTCTAGGTTAACTTATGCCTTACGTATTGCTCCTTATTGGCTGTATAGGTTTACTTATTGGGAGTGTTGGTTTAAACATTAACCAGATACAACAGTTTGATTTTTCAAGCGTTGTATGGATGAGTTCACACCGTTTAGAGGTCTTAAATGGTCTAGCACTCACCCTATCCTATCTGGGCGGCTTACCGTCAATGATCGTGATTGCAGGGCTATGTAATTTATATTTCATACGTCTAAAACAATATGCAAATGTGCTGATGATTAGTATTGGACTGCTCGGTGCTGCGGCAATTGGTTGGATACTCAAATATCTGGTCAATCGTCCTAGACCCGATGAAATTTACCAAATGGTGCAAACCTATGGTGCTTCATTTCCTAGTGCTCACAGTATTTATGCAGCGATTGTATGCTGTTCGATTATGTTTATATTTCAAAAGCATCGCCAAGTTAAATGGATTAGCTTGGGGGGCTTTTTATGGTTTCTAAGCATGGGGGGCTCTAGAATTTATCTAGGGGCACATTTCCCAACTGATGTACTCACTGGATGGGGTATAGGTGTCATATGGGCTGCAATTTTATGGCTCATACTGTCACGAGAAACGTTAAGACAGAACAAATTATTTTTAGATAAGAATCTAAACGAGGTGGAATAATGATGTCGGCAAAGCTTTGGGCTCCTGCCCTTACTGCTTGTGCTCTCGCAACAAGTATTGCACTTGTAGGCTGCAGCAAAGATCCTAAATCAGCACAACAAGCTGGTGGTGCTGCCCAAAAAATGCCGCCGACTGAAGTTGGTGTCATTGTTGCTCAGCCACAAAGCGTAGAACAAAGTGTTGAACTTTCTGGTCGTACTTCAGCGTATCAAATCTCTGATGTTCGCCCACAAACAAATGGCGTGATTTTAAAACGTTTGTTTACTGAAGGTAGTTTTGTTCGTGAAGGTCAACCTCTTTATGAGATTGACTCGAGTATCAATCGTGCAAACTTAGACAGTGCAAAAGCAGCTTTAGTACGTCAGCAAGCAAACTTAAATGCCTTGCAAGTTAAAGCAAATCGTTATCGTCAACTTGTCGGCATCAATGCTGTTTCTAAGCAAGAGTTTGATGATTTGCTTGCACAAATCAAACTTGCTGAAGCAGATATTGCAGCGTCAAATGCTGCTGTTAAAAATGCGCAAATTGACCTAGGTTATTCGACTGTTCGTTCACCTATTTCAGGTCAATCTGGTCGTTCTTCAGTCACTGCTGGTGCTTTGGTGACTGCAAACCAAGCCAATGCTTTGGTTACGATTCAGCAACTTGACCCAATTTATGTAGACATCAGCCAATCAAGTGCTGAGTTATTACGTCTACGTCAACAGTTAAGCCAAGGTAGTATTGATCGTAGCAACAACACCAAAGTTCGTTTAAAACTTGAAGATGGTAGCTACTACGGTGTGGAAGGAAACCTTGCATTTTCTGATGCTAGTGTAGATCCAAGCACAGGTTCTGTGACTTTACGTGCAGTCTTCTCAAATCCTAATCATTTATTATTGCCGGGTATGTTTGCCAATGCGCAGATCGTACAAGGCGTAATTCCAAATGCTTACTTAGTTCCACAAGCAGCAATTACACGCACACCAACTGGCCAAGCAATCGCAATGCTTGTAAATGCAAAAGGTGTAGTTGAAAGCCGTCCTGTAACAACTGTAGGTGTTCAAGGTAAAGATTGGATCGTCACTCAAGGCCTAAATACTGGCGATAAAGTGATTGTTGATGGTATTGCCAAAGTAAAACCAGAACAAGCTGTGGTTGCTAAACCTTATCAGCCTCAAGCGGCTGCACCACAAGCAGGTGCTAAACCAGGTACAGCAGCACAACCTGTTCAACAAAATAAATCCAGTGAACAAAAAGCTACTTCAAATGCATAAGGGGTAGACGAATATGGCTCAATTTTTTATTCATCGCCCCATTTTTGCGTGGGTGATTGCACTGGTAATTATGTTGGCGGGTATTCTGACGCTAACAAAAATGCCTGTTGCTCAGTATCCAACAATTGCTCCTCCTGTAGTGACAATTGCTGCGACTTATCCTGGTGCTTCTGCACAAACTGTTGAGAACACCGTAACTCAGATCATTGAACAACAAATGAATGGTCTAGATGGTTTACGCTATATCTCATCGAACAGTGCGGGTAATGGTCAGGCATCAATCAACCTGAATTTTGAACAAGGTATTGATCCAGACATTGCACAGGTTCAAGTACAGAACAAATTACAGTCAGCGACAGCACTTTTACCTGAAGATGTACAACGTCAAGGCGTAAAAGTGACCAAATCTGGCGCGAGCTTTATGCAAGTACTTGCATTTTATTCGCCAGATGGCAGCCTTTCTGGCGCTGACATTAAAGACTATGTAAACTCAAATATTTCTGAACCACTGAGTCGTGTTGCAGGCGTAGGTGAAATTCAAGTCTTTGGTGGTCAATATGCAATGCGTATCTGGCTAGACCCAGCTAAAATGACCAGTTTGCAAGTTACACCAAGTGATATTGCTGCTGCCATTCGTGCACAAAACTCACAAGTGGCTGTAGGTCAATTGGGTGGTGCTCCAGCTGTACAAGGTCAAATCCTGAATGCGACTGTCAATGCGCAAAGCATGTTGCAAACACCTGAACAATTTAAAAACATCTTCCTAAAAAATACGTCTTCTGGTGCTCAAGTTCGTTTGGGTGATGTTGCACGCGTAGAATTAGGTTCAGACAGTTATCAATTCGATTCTAAATTTAATGGTAACCCTGCGGGCGGTGTAGCAATTAAATTGGCAACAGGTGCCAATGCACTTGATACAGCCGCTGCTGTAGAAAAACGCCTCACTGAATTGCGTAAAAACTACCCTGAAGGCTTAAAAGATAAAATTGCTTATGACACCACACCGTTTATTAAGCTTTCAATTGAAAGTGTGGTACATACGTTAATTGAAGCAATCGTTCTTGTATTCTTCGTGATGTTCTTGTTCTTACAGAACTGGCGTGCAACGATTATCCCAACAATGGCAGTTCCTGTAGTTGTACTTGGGACATTTGCAGTTATTAATATTTTTGGCTTCTCGATCAATACCTTAACCATGTTCGCCATGGTACTGGCGATTGGTCTATTGGTCGATGATGCCATCGTTGTGGTTGAGAACGTCGAACGGGTAATGCAAGAAGAACATGCCGGTCCAGTTGAAGCCACTGAAAAATCGATGAAACAAATTTCAGGTGCTTTGGTCGGTATTACCAGCGTATTGACTGCTGTATTTGTGCCAATGGCATTCTTTGGTGGCACTACGGGGGTAATTTACCGTCAGTTCTCGATCACACTCGTTACAGCAATGGTTTTGTCTTTAATCGTTGCTTTAACTTTTACCCCAGCTCTTTGTGCAACATTGTTAAAACAGCATGATCCAAACCAAGAACCAAGCAATAACATTTTTGCGCGTTTCTTCCGTTGGTTTAACCGCAGTTTTGAAAAAGTAGCAGAGAAATACCAAGGTGGTGTCAATCGTATGACCCATCATAAGATATTCTCTGGTGCGATCTATATTGCTGTGATTGTTGCCTTAGTTGGACTGTACAAAATGCTCCCCTCTTCTTTCTTACCAGAAGAAGACCAAGGCGTAGTTATGACGTTGGTTCAGCTACCACCAAGTGCCAGCCTTGAACGAACAGATAAAGTCATCACAACCATGACCGATTACTTCTTAAATAAGGAAAAAGCAAATGTAGATACTATTTTTACAGTTTCTGGTTTCTCATTTACAGGTGTCGGGCAAAATGCTGGTTTAGCTTTTATTAAATTGAAAGACTGGAGTGAACGTACCACACCTGAATCACAAATTGGCGCCATTATTCAACGCGGTATGGCACTGAATATGATTGTAAAAGATGCATCATACATCATGCCATTGCAATTACCTGCAATGCCTGAATTAGGTGTTTCATCAGGTTTTGACATCCAATTGAAAGATGCCAGTGGTCAAGGTCACGATAAACTCATTGCTGCACGTAATGCTATTTTAGGTATGGCTTCTCAAGACAAACGTCTTGCAGGTGTTCGTCCAAATGGTCAAGAAGATACCCCTCAATATCAAATCAACATTGATCAAGCGCAAGCTGGTGCAATGGGAGTCAGTATTGCGGATATTAATTCGACCATGAGCATGGCGTGGGGTGGTTCTTATATCAATGACTTCGTTGATCGTGGTCGTGTGAAAAAAGTTTATGTTCAAGGCGAATCAAACGCTCGTATGATGCCTGAAGACTTAAACAAATGGTATGTACGTAACAATAGTGGCACCATGGTTCCATTCTCTGCGTTTGCAACAGGTCAATGGACCTATGGTTCACCTCGTCTCGAACGTTATAACGGTGTAGCTTCTGCGAACATTCAAGGTACACCAGCGCCGGGCGTAAGTTCGGGAGATGCAATGCTTGCCATGGAAGAAATTATTGGTAAGTTACCGTCTATGGGCTTAACAGGTTTCGACTATGAATGGACGGGTCTGTCTTTAGAAGAACGTGAATCTGGTAGTCAAACTGTTCCGCTTTTGATTCTTTCTTTGCTTATTGTATTCCTTTGCCTTTCAGCTTTATATGAAAGTTGGTCTATCCCTGTTTCAGTATTGCTAGTCGTACCTTTAGGTGTTATTGGTGCATTTACTTTAACCTGGTTGGGCATGGTCATCAAAGGTGATCCTAACTTATCATTTAACATCTACTTCCAAGTCGCGATCGTTGCAGTCATCGGTTTGTCTGCAAAAAATGCGATTTTGATTGTAGAGTTTGCAAAAGAGTTGCAAGAACAAGGTGAAGAATTGTTTGAAGCGACATTGCATGCTGCAAAAATGCGTTTACGTCCAATTATCATGACAACCTTAGCGTTCGGTTTCGGTGTATTACCACTTGCTTTATCAAGCGGTGCTGGTGCCGGTAGCCAACACTCAGTCGGTTATGGTGTATTAGGTGGTGTAATTAGCTCAACACTTTTAGGTATCTTCTTTATTCCTGTGTTCTTCGTATGGATTCGTAGTATCTTTAAGTACAAACCTAAAAATCAAAATATTCAGGAGCATAAATCGTGATGCAAAAAGTATGGTCTATTTCAGGTCGTAGCATTGCGGTATCTGCACTTGCGCTTGCTTTGACAGCTTGTCAAAGCATGCGTGGCCCAGAACCCGTAGCTCAAGCGAACATACCAACAGGTTATATTCAAAATAACGGTGGTACATCTATTGCTGAACAAGGTTATAAAGAGTTTTTTGCAGATCAACGCTTACTTCAAGTGCTTGATCTTGCTTTAGCCAATAACCGTGATTTACGTACAGCAACATTGAACATTCAACGTGCTCAACAAGCCTATCAAATCACTGAAAACAATCAGTTACCAACGATTGGTGCAAGTGGTGGTCTGTTACGTCAGGATCAAGGTGTAGGTGCTCAAACACGTTATAATGTGGGTCTTGGTGTAACTGCTTATGAGTTAGACTTCTGGGGTCGGGTAAAAAGTTTAAAAGACAATGCGCTTGATACTTATTTATCGACTGCAAGTGCGCGTGATGCAACGCAAATCAGCTTAATTAGTCAAGTTGCACAAGCTTGGTTAAATTACTCTTTTGCCAGCGCACAACTTAAGCTCGCTGACCAAACATTAAAAGCGCAGCTTGACTCTTATAACCTCAACAAAAAACGTTTTGATGTCGGTATCGACAGTGAAGTGCCTGTTCGTCAGGCTCAGATTTCTGTTGAAACCGCACGTAATGATGTTGCCAATTATAAGACTCAAATTGCACAAGCTCAGAACTTGCTAAATCTGCTTGTTGGACAATCAGTTCCAGACAACTTATTGCCAACACAACGTGTAACGCGTATTACCTCAAATGCTGCGTTCGCTTCTGGTTTACCAAGTGACTTGCTGAACAACCGTCCAGACGTCAAAGCGGCTGAATACCAACTTTCTGCTGCTGGTGCGAATATCGGTGCTGCGAAAGCACGCTTATTCCCAACCATCAGTTTGACGGGTACTGCAGGTTATGCATCTACTGATTTAAGTGATTTATTTAAATCAGGTGCTTTCGTTTGGTCTTTAGGTCCTAGTCTTGATATTCCGTTATGGGATTGGGGCACACGTAAAGCGAACATTAAGATTTCAGAAACAGATCAACAAATTGCATTATCTGACTATGAAAAATCAATTCAATCTGCTTTCCGTGAAGTCAATGATGCATTAGCGACTCGCCAAAATATTGGTGATCGTCTTTCTGCTCAAAAACGTTTAGTTGATGCAACCAATACTACGTATAAACTTTCAAATGCCCGCTTCCGTGCAGGTATTGATAGTTACTTAACTGTTTTAGATGCTCAACGTACTTCTTACTCTGCTGAACAAGGTTTATTGCTATTAGAGCAAGCAAACTTAAACAATCAGGTAGAAGTTTATAAAACCCTTGGTGGTGGTCTAAAAGCCAACACTGCGGATCAAATTGCACAACCGGCCTCTTCATCTGAATTGAAATATCATTCAAAAGATAAAAAAGTCAGTTAATCTCAGTTTGATGATCAAAGCTCACTTCGGTGGGCTTTTTTTATTGCTTTTTGATGGATAATTTCCTATGTTTAAAGCAAGACATCATCAATGAATATTTAAAATGAAACTCAGTAATTTAGAAACTGTTCCAGCACATGTCATAAAGCAACAGCTTGATGTCGTTTATGGAAGCACGGTCCGCAGTAAACATGTCGGACGTGACTTTATGGCTGGTCTAAAAAATATTGTCGGTGGTGAACTCAAAGGCTATACCGAATTATTAGAAGAATCACGTCAAGAAGCCATGAATCGTATGATTGAAAAAGCACGTGTTTTAGGTGCCAATGCAATTGTCGGTATCCGTTTTTCTACGTCTAATATTGCGCAAGGTGCTTCAGAACTTTTTGTCTATGGTACTGCGGTCATTGTTGAACCGACCACAACACAACTTCCTGACCCATTTTCAAAATAGGCGAAACAGATGGATGGTTTAATTTTTAAAATTGGGCTCACACTGGTTCTGTTTTTTATTGGCTGGGGGTTTGGACGTTTTATCGAACAAAAGCATTTAAAAGAATTGGCCGACAATGAACAGCGGCTTGCTCATATTCGGATTGATACCAATAAGTTCAAAGTCTCTGAAAAGCATGGGCAACTCATCAGTAGTAATGTGGTGATTTCACATGATTACTTTAAATATATTATCGCGCAAATTCAGAACTTCTTTGGTGGTCGTTTAACCACCTATGAGAGTGTCGTCGATCGCGCACGTCGAGAAGCAATTGTTAGATTAAAACAGGAAGCTGAAAATATTGGAGCAACGCATATTATGGGCTTACGTTTAAGTACCACTGAACTCGGTATGCAAGGTGGAATGGTTGAAGTCTTTGCCTATGGAACAGCAACTTAATCTCACTCCTCTTTTTTAAATAATCATCATGATTTTTTCATCAGAATACATAATCGCTGTTGGACTGTCTGGTTTTGTATTCTGGTGATGTAAAGATCTGGGAATACCTTGACCATAACAAAAATGAAAGAATCTTAACTTCATGAACAGGTTAGACATCATGAAAGCTTTAGCACTTAAAATAAGTATCGGATTACTGTCTATGCTTCCATTCACAATAAATGCAGAATTGATTGTATTGGCTTCGCCACAAAGTCAGGATAAGTACTATGCAGAAAAAATCGATGATATCTTTGATTTCCACGTCGATTATGCAAAGAAAATTATCCAAAATGGTGACAATGTGATGATCTTAACCGATCAACAACTTTACCCTGATTATGTCAAAGCATTGGGTAAACAGCATGTCACCATCGCACTTATGCAAGATATTTGGATGCGTGATTTTAGTAGTGCCAATCCCAATCAACCTGTTCTTTTTCGATATACCGCTGCAGGACAAGGTGGAACCAAAAAAGCTCAAGCTATTTCTGATGATGTTCAAGCAGACTTTAAAGCCTATAGCCAAAAGGCTGGCTTAAAATTTACCCAGACCCAACTGCTCAATGATGGTGGTAATTGGGTTGAAGATGGCTATGGCAATGTGGTGTTAAGCACCAAGTTCTTAGCTGACAATCATTTAACCGAAACCCAAGCAAGAGCACAACTGATCCGTTTGACAGGTGCTAAACATATTGCATTTATTGAAGCGGATGAACAAGGTGGTTTAGAACATGCGGATGGCGTGGTGAGCTTTATAGATCAGAACACTTTAGTGATTAACTCCTATCCTGAAGATCCCGACTATGCAAAACAGTTAAAAATTGATTTAAAACGCGGTATTCCAAATATCAAAATTCATGAAATCACCACACCTTATGATGGTAGTGAGATCTATGATGAAAAATTTGGTTCTGCTTGTGGTTTATATACCAATATGCTGGTTACGCCTGAGCGTATTTATTTTCCGCAATTTGGTATTAAACAAGATGCACTGGCATTACAGCAAATTCGTCTTCTAACCAAACGAACAGTCATTCCAATTCACTCTGCACAGGTGTGCCATATGGGTGGTGGAGTGCGCTGTATGTCATGGCAATTAAGAGGCAAAAATGCTGAATTATTATTAAACTACTTCAATAGAATACATTAAGCATTCGATTTTTACCCTTTCAAATATCCTGTTATTTTAAAAGCATTCATCTTTTAGCTCACTGCTATTTTTACTCGCGAACGAGAAGATGAATGTTTAATATTCAGCATTACTATCCAACTGCTTATATTGCCTATCGGTACTGATATTCATCTTTAAAACTTTTAGGAAATTGATATTTTTTCCCATCAAATTTTAAAACAAACCGTTGTTGCGATGAGTGATGATTAACTTCTTGGCAATCCTCGTTTATCACTTGCGTCTGGTAGCGTTTAATTTTGCTATTGACCAAAATATCCGTATATTTCTTGGTTTGGGTTGACCGCATGACTAAGGTAGAAGCGCGTTCTTCAATATCTGCATTACAATTCATATCTATTTCTGCCCGATTACGTGTCACAATCAAGCTGTCCAGAATTTGTTGTTTATTTTTAAGGTCATATAAATTTAAAAGTTGCATAGAAAAAGGAAAGGGCTGTGAGTGACCTGAGTAATTTAATCTTAGACCCAAAGCTCGATTTGAATCAGTGACTTTATAATTTGCTGTATCCAGCTCAATTGAATTTAAGCTAATTGCATCCGAAACCATGCGTTCTGCAACAGCATAGTGATAAATCACCTTTAAATTTTTTGGATTAAACTTAAATAAGTCTAAAGCATAATTCCCTTCTTCTGGGTGTCCTTTTACAGGAATCCATTGGGCATAGGCCATGATCATATTTGAATTATCAACAGGATCGAGTTTACAGTCGATTAAAGACTGTTCAAGCTTTACAATTTTAGCCTGCTTCAATATTTGCGCAACAACTTGAGTATCATCACAAATATTTGCATAAACGGCACTGATCAATATGAATTGTAGACTGATGGCTTTAAAAATTATTTTCATTAGATTTAACATCTTTTTTTGTGCTTATAAAGACGGAACATATTAAGAAAAAGCGCTTAGACAATGTATAAACGCCTTATCAATACAAGCAAAATTTATGAATTTTCAATCACTTTACTTTCATCTTGCGAATCATTTTATAAAGTGTCGATGGTGATAGACGAGAAACCAACACACCCAATTTTTCTTTACGCCCACCCACGACAATATATTCTTGACCCTTTAATAAAGCGGAAACTGTTTTCTGCGCAAAATCATCAGCTTCTAATCCATTTTCAATGGCTTCATCCTGATGTGCCTGTGCTTTTCCTGCACCATTTAAGGCATTGAAAGATACATTGGTTTTTACAAAACCAGGGAAAATAACAGAAACATTAACACCATCTTGTGCCACTTCTGCGCGTAAACTGTTTGCCCACATATGAATCGCTGCTTTTGCTGCAGAGTAAGATGCCCGATATTGCGTCCCCAATAAGCCCGCAACGCTAGAAATATACGCAATTCGCCCAGATTTTTGAGCTAAAAAGGTTGGTAAAACCAATTTGGTCAAAAACACTTGAGAGAAGTAATCAATTTCCATAATCGCACGTTCAGTTTGCATTGTGGTATCAGCAATCAGTGCCCTTTGGCTTAAACCCGCATTGTTGATCAACCAATCAATACGCCCTTTCTCATCTAAGACTTGTTCATATGCATGGCGTACTTGTGCTTCATCGGTAATATCCATTGCCACAGAAATATGATGATCTGGGTTAAGAAGACTTATACGAACTTTTTCAAGTTCTTCTAAACGTCTTGCACTTAAAACCACTTGTGCACCTTGTAAAGCACATTCAGCAGCCAAGGCTTTACCAATCCCTGAAGATGCGCCTGTAATCCAAACCACCTTTCCTTCTAAGCTTTCCATTTTATTATGCTCTTGAATATGGTGAATAAATATTAGACCACGTGACCCACCAAATCAATCAAGTGATTTGCTTTTAAAAACTAACCTTCAACTAAAAACTTTTTAAAATGTTCTGCATAATGTTGCGCCTTTTCTACATTGCGAGGATTGTATTCATCGCCAACTTTTTCTAAGCGTTTATAGCCAGTACTGGTGATCATATTAATCACACCATTTAAGGTTTTATCGACCACAAAGTTAAATTTTAACAAAGTCTTAGGGTCACGGATAAATTCTGATACACCGAGGTCAATAATTTTAACCAAATTTTTTAGTGTCACAGGCAAAGCACTGGTATCCCCTTGAATGACCTTTTGAATATTGCTAGTCGCTTCTTGCCCTAAGCTACGGTCTAATTGGTAATACATCACCACTTCAGTTGCATCTGAATCTTCAAACTTTTTAAGAATATGGTTTGCCACAGGCTTTAGACGATCATTACTAAAAAAGGAAATTGACCACGGCATATATTTTTTTAATGCCCCTTCAATCTGATCAAAAATCTGTTCAGCTTCTTTGAGCTTTTTCTTCCCTGTCGCATCTAGTGCATCATTTTTACGTTGTTCATCAAGTAAGGTTCCAAAAACCTGATCCAGCACTTGGCATGACATTTCCGTAAAGACATTACCTAATTGTTTTGCCAGATCTCTTTTTTCGCCATGATTCAAACTTTGGGTAATGCTTTTTAACTCTTGGTACGTCTGCTGTTTAATCAATAAATCGATTTTATACTGCATTGTTATGTGTCCTTTTGTTGTTTTGTCCTATTCAATTTTGATCTTAGCAAAACTTGAAATATCTTGCATTGTCTTTAACTACTGCTATTTGTTGAATATCAATCACAAATACTTTCAATAAATCAAATACCTAAAACACGTATTTGTAAATATGACCCAGTTAAAACCCCACAATATCCAACATTTGTCATATTTAAGATCGATAAAAACAACAAATGCATCTTGTATTCTCATGTTTTGATTGCTGCATTTAATTCAAGATAAATATGCCATAACAGGAATCAACATTCCTAATGAATATTTGCTACAATGAATGCAATTTTTTACTTACTTTTGATCTGTTTTTACTATGACTGATTCAGCGCAAAATATTGCTACAACCTACGATCCTACCGAGATCGAGAAAAAATGGTACAAGACTTGGGAAGAGAAAGGTTATTTCCAACCGTCTCGTAAAGGCGATTCATTCTGTATCATGATTCCGCCACCGAACGTCACGGGTAGCTTGCACATGGGTCATGGTTTTAACAATGCCATCATGGATGCCTTGACACGTTACAATCGTATGTCTGGTAAAAATACTTTATGGCAACCAGGTACTGACCATGCGGGTATTGCAACGCAAATGGTGGTTGAGCGTCAATTGGCAGCTCAAGACATTAGTCGTCATGACTTAGGACGTGAAAAGTTCATCGACAAAATTTGGGAATGGAAAGAACAATCTGGCGGTACAATTACCCGTCAAATTCGTCGCCTTGGCTCATCTGTAGATTGGTCACGTGAACGTTTCACCATGGATGATGGCCTTTCAAATGCTGTTAAAGAAGTATTTGTAAAACTGCATGAACAAGGTTTGATTTACCGTGGCAAACGCTTGGTAAACTGGGACCCTAAACTACAAACTGCACTTTCAGACCTAGAAGTTGAATCAGATAAAGAAGAACAAGGTTCATTGTGGCACTTCAAATACTTCTTTGAAGATAAGTCTCTACGTACTCAAGACGGTCACGATTATTTAGTGGTTGCAACAACCCGTCCAGAAACATTACTGGGTGATACTGCTGTTGCAGTTGCTCCAGATGACGAACGTTATGCACACCTTGTTGGTAAAAATATTATCCTGCCGATTACAGGTCGTGCGGTTGCGATTGTTAAAGATGAATATGTCGATAAAGAATTCGGTACAGGTTGTGTAAAAATCACCCCTGCACATGACTTCAATGACTATGAAGTGGGCAAACGTTGTGAACTCGCAATCATCAACATTTTCAACAAAAATGCCGAAGTTTTAGCTGATTTTGAGTTTATCGCAAAAGCTGGTGAAGCGATTTCTAAAACCATCCCAGCACCAGCTGATTATATTGGTTTAGAGCGCTTTGCTGCACGTAAAAAATTGGTTGCACAAGCTGAAGCTGAAGGTTGGTTAGACCAAATTCAACCGTATACACTGAAACCACCACGTGGTGACCGTTCAGGTGTGATCATTGAACCATTATTGACCGACCAATGGTATGTTAAAATTGCGCCTCTTGCAGAGCCTGCAATCAAAGCAGTAAAAGACGGCGATATTAAGTTTGTGCCTGAACAATACAGCAATATGTATATGGCTTGGATGAACAACATTCAAGACTGGTGTATTTCTCGTCAATTGTGGTGGGGTCACCGTATCCCAGCTTGGTACGATGCAGAAGGCAACATTTATGTTGGTCGTTCTGAAGAAGAAGTTCGTGAAAAAAACAATATCGCTGCTGATATTGAATTAAACCAAGATGAAGATGTACTGGATACATGGTTCTCTTCAGGTCTTTGGACATTCTCTACACTGGGTTGGACCGGTGATGAAGCAAAAGATAAAGAAAACTATTTCTTAAATACATTCCACCCAACGGATGTATTGGTTACAGGTTTTGACATTATTTTCTTCTGGGTTGCCCGAATGATCATGATGACCATGCACTTCATGAAAAATGAAGATGGCACACCGCAAGTTCCATTTAAAACTGTGTATGTACATGGTTTGGTTCGTGACGGTGAAGGTCAAAAAATGTCTAAATCTAAAGGCAACGTACTCGACCCATTAGATTTGATTGATGGTGTAGATCTTGAAACCTTAGTACAAAAACGTACCACTGGTTTAATGAACCCTAAAGATGCACCAAAAATTGAGAAATCTACGCGTAAAGAATTTCCTGAAGGTATTCAAGCTTACGGTACAGATGCGGTTCGTTTTACTTTCTGTGCACTTGCCAATACAGGCCGTGACATTAAGTTCGATATGAAACGTGTTGAAGGCTATCGTAACTTTGCCAACAAAATCTGGAACGCAACCCGTTTCGTGATGATGAACTGTGAACAACAGCCAATTGGTCAAGAAATCCGTCAAGATCTTTGGGAACTTCCTGAACAGTGGATTGTCAGCCGTTTACAAAAAGCGGAAGCTGCCGTTCAACAAGCGTTTGCAACCTACCGTTTAGATTTGGCTGCTCAAGCGATTTATGAGTTCATCTGGAATGAATACTGTGACTGGTATGTAGAACTGACCAAACCAGTACTGAATGATGAAAACGTATCAACTGAGCGTAAAGCGGAAGTTCGTCGTGTCCTTCTTTCTGTAATGGAAGCATCTTTACGTCTTGCGCATCCAATCATGCCATTCTTAACTGAAGAAATTTGGCAGACCCTTGCACCAATGATTGGTATTGGTGGTGAAACCATCATGCTTGCGCCATATCCTGTTCCAAATCCTGAACGTATCAATGATCAGGCTGAAGCAGATATGCTTGGGCTACAAGGCTTGATTGGCGCTGTACGTAATATTCGTGGCGAAATGGGCTTAGGTAATGCACGTTTATTACCTGTATTGCTTCAAAACGCCACTGATGCTGAAAAAGCACAAATTGCACGTATTGAACCACTTTTTAAGGCTTTGGCTAAAGTTGAAAGCATTACCTTCTTAGCAGATGCTGAGCAACCGCCGTTGTCTTCATCTTCTGTCGTTGGTCATGTGTCTGTATTTGTTCCAATGAAAGGTTTGATTGATCCGAAAGCAGAACTTGCTCGTTTGCAAAAAGACTTAGACAAAGTTCAAAAACAGCATGACCAAATTGCTTCTAAACTTGCAAATGAGGGCTTTGTGGCTAAAGCACCTGCTGCTGTTGTTGAAGGTGAAAAAGTTAAACTTGCTGAATTTGTAGATCAGTTAGCCAAGATTAAAGCCAATATGGAACAGATTGCAGCGCTTTAAGCTAAGCTTGCAATTTTGCCTCTAAAGAAGGAAGCTTAATTAAGCTTCCTTCTTTTTTTGAGTAAAATAATTATGGTTATTCAAAAATTAAAACAACATTTCATCAATCAAAATATACGTATCAATCAACCGACTACATTGTTAGAAACGTTAAAATTTGAACAAAAATACGGAGTTAGACTTCCACAAATTTTTAAAGAATATTTTATTTTTTTCAATGGTACAGGTGAAGCCAATTTTGGTGATGAGGGCTATTCTTTCTTTTCTTTAGCTGAATTTAGACCTGTAAAAGATTTAAAAGGGATTGAAAACTTTCCTCATGCAAATTGTTTTGTATTCTCTGAATTCTTACTCTGGATGACTGCATATGCAGTAAAACTAGATGAATATGGCAATGAATTCGGCATTTATGAAATTTGTAATACGCATAATAAGGTTTGTAATAATTTTGAAGAGTTTATTTTGCTCATAATGAAAGGTGATTTAGAAATACTCGATTGATGATGTTTTTCCGTACAGCATTAAACAATTGCATATCCATTTAACTTAAAGATTAGTTCGCAAAATGAAGCAAATTGATACACTCTAATTTTTCAAGAATTACCCTCACCCTAGCCCTCTCCCACGGGGAGAGGTGACTTTCGTTACTAATTGAATAGTTATTTGATACACAATAGGTTTCTCTCACCTCCTGAGAGAGGACTAAAGAGAAATGACTAAAAATATTTGCATAAATTCCAAAACCTCAATCCTCCCCAAAATGTGGAAGGAACACTCTTTGAGAATTTAATAGTTATTTGATACGCAATGGAGTTCCCTCTCCTTTCAGGAGAGGGTTAGGGAGAGGCAACTAAAAATGTGTGCCTAACATTCCACAACCTCAATCTTCCCCAAAATGTGAAAAGAACACTCTTTGAGAATTTAATAGTTATTTGATACGCAATGGAGTTTCCTCTCCTTCCAGAAGAGGGTTAGGGAGAGGTGTCTTTCAATTCAATACAGATATTCCACAAATCTTCCAATACTACCTCACTCCGATTCAACACATCATCATTCCAATAACGAATAACTTTAAGCCCCAAAACCTCTAAAAACTGAGTTCTTCCATTATCATAAGCTACGCCCACATCTGTATTATGTTGACCACCATCCAACTCAACCACTAAGTCCAATTCATGACAGTAAAAATCAACAATATAAGGCTCAATCACATGTTGACGACGGAACTTTAAACTCATAAACCGTTGAGCTCGTAAAAATTGCCACATAAGATGTTCGGCATCTGTGGCATCGTGTCGCATAGATTTAGCGTATTCTAATAATTTGGGGTTTAGCTTCATTTTATTCTCCCTCTCCCTAACCCTCTCCCACGGGGAGAGGGGACTTCCATTACTAATTTTATCGTTATTTGATACACAATAGGTTTCTCTCTCCTTTCAACATAGGATTAAATAGAGAGGCAACTAAAATATTTGCATAAACTCCACCACCTCAATCTTTCCCAAAATGTGGAAGAAACACTCTTTGAGAATTTAATAGTTATTTGATACACAATGAAGTTCCCTCTCCTTTCAGGAGAGGGTTAGGGAGAGGTCTGCTCTTTAAATATCATTGCAATAATGCATAACAGTAGAATCACTATTCCTTAAGCTGATCCAAAGCTGTCCCCTGTACAGGATTTCTTTTCCAATAATAAGGTTGGAAAAATCGAAGTAACAAACGCCATGGTGTCATCCAGACAATACGCGCATTGCTCTTCTTATTCTTGCTAATTCGTTGCGCCAAATAACCACACACTTGCTCAGGTGGGTCAATCACAAACATAAATAACCATTTCATTTTATGCCAGTTTTTAACTTCACCTTGTTGCCAAGAAGAAATCAATAAATCTGTTGCCACCATTCCAGGGCTGAGCGTTCCAATCAAAATATCACTATTCTTGGTTTCTTTATTTAAAGCATGATTCAGATAAGCAACTGCTCGTTTACTGGTTGCATAAGGAGTCATCCCCGCACTCCACTCGCCACGACTGCCCCAACCTTCCATATTAAAAATTTGCCCAAAACCTTGCTGCATCATTCCTTTTAAAGCCACTTGCGAACCCAACATTGTTCCAAGCACATTGGTTTTGATTACACTTTCTAAGTCTGAGCTAGCAATCTCGGTAAATGCCCTTGCTGCATTACAGGTACCAGCATTGTTAATCCAAACATTGACCTGACCAAACTTTAAAACTGCTTCTTTCCATAAATTTTGTAAATCTTCATATTGAGCCACATCACAAGTCACCCCATAAATTTTATTCGGTGCATAGCGTTGCGCAAAATCTGCAACAACTTGATTTAACTGCGCTACATTTCGTGCCGAAATCATCACAGACCAACCTAACTTTAAAAAAGCTTCTGCCAAAGCAAAACCAATTCCACGTGTACCTCCTGTAATCACGACAGATAAAGCTTGATCAGAATTTGATGTGTTCAAAATATTCCCCATTGTGGTGATGAATTAGTATGGACAGCAAACTGGCACGTGATAAAACACATGACTATATATCCAATTTAGGACATTGAGCATCAAAAAATCAATTTTTAAGATAGAATCTTCAAGATTCAAAATTATTGAATGATTCATATTCTATGAAAAACAAAATTTTATTATGCATCACCCTTATTTTTCTCGTGGGATGTCATGAGAAACCCAGCACCTCATCAGAAAGCAAGCCAACCAAACAAGAAACGCCACAACATGTTCAAACCAAAGCAGAACCTATTGTGATTCCTGCTCAGCCAGAGCCAGACCACCTCGTCAATAATCCAACACAGCTCCCTCAAGGTTATTTAGTCGATACGACATATCTCAAAAAGCCATTACTCATCGATTTTGATGGAGATGGAAAACTAGATGCGTTCCAAGTCTTAAAGAATCCCAATAAAAAAGGCATGAAATATCTATTTGAATTCCGTATTTCGGACAGTGATAAAGTTTATTACTATCAAAATAATGAAGAAGATGATGATTTAAATATTTTTGCTAAGTTCGAAGTCGCACCTAAAACAAATATCTATGTCGATGAAGAATATCGCTTTGGAGAAAATGGCGATATTATTGCTAACGAACAGATTGACCCTAAATATTATTTAAAGTTTAAAGGTGATGGTGTTTCAGTCAATGTCCTCGAAGAAACCTGTGCTGCATCTGCCTTTTTCTTAACAGATGACAAAATTAAACGGATTTATCTTTGTTAAATCTATTTTTCATCCGCAAAAATTGCATTTGCACCAATGACTTTAGAAATCTTCACTTGGTCTTGCTTTAATAAAGCATAGATTTTTGCTTTAAGTGTTTCACTGGTAAAAGTCCCATTTAAATTCAGCAAAATGGGTTCATCACTCAATGAACCTTTGCCGTGATATTCTTGATTAATATCGTTGGTGGTTGCCTGATTGACCACCACAAAATGCCCCGCAATACCAGCCGCTTGACCACAAGCTAAACTTTGTGGTGACCAATCCCCTACTTTGATCTGAGGTTTTAAAGCATAACCTTTACTTGCTAATATTTTCTTCTGCTGTGCTGTTGCCATTGGAAAATTCAGTATCTTTTGCTGACCTTTCCAGTTTACCGCTAATTGACTGGATAAACATAATGCTCGAAAAGGACCCGCACTACCTGACTCTGCACCTTCGTTAGAATTATAACATTGTGAAATAACTTGAAAAGTTGCTTCTCCACACTGTAACAGTTTAGATTTATAGATTTTATATTGGTTGGATTGCGCACTCACTGATTCAGCAAATAGACAGAAACCAAAGAGCACTATTAAATACACTAAAAAATTGGAATATGTTTTAGACATCATCATTTTTATACACTTCATTGATCGTTTAATCGCAAATTGATTTTATATTAAACATTTATTTACAACTCATTAAATCACACAATAATACACCAACCATTTGAAATTTATAATGATATAAGTGAAATAGCCCTAAGATACGGCTTAAACCAGAAGATGAATACAATAGCATGACAACAAAAGCTTGATAAAAATACATATTTTTAAAATAATGTTAATTCAATCACAAAATAATCGATATGATGATGAAAAATATAATAATATTCAGCAGTGGTGTTCTATTACTATTTTTGGCCTCGCTTAATTATGCTGCGGCTCCGCAAGTGCCTGAGGAAACGGCAATACAAATTTTTAAAAGCGCAAAGTTTCAAAAAACCAATCTTGGCTGGGAAAGCCGCTGTAGCCTTGGCAATATCTCCTATTATGGTGACCTCAATAAAGATGGTCGTCCTGATGCCGTTATAGTCGATGGTGGTGTCGGTTGCTACGCAAACACAGGAATTGGATTTTATATTGTTACCCAACAGACCAATAAACAATGGGTGAGAATATTTAACAGTCATGGGACGCCTGAATTTCTATCTACTTTAGGAAAACATGGTTGGCCAGATATTGCCATCAATGACTCAACTAAATGCTTTGCTGTGTATAGATGGAACGGTCAAAAATTTCAAAGAAACCGTTTCGAATACAAAAATCAAGTTTGCAATCTGGGTGTTTCCAAAAATTGATCATTAAGTTATTTTTTAATTTTAGTTAAAACATTTTATCGGTTTATTTTTAGATTAAAATTTGACTGTCTGGGTTTAAGGTGAAACACAACAAATAAAAATCAATAATTATCAGTACCTTAAAAATAAACCAGAATATCTTATTGCATCAAGTTAGTGCATAAATTCCAATATAGTGCATACTTTTGCTTTATATCGAGTCTTAATAATATTTTGAAATTGTTGATCTATTTTTTCATACAGCCAAACGCTTCACGGATTCAAATCGTTGGTTATACTTGAACCAATTTGTGACAAATAGCACCAAAAAGAATCGTATATGCAAAACGTTGATCTACTCTTTCTCTTGCTTGGCGCAGTGCTTGTACTCGCTATGCATGCTGGCTTTGCTTTTTTAGAGCTGGGAACAGTTCGCCATAAAAATCAAGTCAATGCACTCAGTAAAATCATTACTGATTTTTCAATCTCAGCAATCGCCTACTTCTTTGTTGGTTATTATATTGCCTATGGACAACACTTTTTCCATACAGGCGCTACGCTTTCAACTGAGCATGGCTACAATTTGATGCGTTGTTTTTTCCTTTTGACCTTTGCTGCAGCAATTCCCGCCATTGTTTCTGGCGGCATTGCAGAACGTGCCAAAATGCGTTCTCAAGCTATTGCAACTTTATTTATAGTGGCACTGGTTTATCCTTTTTTTGAAGGGATCGCGTGGAATGGTAATCTCGGCCTGCAAAAGTGGTTAGCGGATACATTTGGTGCAAGCTTCCATGATTTTGCTGGCTCTGTTGTTGTCCATGCGATGGGTGGCTGGATTGCGCTTGCAGCAGTTTTACTACTCGGTGCACGTCATGGGCGCTATAAAAAAGATGGTCGCGTTAGTGCGCATCCACCCTCTTCTATTCCTTTCTTAGCGCTCGGTTCTTGGATCTTAATTGTTGGCTGGTTTGGCTTTAATGTCATGAGTGCTCAACGCTTAGATGCAATCTCAGGTTTAGTTGCAATGAACTCACTCATGGCAATGGTAGGCGGCACGCTTTCTGCAAATTTCTTTGGAAAAGAAGATCCTGGCTTTTTACATAATGGCCCCTTAGCAGGCTTAGTGGCAATCTGTGCAGGTTCTGATGTTGTTCACCCAATTGGCGCTTTATTTATTGGTATCTGTGCAGGTTTTCTGTTTGTTAAACTGTTCACATACACACAAAATAAACTCAAGATTGATGATGTACTTGGGGTTTGGCCATTACATGGTGTTTGTGGTGCATTTGGTGGTATTGCTGTGGGCATATTTGGTCAGCAGTGGTTGGGGGGAATCGGCGGAGTATCCTTGATGTCTCAGCTTATTGGTACCTCACTTGCCATTTTACTGGCCTTAGCAGGTGGGTTTGCCGTATACGGCATACTTAAAGCCACTATGGGTATTCGTTTAACACAAGAAGAAGAGTTTCGTGGTGCGGATTTATCCATTCATAAAATTTCTGCAAATTCTGAAGATGCAATGTTTTAATCATTTCTAATACCATGTTTTAATTTTATACATTTTTACGCTATAAAAAAGCGGCTTTTCAGCCGCTTTTTTATTGTATCGAAATGACAATAAAATAATTTTCGCAATACAATTTTAAAATATAATAGTTAGTCCTTAAAATAAATATTCAAAACATTGATCTTGAAATAATCATAGATATTTTAATTTTTATATTGCCACTTAATCATAATACTACTCATTATTTAATAATTAAGTCTAATTTAAGGTTATTTTTTTCTAATAAGCGCAGATTAAAATGATTAAATTGAGTGACTCATCTCATGCCGTATTCCGACTCAAATAAATTTTTCCTAAAAAATAGTTTATTGCTTGGAATACTATTTTTAATACTGTTCTTTGTATTTCCTGTTGGTGGTGCAATCGATATGTATTTTATCCAACCTTGGATAGATAGTACTGGTCATTTCCCACTCAAAAACAATTGGTTTCTCATTGAAATTAATCACAAACTGCTTAAACATATTGTCATTGCCTTTTATATTGCGGTATTCATTTCATGGATTGCATCTTTTAAAGTTGCGAAATTAAAAGCGTATCAATGGCAATTGGGCTATTTATTTATTGTCAGTGTTTTATCCACTGCACTGATTGGCATTTTAAAATCCCACTCAGCCCATGCCTGCCCTTGGTCTATGACTGAACAAACTGCTTTAGGCTATGTTTGGGATTTTTCAGCAAGCAACGGACGTTGCTTTCCTGGTGGCCACGCCAGTACAGGTTTTTCACTGCTTACAGGTTTTTTTGTATTTAGACGATCAAATTCTAAAGTTGCTTATCTTTTCTTAGTCTTAGGTCTAGCACTTGGTTTGATTACAGGTTGGGGGCAAATGATGCGTGGTGCACATTTCCTTAGCCATAACCTTTGGACAGGCTGGATTATTTTTACTTTTAATTTAATTATGTATCGTATCTTTTATAAAAAATTTAGCAGATAACGATCCTAAATTTCTAAACGATATATCGCACAACATTATTTTATTATAAATGCGACTCTAAAAATACATCATATATTTAAAAGCTCATTAGTCATCACTCTCGTTTATTTAACAATTCATCTCTTTTCATTCTAATCTAAAATGCTAAATGAAGTGAGGCGAAGCTATATTTATCACTCAAAGAATTACATTTTTGTCATAATTTAAATATTAAATTATTAAATCAATCTTAATTTTTACAAATTATTATATTTTGTTTATACTTGAGCCAATTTAGTAATCTTATACGTGCAAAATATGAGTAATTTTTCTAAATTTCTCCGCAACTCACTTAAAATTCAAGACCAAAATATTCAGTCTTATCAATTGGATGATGGCAAAGTGTGGCTTAAAAAAGCCTCTGAACGCCACTCGGCTTGGATTTATGTCCCATTAAAATGGGTTGCACGTATACTGAATATTGAAGCGCTAACACCTATTCCAAATTATGGTGGAAGCAAATCGATTTATTGTGAAGTTCATCGTCTGACAGAATTAAACTCATTAGGTATTCCAACGCCACAAATTTTAGCCAATTGTTCACAAGGTCTATTGATTGAAGATGCTGCTGATCATGGTGAAGATGTGATGCAACTCGATCAAGCATTGGCACAAATGGAAGGAAATACGGCAAAAAAACTAGAGTTTTATCGTGAAGCAATCTTTGCAATTCAAGCTGTCCATCACAAAGACAGTTATTTGAGTGAAGCCTTTGCACGAAATATTTTAGTCAATAAGGACAAAGCATTTACTTTTATTGACTTTGAAACTGATCCTGGGGAAGTACTGGACTTAGAAACCTGTCAAATTAGAGATTGGTTATGTTTTATTTTCTCAACGTCATTCCGTTTTAATGATGATGAGCTTGCTCAAGCTTGCGATATTTTTATTGGAGAAATTTATCCAAGTAAATCAAAATACAACGAAATTTGCCGTATAGGAAATAAACTCAACTGGGTCGCAAACTTTAATTTGGGTAAACTTGGCAGTGATGGTCGTAGGATGCAAAAATGTTTAGAATTTTTCCAATATATGAAGAAAAATGAACCACTTCCATTAATGTAGAAATGGGATCATTTATTTTCCAATCATTTTACTTCTCAGTTTTGATCTCATACTGAATCGGGATTTTGACCAAGACACTGAGTCCGCCCAACTCCTCACTACGGGATAAAGACAATTCACCACCTAAATGTTGAATGGCTTTATCCACGATTGACAATCCCAAACCACTGCCCACTTCCAAGTGATGATGTACGCGATAAAAACGTTTTAATACTTTATCGTACATCTCTGGTTCAATTCCTAAACCACTGTCCTCAATCAAAACATATGCAGAATCATGAATATCTTCAAACACAGAAATATTAATCATGCCTGAAACAGGTGTATATTTTATTGCGTTATCAATTAAATTAAAAATGATTGAATGCAGACTATGTTCTACACTTTTTAAAATCACTGTTTCATTACGTACAAAGCCAAGATCGATATCTTTTTCCATTGCGAGATTCATCAACTGTTCTACACAATTGAGTGCCACATCATTTAGCTTAAATTGAGTCACTTGAACTTCATGACTCAATGAGGAATCTTGCTTTGCCAAAGCAAGCAATTGCGTGACCAAATGTTGCATCCGAGCCAAACCTTTGCTTAAATTTTTTAGATTTTCCTCTTCAGGAAACTGGCTCATCAAAATTTTCGTTTGTAGATTCAATGCGGTGATGGGTGTACGTAACTCATGTGCAGCGTCTGCCACAAATTGGCGCTGTTCTTGTTGAGCAACAGAAATTCGCTCAAACAAATGATTCATTTCATGGATCGTCGGCAGTAATTCTTCTGGATAGTGAGCATTTTGAATTGCCACCAATGAATTTGAATCACGTTTTGCCAGTTCGGATTTAAAGTCTTCAAGCGGTTTCAAACTGCGACGAATAATATAAACCAAGCCCAACAAAGCAAATGGAATGATCAGTAAATATGGAAGAAACATACTGCCTGCAAGCTCTAAAGCCAAATGCTCTCTGACTTTTTCTTGCTGGCTGATTTGAATCTGATAATTAGCTGTGGGTAAGATATAAGTAATCCAAGTACCATGCGTTGTATCTTGGCTATAAAAACCAGCCTTTTGTTTAGGTTCAACAATGACATGATGTTGCGTATTTTGTGTTTGACTTGGATCAGCATATGCCCAAACATCTATAAATAAATCTTCTTCATGATAGCGTTTGTGTATATCAAAATGACTTTGAATGGGCCTTGGATTTAACTCCACACGCTCTGCAAGATAGACCATCTGAGCATCTAAAATTTCGTTGATCTCTTCTAAAGAAATTTTATAAGCGGAAAAAACCAACACGCAACCAAGTAAAATACTAAAAATAGAGGTATAACGAATTAAACGCTTTCTTAAGGAAAATGCAGTTTCCATATCATTCCGCTTTTTGTGGTTGCCCCAAACGATAACCTAACCCACGAATTGTACGAATAATATCTTTACCCAATTTCGATCGGATATGATGCACATAGACTTCAATTGTATTACTGTTGATTTCACTATCAAAAGCATACAATTTATCTTCTAAATTAGATTTAGAAAATATTTTATTGGGATGGGTCATTAACGGAATGAGAATTGCCCATTCACGATTTGAAAGCTCCACCGTTTCACCTTTTAGTGTTGCAATATGCTGTTCAACATCTAAAACAATTTCACCATTTTTTAGCAGATTTGAAGCACTTCCAGTTACTTCTTTCGCTGTATCACCTGTACGACGTAATAACGCATGGATACGAGCCACCAGTTCATCGAACTCATAAGGTTTAATCAAATAATCATCTGCGCCTTGATTTAAACCTTCAACACGATTTTGTAATTGATCACGTGCTGAAATAATCAGTACAGGTAAACTAGAACGTTGACGGATTTGCTTTAAGACCTGCATCCCATCCATCATGGGCAAGCCTAAATCAAGTAAGACCAAATCAAATTGTTTCTCAGAAATAAGCTTGAGACCATCTAAGCCATTATTCACCCATTCCACATCAAAGCCTTGATATTTCAATAATGTTTTAGATGATTCTGCAATCATAAAATCATCTTCTATCATCAAAATTTTGGTCATGGTTTATATCCTTTCAATCAGCTTTGTACAGCACACTGGTGCAACATATTATTTTTTTGATCTATGACTTGAGTCTGGACATTTAACAAACTCAAAAGACTTGGAAATAAATTATCTTGACTCAATGTTGCCTGTTTTTGTTGATTTAAACAATTGATTTGTTTTGCTGCTACAGATTTCCATGCATCTGAAAACCACATCACCATAGGTACATGGGTTTGTTGAGTAGGCGCAATCGCATAAGGTGCACCATGTAAATACATACCACGTTCACCTGTAGACTCACCATGGTCAGATAAATACCAAAAACCTGTGCGATAGTTTTCTTGCTGTTTTAAAGTTTCAATCAATTGATTTAGAATATGATCTGTATAGACAATCGAATTATCATAAGTATTAATCAATTCAGTCGATGAACAACCTTGTATCGCATTGGTTTCACAAGTCGGTTTGAATTTTTTAAAATCATTTGGTGCACGTTTATAATAAGCAGGTCCATGACTTCCCATTTGATGTAATACAATCAAATGTGCTTGCTTGTCATCTTTTGGCAATTGGCTTAAATACAGGTTTAAGCTGTCTACCAAAATACCATCTTGACATTCGCCACCTTGACACCATTTTTTCTCTAAATCTTGAGGGATAACAAATTTCTCAACACGATCACAAGTGCCCTTGCATCCTGAATTATTATCAATCCACGTCACCTTATAACCTGCACGTTGTGCAATATCCAGTAAACCTTCTCGATGACTGGCAAGTTGCTCATCATAATCTTTACGCGGCATACCTGAGAACATACAAGGCACTGAAACTGCAGTTGCTGTACCGCAAGAACTGACTTGAGAAAAATTAATTAAGCCCGCCTGCTTAGACAATTCAGGATTGGTATTCTTTGCATAACCATTTAAAGAAAAACTTTCCGCACGTGCGGTTTCACCGACCACCAAAACCATCAATTTAGGTTTATGCTGTAAAGCAACATCCTCGACTAAATGTGCATCTTCACCATAACGAATCAAAGGTAGATTTTTTTTCGGTGCTTTTTTATGAAAATAAGAAAGTGTTGAAGCCACAGCATTTTGCGGAGAAATCATGCCTTTTAAATCACGATGCTCACGAAATATAGCGGCATAATCCACATAGAAAACAAATAATAATGCAGCAATTACAGCGAAAGAGCCTGCAATATTTAGGCTTTTAAATAACAGTATTTTGCCAATTTTTTCTGGTTTAATTCTTACCCAAAGAATAATGATGATGGGTAAAACAACAAATCCCAGTGTCCAAATAAAAAATTGCAAAGAAAGTAAGTCTGACACTTCACTAGGATCTGTTTGTACCATATTTTGAATTTGATCAGGCGAAATCACTACGCCCAATGAATTGACAAAATAAGCACTAAATCCACCAATGAAGACCAAGACAATTGCAAAAAATTTTGCTGTCCATTTCCAGTCTAAAATTTGTAATAACAGATTATATAAAGCAACCAGCACAAAACCTGTCGCGATCAGAAACAGCTGTGCTTTAACCCCCTGATAAGGCGTTAGAGACTGGACTTTATTTAAAAAACTAAAATTCAGACACAAGCCTAACCACACTGCGACAATAAAATTAAAAGCAGTTAGGGAAATTGAGACTTCACGTCGTTTTATACGCTGTATTAAGTTAGACATTACTTTGGCAATACTCTTTTCAATAGTGTTAAGTTAAAAAATGAAGCTTAAACTGAACTTAAAAAGCACTTTCCCAAGCATATTGCGCCACTGATCCTATTTGTAATTACCTTAATATTTCTCATAATCTGAGAAATTTAAAATCAAATAAAAAAACTATAAAAAAAGTTAGTATTATTTTATAGCTTGTAGATTTTAATCCTGCTTAATCGATCCACAGCAATTTTTTGAGTTAATTATTGGGAACTGAAATTACTTTAAATCCAATAAATGGGATAATACACGAATTGATTTCTACACATTTAAAAATGACGAAAAAGTAATTTTTTATTTTCCACTCAATGTAAAACACATCAATATTTAATTAAAAAATAAAGGTAAAATCACATTAAATCAAAGATATTTATATATAAATTAAATTCCACCAACCACACAATTTATTTTACGTTTTTATAATATATTATTGACTTAATGATGCCTAAGAAAAATTATTCAATCTATTTAATTCAATCAAAAAACGACTAATCATCGCATTGAATACTAAATACTTATTATAAAAATTTAAGTTCATAATATTATGAATAACGTATCTTTTTAATCCAATATATAATCGGGATGAGACAAAAAATACCAATCACCAAAATCAAACTTAAGTAATTTAAATATCCCAATTGATCGCCAATCATGCCGCTTAATGTATATAACAACCCACTGACTGTTGCCATAATAGAGACCTGAAAAGTGAAATCTGTACCTGCATGTTCTTGACGACTATATTGCATCACTAAAGTTAAGATTATGACTAAAAGCATTGCAGCAAAAAGATCTTCTAAAGCATTAATCAAATAAATTAACCACGGTGCTACAAAGTGCGATTGTTCATATTGAGCTGCTAACCACACGAACCCTGCTAAACTGATCAATTTCAAAATAGAAAACAGGATTAAAGCTTGGTGACGCTTTAGTTTTTTTAGCATTAAACTGGCCAAGCCTGCACCCAATAGTGCAGAAAATGCCCCCACCATAGTGATATAAATGCCGATTTGAGAAAGACTCAACTGTAGATCAACCAACAAAGGTTTGGTAATTGGACCTGTAAAGCCATCCGTTATTTTGATGGTACAAAGCACAAAGAACCATGCTCTTAGTTTTTTATTGACAAAGAAATAAGTTAAATAGGTTTTAAATTTCTTAATAAAGTGCTGTGCAACATCATCCTGTAAATGTGCTAAAGCAGTCTTTTTCAAGTGCTTAGGTTCTTGATAAAACCAAATAGGAATTGTATTTAAAGCCACAATTCCTGCCAAAATCAAAAACGTACTTTGCCAGCTTAACCAGTCCATTGCCCATAGGATTGCCCCGCCCCCAATAATAAATCCTAAACGAGAGCCAATGACTTGAATCATATTCCCAATATGTTGCTGATCCCCTTTTAAAATACTAACGGCTAAGCCATCCGTTGCAATATCTTGGGTTGCACCAATACAGTTCATACAGAGCAAAGCCATAAAAAACAATAATAAATAGATCGGTTCATTCAGGGATTGAATTGGTAAAAAAGATAAAATGGTCAGGATAGCAATGGTTAAAACTTGGGTTGGAATAATCCAACTTCGATAATGCCCTTTGGAACCATGTCCAAAACTGTCCACAAAAGGCGCCCATAAAATTTTAATTGCCCAAGGCGCCATGAGTAATCCAAAGCCGCCGATATGCGCCAAAGACACGCCTTGTGAGCGTAAAATCACTGGTAAGGCATGGGTCATAAAACCTACAGGTAAACCCTGCGCCCAATACAGTGAAAATAACAACAAATAAGTATGTCGCATGCAATCTAAACTCGAACGATGTCAATATAAATGGGCCTAACTTGATCTTGTGTGTATTGCTTTAATCTACAAATTTTGTAATATTTACATTTTGCAGATAGTCACTATTAAGCAAAAAACTAAAATCAATACAAGAGCAGTCATATAAAAATACAATGTCACAAAACTTTCCGATCATACCAGATCAAGTACCCCAACGTGGTACCAGCATCAGCCGTAATATCTTTAATAACCTTTACTTAGTTCAAGGCTGGGGATTTGAGGGTGAATTTCCCAACTTACCTAAAGCCGTGGTATTTATTGCACCACACACCTCGAATTATGATGGTCTATATGCTTTCCTCGCCATGTTAGGTATTGGTGTTAAAGTCACAATTTTTGGAAAAGATAGCCTGTTTAAGCCACCACTCAAAGCACTTTTTGAGTGGATTGGTGTCATTCCCGTACAGCGTGATTCACCGCATGGACTCACCCAACAGATTGTTAAAGTTATACAACAACAAGATAAAATTTGGATTGCCATTGCACCTGAAGGTACACGAAAAAAAGCTGAAAAAATTAAAAGTGGTTTTTATCACATTGCAATGGGTGCCAATATCCCGATTGCAATTTTTTCACTCGATTACGAGAAAAAGCGAATTCACTGTTTAGGTACATTACAACCCACAGGAGATTATGAGCAAGATTTAGCAGAAATTTTATCGCGTTTTAAAGGTAACTTTTCACCTAAACGACCTAAATTATTATCGATTCCTTTACAAAAACTATTGAAAAATGGCTAGAAAAAATAGAGACAATCTGTTCAGATGTGCAACATATATTTTGATCAAAAGTAATACCCCATGCGTTTTAAACAACTTGGTTTTATAGGCTTATTGGGTCTAGCCCTTGTTGGCTGTGACAAAACAACCAAAACTCCAACTCAGACCACTGCGATTAAAGCACGTGAGCCTGTTATTGCCATTGCTTTAGGTGGCGGTGGTGCAAAAGGTTTCGCCCATATTGGTGTGCTCAAGGTTTTAGAATCTCATGGGATCAAACCTAAAATTGTGACTGGAACCAGTGCAGGAAGTTTTGTCGGCAGTATCTATGCCAGTGGTAAAACACCTTATCAAATGCAGCAGATCGCACAGCAATTGAAAGAATCTGATTTGCGTGATTTGACTTTAAATAGCCAAGGTATTGTTCTTGGTCAAAAACTACAAGATTATGTCAATCGCAATGTTGCGAATAAACCGATTGAGCAATTTCCAATCCGTTTTGCAGCAGTTGCCACACGTTTAGACAATGGTAAAAAAGCAGAATTTATTAAAGGTAATGCAGGGCAAGCAGTTCGCGCTTCTTGTAGTATCCCCAATGTTTTTGTGCCGGCAACCATTGGTAATACAAAATATGTTGATGGCGGTTTAGTTAGCCCAATTCCGGTTCAGACTGCACGTGATATGGGTGCAGATATCGTGATTGCGGTCGATATTTCTGCACGTCCAAGTGGTAGCCAACCTATGAATATGTGGGGCTTATTGGACCAAACCATTAACATCATGGGGCAACAAAGTATTAACAATGAGTTAGCTCAGGCTAATATCGTGATTCAACCTAAAGTTGGACACTTAGGTACCCTTGATCTTAAGTCCAGTAACCAAGCAATTTTAGAAGGTGAAAAAGCAGCTCAAGGCAAAATCATCGCCATTCAAACTGCAATCACTAACTTTAAAAAATCACCTGCTGCTTTAAAACCTGCGCCTCGGGCAAAATTCTAATACCGCAATAGCGTTCAGATAATCAATCATCATTAAAAACAAGAATAATCACGTTTTTATATGCAGCACTAAAATGATCTGCTACATTGATATAGATGATCCGTCATCTATATCAATGATAATCACTAGAGTAGATGTATGAACTTTATTTTTGAACCGTGGCATTGGTTTGTACTTGGCATATTGCTGATCCTATCCGAACTTGTATTACCAGCGTTTGCTGCTTTATGGTTTGGTATTGCTGCAGTTGTGGTCAGTATTTTGTTGTGGTTATTCCCAAGTATGAGTTTCACCCTGCAAGTCGTATGCTGGATTATCTTATCCATCATTTGCACTGTGGCTTGGTTTAAATTCATTAAACCTCTATCTGTAGATAAAACCAAAGCTGGGCTTTCTCGTGAAGCAACCATTGGTCAAACGGGTATGGTCATTCAAACTGGGCTTAGCCATGATCAAATTC
This sequence comes from Acinetobacter sp. 1125_18A, assembly GCF_052824985.1. Lineage (NCBI taxonomy): Bacteria > Pseudomonadati > Pseudomonadota > Gammaproteobacteria > Moraxellales > Moraxellaceae > Acinetobacter > Acinetobacter sp. 1125_18A. The sequence continues at coordinate 160,279 of NZ_VTDG01000002.1, forward strand.
GTGTTCGTTTTCCAATGCCTGTTTTGGGTTCTGATGAATGGAATTGCCGTACTTTATCGCCTGTACAAGTAGGTGACCGTGTACGAGTAACTGATATTTTAGGTAATGATTTAGTGGTAAAACTACATTCATCATCTTAATAATGAAGAATAAAGAGGAAAATTAAATGGGTTTTGGTTCTATTGTTGTTTTAGTCTTATTTCTATTTGTCGCTGTGACCATTTTCAAAGGCGTGCGTATTGTTCCTCAGGGTTATAAATGGATCGTACAACGCTTAGGTAAATATCACACCACACTTAGTCCGGGTTTAAACTTCGTCATTCCGTATGTGGATGAAGTGGCTTACAAAGTCACCACCAAAGATATTGTTCTAGATATCCCATCACAAGAAGTCATCACCCGTGATAACGCGGTATTAGTAATGAATGCTGTGGCTTATATCAATTTAACCACACCAGAAAAAGCCGTGTATGGTATTGAAAACTACACTTGGGCAATTCAAAACTTGGTGCAAACTTCACTCCGTTCAATCGTTGGTGAAATGGATCTAGATGATGCATTGTCATCACGTGATCATATCAAAGCAAAATTAAAAGCAGCGATCTCTGATGATATCTCAGACTGGGGTATCACACTAAAAACTGTGGAAATTCAAGATATTCAACCATCGCACACGATGCAATCAGCGATGGAAGCCCAAGCTGCTGCAGAACGTCAACGTCGTGCAACAGTGACCAAAGCAGATGGTGAAAAACAAGCGGCGATTTTAGAAGCAGATGGACGTTTAGAGGCCTCTCGTCGTGATGCTGAAGCTCAGGTTGTATTGGCTGAATCTTCACAGCGTGCTATTGAAATGGTGACTTCTGCTGTAGGTGATAAAGAAATTCCTGTTGCTTACTTACTCGGTGAGCAATATGTCAAAGCAATGCAAGACATGGCCAAATCGAATAATGCCAAAACTGTTGTACTCCCAGCAGATATTATGAACACCATCCGTGGTGTGATGGGTAGAAATTAATTTAGCAACTTAAAATTCATTCAAAAAATAGGCAACCCATCGGTTGCCTATTTTTTATCGTGAAAAATGTCGCTTAAGTTTTAAGGTTGAACAATTGATCCATATTTTTTCGTTATCTATAGTTAAATTTCGCGTTACTTAAAATCCTCTCTTTGCATCTGCATTCGAGATTTAAAGATCGATATTAAAATGAAATTACATAAAATACAGATAGATGAAGACTTTGAAGATGATGGGCTTTGCTCTATTACGTTTTGGTTCGAGGATGCCCCGAGATATATAACCCTATGTCGGGATGAACTAGCGTGTCCAAGCAGTATTTACATTGAGTATACTGATCAAATATATGGATTTGAAACCAGAGACATCGAATATTCATTTGAGAACGGACGATTAACCCTAAAGCTGTTGGTTAATTCGTTCAGATGGAATAATTCCAGTGATGTTGAAATTTATATCCCTGAAGCAGAAATTGACTCAGTGACATCCATCATGGAAAAAATATTTGATCTCAATTAAATTAGCTTTTTCTTGCCAACAAAAATTGCGAAATTTGATTCAATTCCTGTGCATCCTCGCCAAAATACGCTAAAGCTTTAAATGCCTGGTCATGTAATTGTAGCGCATAAATTTTGGCATTTTCTAAGCCCATTAAGGCAGGATAGGTCGACTTATCTACTTGTTGATCTTTGCCTGCAGTTTTGCCCAAAGATTCAGTGTCAGACACCACATCTAAAATATCATCTTGTACTTGAAATGCTAAACCAATCGCTTGACCATATTGACGCAATTGTGGAATGGCTTGATCTGTACCTGAAAAAATTGTCACAGCAGACAGCATAATTGCAGCTTGGATTAAAGCCCCTGTTTTATTGCGATGGATATTTTCTAACTGTGCTTGATCAACATGTTTGCCTTCAGCCTGTAAATCCAAAACCTGACCACATACCATTTTTGAACTTGCTGTGGCTAAGATTTGCATTTGTTTAAGAATAATGCCCTGTTCAACAGCTTGACCTTGATCAAATAGACGGCTTCCTAATACCTCAAATGCCATCGATTGCAAAATATCACCAGCTAATAGCGCTGTATCTTCACCAAAAACCACATGACAAGTTGGCTGTCCGCGACGTAACAAGTCATTGTCCATACATGGCAAGTCATCATGTGCCAATGAATAGCAATGAATAAACTCAATCGCAACCGCAGCTCTACGCACAGCTGCAAAATTCGGATTATTTTGTTTTAAATGTGCAGTTGCATAACTTAAAGCCGGTCTAACTCGTTTTCCACCTAACATCACTGTATGATGCACTGCAGATTTTAATGGTTCTGGCAATGAAAAAGCATCTAAAGCAGCTTGTAAATCTTGCTGAATTTGCACTTGCGCTCGTTTTAAAATTTCTGCATTTACATTGGGAATAGAAGTCACATCTGCCTCGGTTTGTACGAATCGCTAAAACTAAAATCAGCAGTTTTAGATAAATTGGTAAATTTGGTGAGTCAGAACATTCTACTATGAGTCACTATAATTCTCATCCTTTAATTCCAATGCAATCATTTGAATAAGTGCAAAGCATTTATAATTCATTTTTTAATAGAAACAGTGAGTTTCGCCCCTTTTCTTTGGCAGAACGTACTGCAAACTCTAATTTTTGTAAGACATCCACCTCAGTCGGCTTATGGTGTGGATCTAAATGATAGATTCCTATAGATGCAGTAAGATATTCATTATTACTACCAAACAATATCTTTTCATTGGTGACTGCAAATTTAAGTCGTTCTGCAAGTGTGACCACTGCCCACTCAGTAAGATGTTCAATCACAATAACAAAACTTGCTGAATTTAAACGAAAAATTTCAGCTTCTTCAGTTTGCGCAATCGCTTCATTTAATACAGAACCGAGTTGTATTAAGACCTCATCACCTGCAGTATAGCTATTGAGTTGATTAAATCGCTTAAAGTTATCTAAATCAATTTTAAGAAATGACAAATGCGAGTCACAACTGTTTTGCCAGATTTTATTTAAATAATGCTCAAAAGCAAAAGCGTTCTGTAAACCTGTGACAAAATCTAAATAGAGATGGTCATGCAATTTTTTATTATTTTGCAAAAGTACATTTTCACGGCGCTTCAAACGCGTTATATCCGAGCAAACAACTACAACTGTTTCAATCTCATCATATTGATTACGTATTGCTTTAAAATATGAAAGATAAAATTTTCCTTTGACATAAAATTCTTGCTCAAAATAATTTTTATTTTTTGAGAAATAACGCATTGCTTCAGTGAAATGAGCATAAACAACAGTCGAAAATGTATTCAGTAACTTATCAAACAAGTAAAGCGCGTCACTTTCATAAATATCAGCAAATTTTTGATTTACCCCTAAAAACCGCGCTTCCTGATCAAATAAAGCGATGGGTAAAGGAATTTGTGAAATAAAAGAAACCAGATGCAATTTGTCAATATCTTTTAAATATTCAAAAACTTTGATGTCTTCAAGGCTATCTCGTAGTTTTTTAGACTCTTGTTCCATACGCCACCTCGAAGCCAATAAATTTTTAATCTATTGAAATTAGCATTTAATGTATTAATTTTTTACAACAGCAAATCATCAGAATTGCTATCACATAAAGTAAGTATGATAAAATACTGTAACTATTTTGCCATACACAATACAAAATTAGTACTTTTATTGATATAAATCACAAAAAAAATAAACCTTGCGAATGCAAGGTTATTAAAATTTCAACGATCAAATCTCTCAAATGCTATTTGAAAGCACATCAAAAAGATTAAAAACTATCTGCTGGCACTCGAACCCAGCCCTCCATCAATACACGCGCACTACGACTCATGATGGCTTTCTTAACAACCCATTGTCCTTTTTCATTTAAAGCTTGTGCACCCACGCGAAGTGTTCCAGATGGATGACCAAAGCGTACCGCCTCACGTTCACCACCTCCAGCAGCCAAATTCACCAAAGTATTTGGAATTGCTGCCGCTGTACCAATCGCGACCGCAGCTGTTCCCATCATGGCATGATGTAATTTACCCATCGATAACGCGCGCACCAATAAATCTGTATCGGTTTCACCCACCTGTTTACCACTAGACGCGGTATAGCTTTTAGGTTGCGATACAAATGCCACTTTCGGAGTATGTTGACGATTAACCGCTTCACTAATGTCTTGGATTAAACCCATTTTTACCGCACCATAAGCACGGATTTTTTCAAAACGCGCTAATGCAGCTATATCACTGTTGATATCGTCTTGTAATTCAGTTCCGTTGTATCCAATCTCTTCGGCATTTAAGAAAATTGTAGGAATACCGGCATTGATCAATGTTGCTTGAAATGTACCAATTTCAGGAACCTCTAAGCTGTCTACAACATTTCCTGTTGGGAACATTGCTCCACCATCTTCCCCGTCATCGGCAGGATCTAAAAATTCAATTTGAACTTCTGCTGCTGGAAAAGTGACACCATCCAATTCAAAATCACCCGTTTCTTGAACTTGTCCCTGAGTAATAGGCACATGGGCAATAATTGTTTTATGAATATTGGCTTGCCAAATACGAACTGTACAAATACCATTTTCTGGAATCCGATCAGCTGCAACCAAACCATTACTGATTGCAAATGAACCGACAGCAGCACTTAAATTACCGCAGTTGCCGCTCCAATCTACAAATGCTTTATCGATAGACACTTGCCCAAACAGATAGTCAACATCATGATTTGGTTGTGAACTCTTGGCTAAAATAACTGTTTTACTGGTACTTGAAGTCGCCCCGCCCATCCCATCAATCTGTTTTCCATACGGATCTGGACTACCAATCACACGGAGTAATAACTGATCACGGGCTTGCCCCGCTATTTGTGCACGTTCAGGCAAATCATCGAGTTTAAAGAAGACACCTTTACTGGTACCACCACGCATATACGTTGCTGGGATTTTGATTTGTGGTGCAGCGCTCATTTTATCGTATTCCTTTCAATTCTCTTTGTTGTCTCAAATAATGAATCTTCATTCAGTTTTATACTACCCTTTTTTTGAGTAAAATACTGACGGATTGACTTAAGTATTAAATAAATCTTGTCATAAAGCTTAAATATTAAACAGATTCAGTTTGCTTTGAAAATTTAAAATTAATCTTATTTCATTGAAAATGAATAAAAAAATTAAATATATTATTTTTTGACTTCACAGTTCCTTTCCATACATCTATCGCATACTAGGCTAAAAGTAACCAATCTATTACAATAATTAAATTCGCATAAATAGAGTTGTACACATTGAGCAACGAGTCTACACAATTACAGCGTGGGCTTAAGAATCGTCATATCCAATTGATTGCCATGGGCGGTGCAATTGGTACAGGATTATTCTTAGGTTCAGCACATGTGATCGAAAAAGCTGGGCCATCCATTATTTTGGGTTATGCCATTGGTGGTTTGATCGTTTTTTTAATTATGCGTCAGCTTGGGGAAATGATAGTACATGAACCCGTAGCTGGTTCTTTTAGCCATTTTGCCAATAAATATTGGGGTAAATTTCCTGGTTTTTTAACTGGTTGGAACTATTGGATGTTGTACATCCTAGTTGCAATGACAGAATTAACTGCGGTCGGCAAATACATCAATTATTGGTGGCCTGAAATTCCAAACTGGGTGTCTGTACTGTTTTTCTTCGTTGTGATTACACTGGTCAACTTAGGAAATGTGAAATTTTACGGTGAATCCGAATTTTGGTTATCCATCATTAAAGTCACTGCTATTGTTGCAATGATTGTATTTGGTATTTATTTGGTTCTGACCGCAGATGTAAGTTCAGGGATTGCTTTTTCAAACTTATGGTCTCATGGTGGCTTTTTCCCAAATGGATTTGACGGCTTATTTTATATGCTGGCTTTCCTTATGTTTGGTTTTGGCGGTATTGAATTAGTTGGTATGGCTGCGGCTGAAGCCAAAGACCCAGAAAAAACCATTCCTAAAGCGATTAATCAAGTTGTGCCACGTATCCTTATTTTTTACGTAGGTTCGATGATCATTCTGTTGTCTTTGGTGCCTTGGAACCAGTTGAATTTTGGTGGTTTAGATAAAAGTCCATTCGTGATGGTCTTTAGTATGATTGGGATTGCATGGGCAGCTCATCTGGTTAACTTTATTATCTTAACTGCGGCATTATCTGTTTATAACAGTGGGATGTATGCCAATAGCCGTATGCTTTATGGTTTAGCAAAACAAGGCAATGCACCTAAAATTTTTACCAAAACCAATAAGCATGGTGTACCAATTCCATCTGTATTACTTTCTGCATTTTTAATTTTAGGTTGTGTACCTTTAAATTATTATTTACCAGAAGATGCTTTAAGTCATTTGATGTATGTGGTGGTTGGCGCTTTAGTTTTAAACTGGTTAATGATTACACTCACCCATTTAAAGTTTAAGCGTGCTCTACGTTTGACCAATCAAACCAGCAAGTACCCTGCACTTTGGGCACCTGTTAGTAATTTCGTTGTAATTATTTTTATTGGTATCGTTTTATATATCATGTGGGATCAAGGATTTAAAGAATCCGTGTTGATGATTCCTGTATGGATTACCCTGATGTTAGTCCTGTTTGATATTTTAAATCCAAATGAAATAAAGACTGAAGAAAAATAAATCTAACCCAAAGCTATTATTTCGATAATAGCTTTTTTTTCATATGCATATACGGTAAATTATTTACTTATTGTGCCCTTAGCTTAACTGGATAGAGCAGTTGCCTCCTAAGCGACAGACGTGGGTTCAAGTCCCGCAGGGCACACAATTAAAGAAGAATAAAAAAAATTCTCTTTACCAAAATTAAGACAATAAAATTAAGCCTTACAAAAGTTTTCGAACGGTAATTTTAATCATGTTTAAGGCTGATGATAAAAGCTAAAGATTAGATTACTTGCGCCCAAATATTAAAAAACCTAAATATACAAAATTATAGTTATGGACTAAATCGATATAAGCGAGCTAATTAAGCATCTTATTCAACTCATATAGTGAGCCGAATATATGCTATATTTAGCTCATCTTGGAAAAGTTCTAAGTGGAGATTTAAGATGCAAGAGTGGATTTGGCAAACCAACAACTGGACAAACTTCACATGGGAAGATGAAATCATCTTACCCAAAACCAGACAGATTCATCAAAAAATTGGAATTCTACTTGGGCAAAGTCAGCATGATTTAGCCAAAGAGCAATTCACCTTAAATACTCTACTTGCCAATCTTGTTGCATCATCCGCGATTGAAAATGAAACCTTAAATGTGTATTCATTACGTTCCTCACTTGCACGTCGTCTAGGCGTTACGCTTGACCAACCTTATCCAAGTTCGGACAGATCTGAAGGTTTGGCCAATATCATGCTTGATGCGCTGAACAATGTGAAACAACCACTTACTGTTGAACGTCTGATGCAATGGCATCAATGGCTTTTTAATGATCCCGATTGGACAATGCAGCGCTTACGCATTGGTCAACTCAGAGGTTCAGAACCGATGCAGGTTGTTTCTGGTCGATTGGATTATCCGACAGTTCACTTTGAAGCACCTCCTAGAGAAGGACTTGAAGAACGTTTAGAAGCCTTTATAAATTGGTTTAATCTTAGTCTAACCGATGCGTTGCTTGATCCCCTACTTCGTGCGGGTATTACTCACTTATGGTTTATCACACTGCATCCTTTTGATGATGGTAACGGGCGTATTACCCGTACACTGACAGACCTGGCCTTAGCACAAATGGATCAGCAGAGTATTCGCTTGTATGCGATGTCCCCTGTTATATTAAACAAACGTAAAAGTTACTATGAAATCATAGAGCAAAGCCAAAAAAATGATTCCAATATCACTAATTGGCTTGTCTGGTTTTTAGACACCTTAAATGACAGCCTCGAAACGACGTTAAATCAAATTAATCGAACTGTATTTAAAAGTCAGTTTTGGTATAAATATTCAAATTTAGATCTCCATGAAGGACAACGCAGGGTATTGAATCGCTTATTAGATGGTGGAGAAAATGGCTTTGAACATGGTATTAGTGCCTCTCAATATCAAAAGGTTGCTAAAGTCAGTAAAGCAACAGCTACTCGGCATTTATCCGACCTGTTAGAAAAAGGATGTATAATCAAATTGGAAGGTGGTGGACGCAATACTCGCTATCAAATCAATTCCCTATTATAAAAATAATACCCTTTTTAAAGGTGTTTTTTGTGATAAAGCCAATTTACTTAAAATATTTTTATCGTTTTTGAATAGATAAATCAAAAACTTGAATCCTATAAGGACGCACAATTGAAGAAGAATAAAAAGTGACTTTCTGTCTTTACAAAGATGTAATATTGAACCACTTATTATGGCCAAATAAACTCAGCTTTGTTTTAACCAACTGGTTATATTTTATGCAAGCCATCAATCACTAAAATATCTATATTTTATTATCTTCAGTTTGAATTTTTTCAATATCTCTATAAATAATCTCATCTTTATATTTTTTTCTAAATTCTCTCTCTGCAAACTAAACTACATAGTTCATTTTTTTTTCACTAATTCACCCTCTAGAGTATTTACTCTTATTTTTTATATGTTATTTTGTAAATAGAAGTAACTTTGAGTTGTATATTTAAGTATCAAAATTATTTCTCATTCAAAACTTAAGTACTTCAAAGTATTCATTTTATTATATTAGGGAAAAATTAAAATGAAATTAAAACATTTATCAATCGCGATAATTGCTGCAAGTTTACCAATGACTGGTGTTTTTGCCGCAGCAATGGATCGCTCAGGCCAATCTATTTCGGCATTCCTTCAACCTAATAATTATTTTGAAGCGGGTATTTCAGTTTTAGACCCAACTGTTGAAGGTCGGGAAGCCGGAGATACGCCTAAACCATATCGTGAAATCAATGATATGGGAGATGATTATTATTTTCCATCTGCTGCGATTAAATTACAATTAACAGATCAAGTTTCATTTGGTCTTTTATATGACCAACCATTTGGCGCAGATGCAGCATATTCAGGTCAAAATGCTTTTGTTTCAACTGATCACGATACGGTATTACCTCCAGAAAGATTAACTGCTCTTCGTAACAGTACAATCGACTCCACATTTAATGCACTGACTGCACAACAACGTGTTGGTGGATTCCTACAAGGTCAAGGTGTTGACTTAACCACGCCAGCGGGTCAAGAACAATTTGGAAAATCATTAGCTAGATATGGTAGTGACGCTACATATAAAGCGGGTGTTGATGCTGCAGTAAAAAATGTTGTTACAGGTAGAGTTGATCAAGGCATTAAAGCCGCTAACGACACACTAGGTAAAGGTAACACCAAAGTTGAAGTAGACACCCAAAACATTTCAATGATTTTTGGTTTTCAACCCATTGCAAACTTAAACTTCTACGGTGGTGGTGTTTACCAAACCATTAAAGGAAATGTTAGCCTGCGTGGTCAAGCATATAGTTTATATAACGGCTATGATGCAAGCATTAAAGAAACTGGCGGTGTGGGTTGGTTAGCAGGTGCTGCATATCAGATTCCAGATATCGCATTAAAAGCATCAATAACTTATCGCTCTGAAATCGATCATGATGTGAATATCAATGAATCGATTCCTACACTTGGTGCATTAACGTTACTTGGTGAGCCTGGCGCAGCTGCAGCAAAAGCAATTGCTGCCGCCAATGGTAAAACGACAATTACAACGCCACAGTCTGTTAACATCGATTTACAAACTGGAATCATGGCAAATACGGTTGCTTTTGCAAACCTTCGTTGGGTAAATTGGAAAGACTTTTCAATCCAACCGTTAAAATTTGGTAAAGTTTCTCAAACTATTGGTGGTTTAGTTAACCGTCCAAATGGATTTAACCTTGTTGAATATTCTGATGATCAATATAGTGTAACTGCAGGTGTTGGGCGTAAAATTAATGACCTATGGGCAGGTAACGTTTCAGTAGGCTGGGACTCTGGTGCGGGCAACCCTGTTTCAACTTTAGGTCCAACTGAAGGTTATTGGAATGTAGGCTTAGGTGTTCAATATAGCCCTACCCCTGCAACGTTCATCGCTGGTGGTGTTAAATACTTCTGGTTAGGTGATGCTAAAGCTCAAACTGGTGCTCAAGCAGGTGGCGATAGTTATGTTGCAGAGTTTAAAGACAATACTGCAATCGCTTATGGTTTAAAAATTGGTTATAGATTCTAAGAGTCTATACCGATAAAAAAATCCCACATCAAAGTGGGATTTTTTTTATGATGGAAATTTAAAGCATTAAAAATCGTAGAAGGAAACTTCACCCGTTTCCAATGAATATTCAGCACCAACGACTTTTAATTTACCTTTGGCAATTAAGTTTTCTAATACGGCTGAACCATGGCGTAATTGATTGACTGAAGCAAAAACATTTGATTTCACGGCATGCATTGATAGTTTTTCTAAGTCATCTTTCAATTCAGTTTGCATTAGAATTTCAACTGAGGGACGAACACGATTTACAATTGACATAAGATTTGCAGAAGGTGGTGTATTTGGATTCTTCAGCGCTTCAATTGTTGAATGAATCGCACCACAATGGCTATGCCCTAAAACAACAACCAATGGACAGCCAAAACTATCTGCGGCAAATTCCACACTACCCACCTGCGATGGTGCGACAATATTACCTGCAACACGAATCACAAATAAATCACCGAAACCTTGGTCAAAAACCATTTCTGCTGGAACACGAGAGTCTGAACAACCTAAAATAATTGCAAATGGTTCTTGGCTGTCCATCATTTCAGATCGTTGCTGATGCGTCAAAAATTTAGTCAGATTGGTTTCACCATGTGCAAAACGTTCATTACCCTGTTTTAATCGTTCTAAAGCTTCTTGAGCAGTTAGCATGTCCTTTGTTCCATTGTGTGGAGAGTGTGATTATTTTAATGCCGCAAAATGTGAAAGTCACTGACTAAAAATAAACTCTGTTACAATTTTTGTTATGTAGGGGATATGGGGCTGAATTTCAAAAATACATAGACATAATTCACAGTTTAATTAAAATTATTTAACTAAAATACAAAATAATCTCTATATTAGTTGAGTTGGACACTGAAACTATGGCAAAAAACTTACAAATAAGACTTTCTCGGCAAATGTTGAAAAAATTATGATCATGAATAATATTTTTACTTTATATAATGCCTAGTCTTTTACTCGGAACCCTCTGCATGTCTGAACTGGCCCATAAAAAAATTCTTCATTTTTTAAACAGCATATTGTTAAGTTTGACTGCGATCGGTGTATTGTTTTTAGGTAGTCACAACAATGCAGCTGCTGGCACACCAGAATATGTGGATTATTTAAAAATTGTACAAGAAGAACGTGCTTGGGCAGGATTAACGTCTAAAACATTGCGTGTGGGTGATGTTATTTGGTCTTATAGTGAAGGTGGTTCTAAAGATAAGCCAACAGTTTTACTGATTCATGGTTTAGCCAGCAGCCGTGATACATGGAATGATATTGCGCAGTCATTGACCCCATATTACCATGTGATTATTCCAGACTTGCCTTCAGCAGGAAGTACCCAAGTTCCAGCCAATTTTGATTTATCTGTACCGAATGTAACTGAGCAACTTAGACGCTTTATTGAAGCTGCACATATCCAGGATAATTTAAATATTGCAGGACATTCATTGGGGGGAACCATTGCAATGTTTTATGCATCAGAATATCCATTTGATACGAAAAGCTTATTCTTAATGAGTACTGGGGGTATTTTTAAATCAACAAATACCAATTATTTAAGAAATCCAATCTATCTCAAACAATTATTAATCACACAAAAAGGTGATTTGGATTTTGTCATGAAAAAGGTGATGTTTAATCCCCCTTTTACTGCGCGTGTGATTAAAGATGAACAAGAAAAATTGTTCATTGCTAAATCTCAAGACACAGCCAAAATCATCAATCAAATTGACGCACTCAATCGACTCTACACCCCCTCAACATTTACTACGATGTTAAAAAACATTGAAGCGCCCACCATGATTCTTTGGGGTGAACAAGATCAGATTGTAAATGCGGATGTTGCAAATGAATTAAAATCGGTATTAAAACGCCCTGAAACACCAATTATCCTACAACGTGTTGGGCACATGCCATTACTTGAAGCACCCGAACGAGTTGCGGATTACTATTTAAGCTTTTTAAATAAAGTACAGCCTTTGCAAAACCCATTGTCTGATCAAACACATGGACAAATTGAGTTCAAAAAATGAAAAATCAACTTATTGAACAATTGATCGAAGCTCAACTTGGCTTTTTAGATCAAGAATTTTCACAGGCTGATACGATTAAAATTGAGTTTACTGAATTTTATCATTGGTTTAGAAAACAGCCTTTAAAACAAATTTGGTCTTTTGCACAAATTCATGATTTATTGTCAAAGCAAATTTTAGCTACACCTGCAAACAACTTTCTCATTGAGCAAATCGCTGAACATATTCGTTTTGCTTTAATTCATCCAAGTAACGATGAAACGTTAATTGAAGATATTATTCCAGTCAGCACGATTGATAAAATCGCACAATATGTCGCAAGCAAATCAGGTCATCGCCAAGCTTTGATCAAACGTGTTGTCAATAATCCAGCCTTTTCAAGCATGTTAACCCAATTGATCCATCATTCTATTCAAGACTATATTGATAATTCGGTCATGAATAAAAAAGTTCCTGGTGTGGGACGTTTTATGAAGATGGGGAAATCAGTTTTAGAATCGGTTACCGACACTAATTTAGATGATACGGTTAAGCATTATCTGCAAAAAAATATTATTAAAATTAGCCAGTTGAGTGAACAAGTCATTAATCAACAATTTGATGACAATAAGCTTTATCATTTTCAAGCCAATTTGTGGCATAAAATTAAAAAAGTACCGATTGCTGTATTGCGTAATTATGTTGAAATTAACGACTTACCTAAAACTGTAGGTATGGGGCATGAAATATGGGAACATATTCGCCAAACAGATTATTTAAAGAAACAAGTACATGATGGCGTACTGACTTGGTATGTACGTAATGAAGAACGCCCTTTTGATTTAATTTTAAGTGATATCAATATTGATGAAGCGTTGATTCAAAATCAATTACAACAGTTACTTGAACCTGTTATTCAACAAATGGTTGCTTCTCAACACTTAAAGAGTCGTGCACGGATCTATCTGGAAAAATTTTATTATTCAGATGAAACTTTAAAGATTCTAAATATTGAAAAAGGCGCATAAAGCGCCTTTTTCATGACTAAACAGATTTAATACAATTTAATTGAGCTTTAGAACTTATAGATTAAACCCAAATTGTAACGGCGACCATCCAATACATAATTATAAGTCGCAGTATCTATGCTTTTATCAAATAAGTTATAAATACCGGCATTAAACTGTAAGACATTGGAAGGTTTATAGTTTAGACCGACATCAATCATTGCATACGCTGGTCTACCTTTCCCCATAGATGTACGACTTAAATAATCAGAAGTTTTACTTCTTACATTTAAACGGCTCCACATCCCGACTTGATCATTTGTTTGCCAATCGAATGTTGTATTAAACATATGTTTCGGCATTTCATTTAAAGGTTGGCCTTTAAATGCTCCACTCTTTTGTTCAGTATCCGTAAATGTATAATTTGTTGCCCAACGAACATCTGGAGTGATTGCCCAACCTAGAGTTGCCTCTATACCACGCATATTTGCTTTATCGACATTAATACGTTGACTGACAAAGTCGAATTGTTGTCCTAACCAAGAACACCCCATAGTTCCAGAGTCTCCTTGACAGGTACGAATTTCAGTAATTTTATCTTTAAATTCACTATTAAATACGGTAAAACCTGCATCTAAATTGTCATTATTATCCCAGTTAATCGATGCTTCATAATTGATACTTGTTTCTGGTTTTAAATCTGGATTCCCCACAATCATACCACTCGACTGACCACCACCTGTTGCTTGTCCCCATCCTGCAACAGTGGCACGTAATGCCGGAGTTTTATAACCTGTTGATACCCCACCTTTAACAATCCAGTTATCATTCAAGGTCCAAACACCATAGACTTTCGGGCTAAAATGATCACCAAATTGTTCATCTTTATCATAGCGTAATGAAGCAGTTACCGTAAATGGCTCTACAATATTCCACGCATCCTCAGCAAATAATGCCCAACTATAGCGATCTAAGTTGGTTAATTTTGATCCACCAATAACTAACTGATTGCCAAAGTCCTCAAGCTCTTCTTTTAAATAACTTCCCCCGAAGCTCAAAGCATGAGAACCTAAATTGATTTGGTTCAAAGTATTAAACGTTGTATTGATTGCTTCCATACTACGGGATGGATTTTCATTTTCCTCACGTTGAATATAAGAATGTGTCTTTAAATCGCCAATTTCACCACGATGAGTCAAACTATATTCGGTACGATAATAATCTGTATATGAGTCTGTTGGGAGCTTACCATTTCGCCCTGGTACATTCGCGATTGTTTTACCTACCGTTTGATCACGGTTTTGAATTGATCGCTGATATTCTAAATCAATAGTATGTTCAGAACTTGGCGTCAAGCTCAGTGTTGCGCCACCTGCACGTATACGTTGCTTATTATAGCCACCAATGATGTCATCTTCATTGCGTTGTGAGAATGTTCCATTCGCCTTTAAGCCAAGTAAATTACGGATTAAAGGGCCAGAAACATACAGGTTTGCTTGATGGATATCCCCAGAATCTCTATTTTCTTGTAGTGTCGTATCCAACTTAACCGAACTTGTCCAAGTATCCGCGACTTTTTTGGTAATAATATTAATCACACCGCCCATGGCATCTGAACCATATAAACCAGACATCGGGCCACGAATCACTTCTATACGTTCAATACTTTCAATACTTGGCATCCAACCTTGCTCGATACCCGAGTTATCACTATTTGGTCGAACCGAACGTGTATTAACCTTTTTACCATCAATCAAAAAAACCGTATAGGCACTTCCCATACCACGGATACTAATATCACTTGAACTTCCACCACCTGTTACGACTACACCAGGAACATCTTTAAGTGCATCGGTTATATCTCTATACGCTTTTTTATTAATGTCTTCTTGCGTTAAAACTGAAATAGATGCTGCAGCTTGTTTCACCTCTTGCTCAAAGCCACTTG
The DNA here is from genome assembly GCF_052824985.1 of Acinetobacter sp. 1125_18A. Classification (NCBI taxonomy): domain Bacteria; kingdom Pseudomonadati; phylum Pseudomonadota; class Gammaproteobacteria; order Moraxellales; family Moraxellaceae; genus Acinetobacter; species Acinetobacter sp. 1125_18A. The sequence goes on from NZ_VTDG01000002.1 coordinate 175,536, forward strand.
CTGTCACAACAATCGTTTCTAGTTTGGTTGACTCTGTAGACTGAGGATTAGTTTTATTAGAAGGTTCTTGTGATTCTGCGGCATAGGCAGTTCCCATCATAACGGTGATAATGGAGAGAGATAACGCAGATTGGATGATACGGTTAGTTGACATAAGGTATTCCAAAGAGGCTAAGAATGAATAGACAATGAAGGTTTAGATACAATGTGTAATAAAAACACCACAGCATTATAAACAATATTAATAACTATTCTCATTTTTATTAATCATTCGGTTAATATTTGGGCATTTCTAGGTATATCTTTAAGTTTTTATTCTGTTTTTTAAGATTCACTTAAGCTTATTAATATTTAAAAAAATACAAAAGTTAAATTTAGCTATGTGACATCCATAAAAAAACCTCCGAAATTTGGAGGTTTTAAAGAACAGTCAAATATCTACATTGATATACAGATTATTTGAAATAAGCGCCTTCTGCTTGACTATGGTCAGTCTGATCGACCACACGCCCGAGTTCAGGAATATGCTCTTTAAGTGTGGTTTCTACGCCTTGTTTTAACGTCACATCAATCGCAGAACAGCCTTGACAGCCACCACCGAATTTTAATACCGCAGTTAAACCATGTTCTTCATCTTCAACCACTTCTACCAGTGCGCAGTTTCCGCCATGCCCTGCCAATCCAGGATTGATCTCTGCCTGAAGAATATAAGTAATTCGTTCTTCCATAGACGCATCTGGACCAACACGTGGTACTTTCGAGTTAGGTGCACGGAAAGTAAGCTGCCCACCAAAACGGTCTTTGTTGTAATCAATTACAGCATCTTTCAGATATGGAATCGACGGTGTATCAATAAATGCAGGGAAATCAGGATAATCTTGTTTGTAATCTGTTGGAGCAATTTCATCAGGTGCACTATATGCCATACAACATTCAGCACGTGGAGTACCTGGATTTTCAACAAATACACGAACGCCAATTCCTGGAGTATTTTGCTTCTCCAAAAGATCTTTTAAATACTCTTGCGCATTGGGAGTAATCAATAAATTTGGAATTTCTTCTGCAACCGCAGTATTGGTGTTCTCAGTCGACATAACTCTATCCTCAAGCTGAAGTCGGTATTTTAACTGAAGATGAGGCTGAATGAGTGAAAATCAACTAAAATTGTCGGAATTAACTTAAAAAGATGTAAAAAATATAACCTACGCAAATTTCAACATAAAATATTCGCATAATAAATGAATATAAATCATACACAAATTGATATTTACTGCATTTTAGCTTATCAACAAATCGCGCTTTAAAACGCACAAAATGACACCAATGAAACTTTTATAAATGAAATACTAAGCTTAATTTTAGACATTTTTAGCACTGATTTATTCAATTTGTACGACCAATTTATCTAAATTTTGTCAGAAAATGCCACCCAAATATTGAATATGGCATGGATAATGTATACATCTGTATATTAATGATGAAATAAAACGAGATATTTTGCATGTCCAGTTCAATTGACGGTTTACAGTTTCCAGTTCATCCAAAGACTCAAAAAAGTAGCAGCTCGCAAGTCGGTAAAGAAATCATTGCGGAAGCACTTTCCTTGGTTGATCATCTCAGCGCACAGCAAGCTTTAGATGAAAAAAACTGGCGTAAAAATTATCCAGTTTATTTTAAGGCATTGGTTGAACATGGCATTCGTTCAAGTCATAACGCCATCACTATTGCCAAACAAGGCTTACACAAAGCCCAACATAGCTTTGATTTCTTTAGAGATGGACAACGCTATTCTTTAAAAGATATTGGTACAGTTCCAGTACTAGACAAGATTCAAAGCGTTAGTTTTAAAGGTCATTCAGATGCGGAGGTGGAGTGGTTTGTACCCTATCACGGGCAAAAGCTACAAGGCGAAGCGCTATATCAGCAAATTCAAAAGTGGCAAGACACTGGCATTATTGAAGCCAGCCATGCAGACGCCCTCAGAGAAGTGATTGCACATCCTGAATGGTTTGATTTATCGGATCGTACCTTAGTTTTATTTGGCGCAGCTTCAGAGGCAGGCCCATTAACATGGTTATCAAAATGGAAAGCCAATATTGTTGCCGTTGATCTACCCAATGAACGCGTTTGGGAGAGAATTCTTAAAACCATTGAAAATGGCAATGCCACACTGTACGCACCTAGTTTTCAAAAAATCGTCAATAACCATGATATTGACGAATTAAAAAGCAAACTTGGGGCAAATTTACTGACCCAAATTCCAGAAATTACACAATGGCTTTGTGATAATCCACACAAGTTAGATTTGGCCTCAATTGCTTATTTGGATGGTGAAAAACATGTGCGTGTGTCGATGGCAATGGACACGATTATGAGCCATGTCAGTGAACACAAGAATGATTCATCACTGATGTATATGTGTACGCCTACAGATGTCTATGCAGTACCTGAAGAAGTGATTGAAGGTTCAAACAAAAAGTTCAAACATAGATCAAAATTTGAAACTGTATTCAGCAAAGGGATTGCAACCCTTTCCTTAAAGCAATTCTTTAAGCACCATGATCAACAATTGATTAGCTCTGACAATGGTAAAGTCTATGGGATTGCTGATTGTCTGGTGGTCGAACAAGGCCCTAATTATGCCTTGGCAAAACGTATTCAACAGTGGCGCGCAACTTTAGCACGGCATCAGGGGCAACATGTCAGTATCAATATTGCGCCATCTACGACAACACATTCGGTCACCAAGAATCCTTTGCTTAAAGCTGCGTTTAACGGTGCAAGTTTGTTTGATGTAGAAGCGTTCCGTCCTGAGACAACCAATTCAATTATGGCAGCGCTTTGGATCCATGACTTAAGAAATCCGAAGTCTGTTGCAAATCCAGAAACTGAGATGGGTCACCCATTAGAATTGATGATGGAAGGCGCAAATCATGGTGGTTTATGGCGTGTCGCCTATCTTGCTCGCACAGCCTTACCTTTTGCTGCAATTTATGGATATGCGAGTGATAAATTGCCGATGCAAAAGCTTTTAACCAAGTTTAAAAAGTAATCCTTCAGGTTTAAATCTCTTTAAATTAAATGCCCAGTGATAAATTTAGCTGGGCATTTAAGTATATGAACACAATTTTAAATCTTATTAAATTCATAATAAAAGGCATAGGCATTCCCCCATAGCGTCAAATAACATACACAATGCAGCGATCCTTTAACGCCTTAAATATGCTATACCAATGTAAACAGTTCAGTCATTCTAAAATGATTGACAGTTTTCTAACGATCGTTTAAAAACCTATAAAACAACCAATGAGAGAACAACAAATGTCAAATCTACAAGGAAAAGTCAGTCGTGAAATTCGTGGTCATATTTTTTTAATTGGCTTAGATCGTGCAGATAAACGCAATGCTTTTGATAGTCATATGATTCACGACCTATCACTGGCTTTAACTGAATATGAAAATAATCCACAACTACGCTGTGCGGTGGTCTTTGCCCATGGCGAGCATTTTACCGCAGGATTGGACTTGGTTGAGTTACAACCAAAATTAGCCGATGGTGTTTTTAATTTTAGCGATGATATTGTGAATCCTTGGGGAACTGTTGGGCGTCAAAGAACAAAACCGTTGGTAACCGCCGTACAAGGCTATTGTTATACCGCTGGTATTGAATTGATGTTGAATTCTGACATCGTTATTGCCAATGAAAATACTCAGTTTACCCAAATTGAAGTACAGCGCGGTATCTTACCTTTTGGTGGTGCAACAGTACGTTTCGTCCAAGCTGCTGGCTGGGCAAAAGCTATGAAATATGTGTTAACTGGTGATTTATTTTATGCACAAACAGCCTATGAAATGAACTTAGTCACTGAGGTTGTTGAGGATAACCAACAGTTAACGCGTGCCATAGAGCTGGCTGAACGTATTGCCAATGCGGCACCACTTGCCGTCCAAGCGGCACTCCATTCGGCACATCAAGCCTTTTTACAAAGTCCTGAAGTCGCATTTGCAAACCTACAAAATCTACTTAGCCCTTTACTCGCCTCTGAAGATGCGCAAGAAGGTGTGAGAGCAATGATCGAACGTCGAGCACCACAGTTTAAAGGCAAGTAAACCAATCATAGCGATATACGGCGATAACCTAATAACTGTGGGAACAATCATGCAAAATTTAAAGTATTCAACTGAAATCAAACACTTGAATGGCAATAGTTTTACAAGCCAAGCCATCAGCTTTAAGGCATTGGATGGTTATGTACTGGCTGGCGTACTTTACACCCCAGTCAATACAATCAAAGCAAATCTTGTTGTTTCCAGTGCAACAGGTGTCCCACAAGCATTTTATCGCCGCTTCTCTGAATATGCAGCACAATTGAGTTATCAGGTACTCACTTTTGATTATCGTGGCGTGGCCAAATCTGCGCCACGGCAATTAAAAGGTTTTAAAATGTCATATCTGGATTGGGGAAAATTAGATTTAGCAGGTGCAATTGACTACAGTTTTAAACAAGATACGCCCCTATTTTTAGTTGGACATTCTTACGGTGGACAAGCCTTAGGGTTAACACCGAATCACGACAAAGTAAGTGCAATGTATTGTTTTGGCACAGGTGCTGGCTGGCATGGCTATATGCCATTTAAAGAAAAAATTAAAGTTCAGGTAATTTGGAACATTATCTTTCCACCTATGGTGGCGATTACAGGTTACTTACCTTGGAGTAAACTCAATATGGGTGCAGATTTACCTAAAGGGGTCTACCAACAATGGCGTAGATGGTGCAAAAATCCCACTTACTTTTTTGCAGATCCTGAGCAACAAAATTTGCATGAACAATATGCCCAAATTAAAACGCCGATTTATGCAGTGGCCGCTTTAGATGATGATTGGGCATTGCCAAATTCTCGTTATGCTTTTATGCAACATTACAAAAATGCGCCCATGCACTTTATCAACATATCCGCAGACGAGTTTGGTTTAAAACAGATTGGACATATGGGCTATTTTCGTCAAGGTTCGGAGCCAATTTGGGATAAAATGTTAAATACTTTCGAAACATTCATCCACGATTAATTTTAACTCCATAAGCAGCAAGGTCATCTATGCGCCCACAAAAACTTAGGCCTGAACATATGTTAAATACCTGTGCTTTACAATTTAAAGCACATGGTTATGCTGGAACAAGTATGGAGATGTTGGCAAAAGCATGTGGACTCAGTAAAGCATCGTTTTATTATTATTATCCCAACAAACAAGCCTTATTGATGCAGATCTTAGCGCACACTCATCTTTATTTAAATCAATCGCTGTTTAAACTCGAAGATTTTGCTGTAGTGGATGCAAATCAACAATTTCAAATCATCCATGATAAAGCTGTTCATTTTTTTAGTTATGAAATAAAAGGCTGTTTAGTTGGGATACTGTCCTTAGAGGCAAGCCATATTTCTTTAGAAGTCTTGGAAAAAATCCGTGAAATTTTCCAAGATTGGCAAAATGCCTTGTATCAATTATTTCAACAAAAAATGGATCAAGCCGATGCACAAATTTTGGCAAAAATAAGTGTGGCCGATTATGAGGGTGCGATTTTAATGTATCGACTAAATAACGATCTGTTCTATTTAAATCAAGTCAAAGCGCGAATTTCTCAACAACTCTCCTTATAATACTCGACTGATTTGCAACTTCTTGGTGAAAATTAAATGATAAAAAAGATCAAATATAGTTTTTTAGCTTTGCTTTTTATGAGCCTATTCAATACAGCTTATGCACAATGCAATCAACAAGATCAACGACAAGCTTATCAATGTATGCAGCAGCAATTAAAAACAGATAAAGCCAAAATGAATAAACTATATCAACGCATTTATCTGCAATACGATGATAACAACAAGTTATTACTAGAAAAATCACAAAAATCTTGGCTCAATTATCGTGATGCTCAATGTAATGAACTCATGGGAAGTCTTACTTATGGTGCTTTGGGATTGGCATCAGGATTTGCACATTTAGATTGTGAAATCAATTCCACAACATTTCGACTAAAAGAATTAAGCAGTCTAATAGAAAATCAATAACGATCTTTAAATTCGGCTTTATGTTCTATGCCTTGATGATCAACATGCGCATAGAACACCCCATAACGTCCGACATAGTATTCAAGTGATTGTTCATGATAGCTCCAAAAAATAGACCATTCACCAAAATCAAAAGACCCGATCTGACTTTGTGTATTCATCGGCATCTTACTGAGTACGTCATGCTGAATATGCCCTGCTTGAGAAAAATCTTTGGTCTGTAAAGCTTGTTCAAAAAACAGTTGCGCCGCTGCATCAAATAACCGTTGGTCTTCATCAGTTATCGGCTTGGCGGGGGGATGTTGCTCCTCAAGTACGGTCGGCTGCTCTACTTGAACTGTAGAATTTAATGGTGCTGTTGCTACTGTTGAACTCGCCTTTTGTCGCTCTTCTGCAATCATCTGTTTAATCAGCTTGGTTTTTTCGGGCAGTTCATGCTCTTCTTGAGGATTTTGAACCAATTGAGATAACGCTTGTCGTTGTTCTTCAAAAGCTGCATTAATTTTTTGTTTAGCAACCCACCGCCATAACACATATAACGTGATCAAAAATAATAGGACAATGATAAATTTCAACATAGCGTAATCTCAAGCATATAATACGCCCCAGTTCAGACTCATGAGCTAAGTTTAAAGCTGAGTATTTTGATTGTTTTTTTAATAGTTTACCCAGTAAATTGTATAACTATCTCATTAGAGATACCCAGCTTAAACGTAACAATTGTTTTCTTTATACAGATAAACCAGATCTCTTATTTTAATTTTGTAATGCTTTTAGATCACCTGAAGCAAATACGATCCCTTTGCCTGGCACCTTTTTGAGTATTATCGGTTTTCCTATATTTTTATATATCGGCTGATCATCTTTAAGTGCTTTTAAAGCAATTTTTTGAATAAAAATTTGATCATTTTTACTATACAGCTTTACCCCACCTTCATCTGAAGCCATATAATGAACTTTCACATGATAGATATTTTGTAGATCTGGCATCCACACAATCACTAAATCACCGCCACGTTCATACATATTGTCAAACACAATGGTATCTACATCCACTTGCTCAGATTTAACACCAACATAACCACTTGCACCCGCCAGTTGATCGACTAAATATAACGATTTTTTAGCACCCAACTGTATCCCATAGGCTGAAAAATATTGCTCTCGATCTTGCTTTTTACGGATACAGGAATAGGTTTTTAATACGACTTTTGTCGAGCGTAATTGATAAGTTTGAGGTGAAAATATGTCTTCATCATCTTGATAGCATTGTTTTGCAAGCTGCGTTTGAATATTGAGTTGTTGAAATTCTTGTGCATATATAGATGACGTGATCACGACACTACAAATGAATAATAACTGTTTGATATATTGTATTTTCATTTCAATTTTCTATATTTTAGGATAAGCCGTTATCTGTTGTATATCATTTAAAAATAAATGATCAGTTTTATCTGAATTATAGCAATATATAAAATAAAACACGCTATATAACGCATATAGCATGTTTTATTTTAAAGTAATTATTGCAATGTTTTAAACTGCGCTAAGCGTTGTTGCTGCTGTAATTGTTGTTCAAATTCAATTCTCCCCTTCGCTACATAGTTTTGTAAACCCGTCTGATCAATAAATGCTTTTTTATCACCCGCATTCAATTTGGCTAATTTCTGCTTCATATGGAAACGATCCGCTTTATTGGCAAGAAAAATATCTGCATGGATTGCATCCAAAGTTTTAAATGTGTGTCGTATGTCTGAAACTAGATTTGGATAATTGTTATTGTTTAACAAATAATAACCGCCCGTAAATAAACTGTCAGCATAGATGACTTTATAGTTTTTAAAGTGATAACGGATATCTGTCGTCCAAGAGGTTGCTCCTGGCAAATGGCCTGGCGTCGCATGTGCTGTAAAGATTTGACGACCGAGCTTTAATTGTTGCCCATCTTTGATAATGATATCTACAGCTACAGATGGAAAAGGCAATTGCTTACCTAAAGCAAAATCAGTCACGCCGCCATTTTCTAGCATTTCGGCATTGGCAGCACTTGCGACCAATTGAGCACCACTCCATTGTTTTAATTTGGCAAAACCACCAGCTTGATCTAAACGCGCATGACTATTGAGTAGGTATTTTACATCTGTGATTTTAAAACCCAATTTTTCAATATTGGCTTTAATCTGCGCTGCCGATTGATCAATCCCACTATCAATTAAAACCAAACCATCACCTGTATCAAACAGCACCGAAGATAAATTTTCAGTACCGACATAATAGACATGATTAAAAATTTTAAAGGGCTCAATGGGCGTATTCCACGATTCAAACAAACTCATCGGCGGTGCATCGGTCAATGCTTGCTGAGCATTTAACGGTGCTGCTTGAGTAAATTGAAAGCTCATTGCGATCAATGAAATAGCAATCGATTTGAACAGATGCATATAAGCGATCCATGCTAAAAATGAGTCGCTCATACTTGATTAAATCAGGATATTTATCAATTTTTTAATGTCTAAAAAACAACTCAATACATCTTAAATTGTAAACAATATTTGCAAATTGTATGTGTGTTTTGAAGGACTAATTTAAAACCTTGTCGGCAATTTTATTACTGACCTTAATAGCCAACTGATCAACATAATCACTATAAAAATTCGCAGCAATCAGGGTGACAACAATCGCAGTTAACCCTGAGCAGATTACCGCGAGAGAATAGCTCCAATGCCAACTTAAAAATAAGTTAAACAACGGAATACAGATTAAATACAGCATCATTAGATGTAATAGATAAATGGAAAAAGATAACTTTCCTAACCAGACCAAAACGGGGTGATCTAAGCCTTTAGACAATAATGGACTCATCAAAACACTATAAACAATTAAAATCCCAGCGATGAAGTTACTATAATCATAAGTATTCTCCCCTAAAATATGATGAACCCAGCTATAGGCTGCACTGGTATTATGTGCACCTGCCAAATATAGGCCAATCAATAACATAGGAATAGCTACAACATTTGAAAGTGGTTTGGCATACAGATAAATATAGATACCAATAATAAAACTGGAAATCCCAAAGCTAAAGCCTTGCCCTCGCCAAAGAAATGCAAGACAAGGAATTAAAAGTGAGCCTAGCCAAAAAGCAATATGTTTATAATGATACAAATAGAGTAGAAAAAATAATGCAAATGAGCCCATAAGCTCAATCGTCATCGTCCATAACACCCAATTTATATCACTTTCTGAGAATAAAAATGCGCCTATAGTTCCTTCATATACTGCATGTTTAAAACTAAAATCTTGTATCGCAAATGCATGTAACCAAGCACCCACATGACTACTATCAATATGGATGACTTTAAAGACCAACCAAATGATAATGCATGAAGTCAGTGCTGGAATCATTAAACGCGGATAGCGTTTAATCATCATATTTTTAATCTTTGCATGAAATTGTTGAGGGCTTTTTAAGATCGCATAGCTGAGCACAAAGCCACTTAAGACAAAAAATACAAAAACAGCAGCATCACCTGAGTAGAGAAAGCCAAAAGGCAAATGATGTATGGCATACACCCAAGCCAAATCTGTTTTCTCATGGGGATCAAAATGATGTAAATATGGAAAAAAACTCATTGCAAGATGAGAAAATACGACAGCTAAACAAGCTAAACCTCGAATACTTTCTGCCGAGTTTATTTTTGCGGACATCTATGTTTCCCTGTGAAAACAAAAGCCCCAACCTGTGGGACTTTTGCTGACTAAGCCATTAGTCAATATATGTGATGCGACCATCAGCATCATGATGAACTGTAGCGATTTTTTGCTGACGAGAATGTAGAAGATCATCTACATTCAAATTGAAATGGTCAGCATATTCTTGTGTAGATTTAGCTTCTGCTTCCTTTTTGGTCTTCGCTGGAACAAAGTTACTCCATAACCACAAAGAAATCGCACAAGCAATCAACGCAAATAATCCGCTTTCTAGGGCTTTTGCAAAAGCATTAAAGAAGTAATGTACCAGTTGTGGTTTCTCAAGTGAAAGATATCCCACCAAGATGACAATAGGTCTCCAAAGCAACAACCAAAATGCCCACAGCATTGCCGTCATTGTCGTGGAGAAATAACGACGATGCCAAGGTAACTGCTTACGTACATCAATAATCAAAGAGTTTGTTTTCATATTCATATCTCAAAACTTATTCTGACTAAAATGTTAGTCATCATGTCGCATACCACGATCGGGGCTGACCCACCGTGCCCTTTTACTTTCTCCACGTAAAAGAACTTTTGGGAATGCAACAATACTTGCCGTTACTGTAATCAACCAAAATACAAAGGGATACCAAATCATCCAATAGTAGTTTTTCACTAAACTCGATTCGTAACGACTATCCATCCACTTACTGATTGCGAACTGCAGTAAACAAGTTGTACCGAGTAAAATACCTGTTCCCATCGGTAATAATGGGGAGCTCATTGCTGGGAAGCCTGCATACGGTAGCAGCAAGTGCAAGATCCAGAAAATCACCATAATCAGCATTAAATATGACCAGACTAAGGTGAGGATCAACTCAATAATCAAGGGCCATAGAAAATTCAGTTTCGGTTTAAATAATACATCAAAATTCTTAATTAAAACTTGAGCGCCACCCATGGCCCAACGTAAGCGTTGTTTCCATAGACCATCAAAGGTTTCTGGCATTAAAATCCAAACCAAGGCATTCGGTTCAAACTTTACATCCCAACCCGCACGATGCAATTTCCAAGTAATATCAATATCTTCAGTTAACATGTTTGGTGACCAATAGCCCACCTCATGTACAGCACTTTTACGAAAGGCAGTAATCACACCAGAAACTGTAAATAAACGACCAAAAGTACGTTGTGCACGTTTAATCATACCGACAATTGAAGAAAATTCACCAACTTGAATCCGTCCCAGTAAAGTCGAACGAGTACGAATACGTGGATTACCTGTCACAGCCGCAACTGTAGGATTATTGAGAAAATGACGAATCATCCACTGTGCAGCATATGGATCAAGTAACGCATCACCGTCAATACCAATTAAAAACTCAGCATCGGTAAGCAAACTACCCGCTTGTAATGCCATGGCTTTACCTTGGTTTTCAGCCAAATGTACGACGCGAAGCTTGTCATACTTCAATGCCAACGCATTTAAGATTTCTGCTGTATTGTCAGAACTCCCATCATTAATTGCAATGACTTCAAAGTTTGGATAATTCAACTTTAATGCATGACTAATGGTCTCATCCGCATTATCTTGTTCATTGAAACACGGCACAAGCACAGCAACTAAAGGATATTCTTCCAATGTTGGCGGTTGAGTATATGGCGGCTCTTTACGTTCTTTCCAATAGAAAATTAAAGCGCCTATCATCCATAGATACGACATAAATAATGGATAATAGAAGATAAAGTTTAATACGGATTGCCACAGGTGTTGAAATGCACTCATATCAGACCTTAAGGAACCAATCGTTGTGGTTTAGAATCAAATACTTTACGCATTTCAGCAGTATTTGGATGATCTTCAATTGGATCATCTGGGTAATACCCCACATGCATCACACCTTGTTGATACAAAGACTGAATCGTTTGAGCAATTTCCGAGGTTGGAATCTTTTGATTATTACGCCAGTTCACTGCTTGTAATTCAAAAATGGTCTTTTTAATCCCATTCGGTTGTTTCTTCACGTTTTGCACTAAATCTTTATAAAACTTAGTTGCATCTGGCGCCTGTTCCATATAAGGCATTGCCATAATTGCAGTAAAGTCATAATTTTTAATCGATTGTTCTAAAGACTGGGCATACCAGTTTTCCGAGTATGCTGAAAGTGCAACTTGAGCATATAAGTTACGTGCAGTCAGTAAGAACGGTTGGTAATAACGTGCCTTTTGCGCCAAATCCATTGCAAAGTTATCAATGGTCTTGGTTTTAAAATCTGTCCATTTTTGCAATTTTGCATCATCATTACGAATTTCTTCTAAATCGGCTGGTAAACCAATTTTTTGATAAGCGTTGATGGCTTCTGGACTGGCATCTTCATAATCTGAAAGTGTTGCATCATCATGGAACAAGATGCCATCAAATGTCGTGGATTTCGCTAAATCTTGATATAAGCCTTCAATTACTTTACGTGCTTCTGGTGAATATGGGCTTAAACGATGATATCCCATATTTAAATGATCACTGTCTTTGGCTTGCTGAGTCACCACCACATCTTTAGATGCAGGATTTGAAGCGGGTAAGTCCCAAGCCAATAACGGCATCCAGGCATATAAACGACTGACCTGAGTACGCGTTTGAATCTGCCATGCAACACGATTGAATAAATCTGCACGCATTGGAAGAGTACGATTTGGGAAATACACCATATCAGCAGAACCATTGGCATCAGGATCAGCAAATGCCTGTAGAAATACCGTGGTTACATTCATTTCACGAATACGGTCTAATAGGTGACCTAAATTTTTCTCTTGCTGCGCTTCATCTGGATCATAAATATAATCTAAATCCACATGCATAACTTTTTGTGGGCGGTTATTGTCAGTAAAATTCATCTGACGACTTTGGATTTCTTGTGCCAAAGAATCCGTAGTCATATTCCCTTCAACAAGAATACGGTTCAAATGACCTAAAGATTTTTCAATATGGTCTGGACCATCATCTAAGCTAATCGTAATAGGCATACCCACTTTTTTAGCCAAAGCAACCGCTTCCATATTATAACGACCATATGGCCACACCATCACACGTGGTGCTTTTAAACCATGTGATTGCAATACTTTATTATTCTTTTTCAAATCACTAAAAATACGATCTGCATAGGCTTTGTCAGATTCATAGGTTTTACTTTTTGGATCGTATTGGCGTGTGACAGCAGCTGGTTCAGAGTTGCCCTGCGGGTTGCCTAAAATACCACGATGTAAATTATAACTGTGGCTACCAATTTCAACATAGCCACTCTTTTGCATGGTTTTAAGTTCATCCCAAGTCAAAAGTTTTTTACGTGCTAATTTTTCATCCCCAAATTGAACCATTTCATTGGCTTTAGGTTCTAACCACGAGCCAACGACAGCGAGTACAACAGGAATTTTACGTTGTTTAATGACCGGATATGCATATTGATAAAAAGATTGATAACCATCATCTACAGTCAACAATACCGGTTTGGTAGGCAGTTTATATTTACCTTCATTGGCTTTAATAATTTGGTCTACATTGACAAAATTATAGCCATTTTTTTGTAGCCAATCTAAATGCAGCTCAAACTGTTTCGTGGTCACGGCATAATCTGGAATCACTGCATCATGATTAGGCGTAATTTCATGATAACCAATAATTGTCAGCGTATTTAAATCAATTTTAGGTAATTCGTGCTCTATTGGAGTTTCAGTAGCAACTTGGTCTACTTCTGCCATTGCACTATTATAAAAGGAAGAAAACAATAGTGTTACGCATATCATCGCTGAAGGAGAAAAGTAACGGCTTAGCATATATTTAAATACTCGATCATCATTGTTTTAAATCTGAATTCGTCCGTAGTACATCAATATTGAAATACTAAAATCCTTTTTCAAGACGAATTGAGCCAGAGGTTTTACAACGATGATTTAAAAGAATAAAACTGAAACGAACCTTAAAAATAACTCTGAGCAGAATTATTTATTTGTGACATTTAAACACTTTTAAGACAAAAGTATTGTAGATGATTGTTAAGTATTGAGCAAATAATAAACAAAAAATTAAATCTATTGTGTTTAAAATCACACTATTAGCTCAACAATAGCCATTTAAATTAAAATTTGGATTATATTTTTATCGCATTGAAATATACAGAAATGAAGAAAACTTACTCAACATTTTTAGCGCAACATAGTGTAGTCGTTAGATGATTCATCAAGCATAAAAAAATAGAGATCAATTGACCTCTATTTTTGCGTTCATGCTGAAGGCTAAATTAGCCCAAACATTTAGTGAATTTAATCACGTGTTTTGACATCAAAAAGTTCAATTTCAAAAATCAGATTAGAATTTGCTGGAATGATTTTGCCCATTTTACGCTCGCCATAAGCCAAGTGTGCAGGAACGATTAATTTACGTTTACCACCTACTTTCATCCCCATAATGCCTTGATCCCAACCTTTAATTACACGGCCTGTTCCAATCACTGTTTCAAAGTAATTGCCACGATCAATTGAAGAATCGAACTTGGTTCCATCTTCCAACCAGCCAGTATAATGAGTTGTAATCAAAGCACCTTTTACCGCTTCTTTACCTTCACCAACTTTTAAGTCGATAATTTCTAATTCATTTGACATACATTATTCCTATTCATCATTCAGGTTTGTGCAAAGCTGTACCTATCACTGTATTGTGTTCAGTATGATATTCAGCATAACTTTTACACAAATGTTGATAATCTTGCTCAACCTGTTGGGCGTAATTATACGTGTATTTCAACAATTGCGTTTTCCAAAGTTCCGCTTGTTGTGCAAAATTGATTAATTCATCTGCATTTAAAAAGCGTTTTTTTATTTTAAAAACTTAACTCTTTAATCTCTTGATCTAAAAGCAAATAATTGGTGAGTTTTTTATGATTTTGTGCAGACCCAATTAAAACCCAGCGCCCAACAATCTGTTTTTCAGTTTTATTTTGTACGCCACGTAAAATTTTCATATTGTATTGCTTAAACAATTCTTCGTATTTATCTAAGGTCTCTTGCTGATAATCACATAAAATCCTGTAATTACGAGCTTGATGAATCGCTTCAATTTTTTCTTGAAAATAGACGAGAAATACTAATACAACCAGTACCAGTATCGTTCCAACAAATGCTAAATATTCATAACCAGCACCAGCGGCCATACCTAATGCAGCCACCATCCAAATCGTTGTTGCAGTGGTAATACCTGAAATTCGGTTGTCATCTTTAAAAATAACCCCAGCACCTAAAAACCCCAAACCAGTCAGAATATTTGCTGCCAAACGATCAGGATTTTGTACCCCAATTTTGATCGAAAGTATGGTGAATAAGCAGGATGCTAAACTCACCATAATCATGGTGCGTAACCCTGCTGACTTACTGCGATACTCACGCTCTGCACCAATAATCGCACCAATCGCCAAAGCCATCAGTAAGTGGTAGATGTCATTATTCATTGATTTTCTACATAACTATTTTTATCACTCTAGGTATACGAAATTTAAGCAAAAAAAAGCAAGCGATTCGCTTGCTTTTCTTGTCAATTTTTATTGGACAACAATGCTTATTGTAACTGTGTCCATTCAATCACAGCTTGAGCATCATCACCAATTAAAGTCCACTCACCATCCATAACATTCAATTGCAATTGCATTGTGCGTTGACATAAAGCTTGAATTGCAGTTGTCGTCGCCTCAGACAACTGCCATACCTGAACATTTGATAATGTTTTGAGTTTAGAACTTCTTTTATACCATTCTGCAACGGCTGAACCATAGGCGATGACAGCCACTTCTTTACAACGCGCTGCCGCTTTTTTAACTTTGTCTTCGTCAGGCAAACCAACTTCAATCCATTTAATCAACTGTCCGGTTAAATCCTTTTCCCATAAAGCAGGTTCATCAGTTTCAAATAAATCTTTGGTAAATTCCAAACGTTCATCTGCAAAACGAGCATATGCCAATACACGCACCATTAAGCGTTCAATCGTTTCAGATGGATGTAATGCCATCGTGAATTGATAATCACCATATTGATGCACATCCATATTGGCAATATTGAGATCAGCCTTATAAATTGTTGCTTTTAATGCCATGAAAGTTCCAAAAAGTTCTTAAATATGGCGCACAGTCTATAAGATTTTCAAAAGGATTACTGCGTTTTTTCCGCCTGATCAATTCGACAATTCAACAAAGCTGTTTCTAAACTTTCCCAATCACGATTGTGCTGGCTAATGAGTTCAATCCGATTATCCAAGCTTTCTTCACCCGATTTATAATTCAAATTTTCTGGATTAAAATTAAATGTCATCCAACCTTGATTGGTATTGAATATCCCTTTGATCCGCAACCAGTCTTTTTGCTCACACAAGACATCTAACAAGTCATAAAAATCGAATTGCCAACGCTTTGAAAACTTCCAACCAGCAACAGTATATCCATTAGCCGTTTCAACATAGTGATAAGGCAATTGTTTAACCACAGGCAGTACTTCATCGGGGTTAAATTGCTTTTGCACTTGGATCAACGGTACAACTTTTCTCTCAATCCCTTGATGTGTTACATCCAGCTGTTGAATATCAAGATTGCCCTGCTCTGCCAATACCCAAGTTTGAATATAGGCAAAATAATCATTTTTAAACTGGTTTAATACCTCATGATCAGACGCAGACATACTATCTGCATGTGAAACCACAACAATTTGTGCAGCTTTTAATTGATCTTGATAAAGCTCTTGATTCACCCATTCAGAATCATGTAAGCGACTCCCATCGATTACTGTCACCAATGCACGCATATCAATTTGCGCTTGCCATTGCGGTTCAGTCAATTGTGCCAAAAGTTGAGCGGGATGACCTAAGCCTGTGGGTTCTATAAATAGTCGATCGGGTTGTTTATCATAAATCAATCGAGACAAGGCAATTTGCATAGGCAATTGTCCTGCACAACATAAACAACCACCGAGTAACTCTTTTACTTCATAGCCTGAGTCTTGTGGTAATAATTGTTGATCTACACCAATTTGTCCAAACTCATTCATCAGCACCGCCCAAGTTTCATTTTCTGGCTTCTGTTGAAGCAAATGCTGTAATAAGGTGGTCTTTCCAGCCCCTAAAAATCCAGAAATAATATGAGTTTTAACTGTTTTTTGGCTTAAAATCTTCAAAGGATCGACTCAGCATATTAAATAAAAGAAATTGATAGTTATCGCGACGCTTCTTATTATTACTGAAAATGTGCCACTAGTTTCAGGTTTTAAATCTATTTTTTAAATTAAAATTACAAAAACAATCCAAAACTCCAATATACCATTCATAAAGATTGCATCGTGAATGTTAATTGTAAGTAACAGCATCGTGTATTTTTTAATCAACTTTTCATATTTACATACATTTTCACCTATTGGTAAAAGTCAATGAGTCACAAAAAAACAACATAATACAATGATTTGTTTTAAACATGTAAACCTGTCTGTTACGCTTTGTTGCTTAGGTTGCCCATTTTTTCATCTGCACTTAGCATGACACTACTCCCTGTGATCAGCAACGCATTTAACAACTGACGCTCTCACAGGTCGTTATACGATCAATTCAATGAATTAAGGATGCCAAAATGAAACTCGTTAAAACACTTTTAGCTACTACACTTGCTTTCACTGCTTTCTCAACTTTTGCTGCTACTGATACAGCTGCAACTGAAGCTGAACAAGTTGTTGTATCAACTCAAGAACAACCAGCTGCAGCTGAAGATACTCAAGCTGCTGGTCAACCTACAGCTCAACCTGCGACTGAAAGCGCTGCTGAAGCTCCAGCGACTTCTGCTCCTCAAGCAGGTCAATAAGATTTAACACTCCTCCCGAGTTAGCAATTAGGTTGTCTGAAAAGACGATCTGAATAAAAAGACTAGATCATGCTGCGATTTAGTCTTTTTATTTTTTCTAGAACCATTAAAATTTTTTAAAATAGCTTGTGAGTTGTATATCTCAATAAAAAATATTCAGCAATTTTTAGCTTATTCATCATACTGATTAAAATGTTCATGCTCTAAATAAGCGCTCGAAAAACGACCAATAAATTTACCAGTTTTTTGTAGATCACTTTTCGGTTTCCAAAAACCATTTTCAATAACCCAATCATACACAGAAATATCAAGCGGATATTGCGTCAAAATACACTTAAGCTGATGATCAAAAATATATTTTTCAGCAGCTACTTTATCTGTAAAACAACCGATAATATTTAAATTGTCACTATTCTGAATCATCCAGATAAATTTAAAATCCATTTTTTAAACCATATTCATCCTTGAACAAACTCCGCTAAACTGCCTGAATCCAAGCTACATCTTTTACGGCATCGCGCTGTTGAATCAACAGAATAAACGGCTTAAATTCGTCTAGATATGGCACAATTTTAAAAGAGATGGCGAAGATCAGCCAGTATGCTAAAAACAAATCTGCCGCAGAGATTTGATGCCCCAGCAAATAAGGATTTGCTTGCTTCAGCCCAATTTTAATAAAGTTATAAATTGTTTCTTCTGTACCAAAGCCTAGACTTCTTCTTCGTTCCTGAATTTGTTCTGTTGAAATACCTAAACTTTTAATATCCATAAACTCAGTCAAAGGTCCGTGGCAAAAGAATAACCATTTTAAATATTCTCCACGCTTGGGATCATTCAATGCGGGTGCGAAACCTTTCTCAATATATTTGTCTGCTAAATACGCAAAGATTGCAGGCGTCTCAGAAATAACAGAACCTTGATCCACTAAAAAAGGAATCTTAGCCATCGGATTCAGTGCCAAATATTCAGGCTGATTCAAGTCTTTATAATCCACTTGAATAATTTCGACTTGATCTTCGATATCTAATTCTTTTAATAAAGGCAAAATGGTATTTCCACGAGAATGTGCATTGGTATAAAGTTTCATTGTTTTTAAATCCATTTTTATCGTGCTTTGAGTATAATCAAAATATCGCTAAGAATGATTAATTTATATGCAAAAGCAATGATACTTCTTTTCTAAAAAAATAAATAAAATAATTATCAATAGCTTATGAAAAAATAAATTCCATCCTTCCCTAAATATTCTAAATTACAGAAAAGATTAAATGTGATTAACCCACAGTATAGCGATTGATTCAAACCAATAATTTAGAATATTTTTTATATAAATTGCACTTTTAAAAAAATTAAAGTCATCCAATAACATCATTTTTCTGATCTTTAATCTTTAAGATAACTCGTACATACGCCAATTATGGCCCTCTGAGTGCTTTTCTAATTCGAATTATTGAATAATTCAGCTATACTATTTTGCACTTAAATAAGTTTGTAAAATTGATAAATTTATAACTAAAACCTGACATATCAAGACTAACGAGGAATCTAAAATGTTAAAAAAACTGATCGGTTTAGGCGTCATCAGCACCCTACTTGTTGCATGTAGCAAACCGTTACCGACAGATAAGCAAAACTACTCAGGCACGTGGCAAAGTGAGGATGGCAGTGTAAATTTGATGATTACACCTGAAGGCCGCGTTGAATATAGCAATAAACAACCTAATTCAAGTTCATCTGTATCTGCCCCAATTTCTAAATTTGAAGGCAATAACTTTAGTGCTGGCATTGGACCACTTTCAACTGAGTTTAAAGTTTCTCAAGCACCGCAACAAACTGCCAATGGCACATTGAGCATGACTGTAGATGGACGTGTTCTTAACAAAGTCAATTAAAAGTACTGCTCTGTCTTTATCAAATTTTTATCTTTTGAATCTACGTTTAAGCGTCAATAGCTTAGTGTTGGCAAATATAGCGTATCACGCTAACCACATTTCATTTAAATTTTGAGACTCTCTAAAGCCCCCCTCATTGGCAATGAGGGGGAAACTTAATCAATTATCCATTTGATGCTTTTTTATAGATACTGCAAGAAGGATGATGATTTTCTTGTAAACGCGCCACTTTACGTTGCTCAGCCGCTTCAAAACGACAGCGTTTCCAATCATTATCCAGATTTAAAGCTGGAATTTGTTGTGGTTTACCATTTTCATCTACAGCCACCATGGTGAAATAGCAACTGTTGGTATGACGTACTGTACGTTTTTGAATATTTTGTGCTTCAACACGAATCCCAATTTCCATTGAAGTACGACCAACATGGTTGACACTGGCAAGAAAGCTGACCATTTCACCCACATGAATTGGCTCTTTGAAATTCACTTTATCGACTGAAAGTGTCACAACATAACTTCCTGAATAACGACTTGCACATGCATAAGCAACTTGATCAAGTAGCTTAAGGATGGTTCCACCGTGTACATTACCTGAAAAGTTTGCCATATCTGGGGTCATCAAAACGGACATGGTTAATTCTGACTGGTCATCTGTAGCTGGGATCATTTGATCTAATGGAGACATCGTATTCTAGACTCTATTTTGGCAGGAGATTTAAGCCTATTATTATATATCTTTTCAGCTAAAAAACATGTTTAATTCGGCAATTGACCATTCTCTCAATTTATGATTATAAACCTAGTCATTTATTTGAGGTATATCTTATTGGTTTATCAATCATTTTCTATTTTTTACAATATTTCCGCTGCAATCTTGCCATATTTAAGCCGCTGTTGATCCGATAATTGGCATTAAATTTGATAACAATGTTCAGTGTTTACAGGAATGGTTTCTAAAATTATATTAGGCTGTATCACAATTTTCACTTTTTAGACTTAACAAATTTAATCATCATAGATTTCAATAAAGTGATTACTGAAATAGCACATCATCCTTATTCAAATAATCATACAGTGATAAAAGTATAATATTTTTAAATGGATCTATTACGATTGATCTTAGTTTTGAACTTGATATTGCTGCTGAGCAGTTTCAAGACTTTTCTTACTGGCAATAACCACATCTAGATCATGCATACGTTGATTGGCAGCATCGATTCCAGCTTGCATGGTATCCTGACGACCTTTTACATCAAAAATATGCGCTTTTTCGCGCAAATCTGGCTGAATCACAATATCTGCATTTTTTAATTCTTCTGCTGCTAATCGATTTTGCATGATATTGATATTTTGATTAAACAGTCCCCAGACATTCGTGGTTTCCGTGTTAACTGGTTGCGCCAATATATCCACCGCAATCACGATATCCGCACCTAATTCTTTGGCGATATTCACAGGTACTGGGCTAACTAAACCACCATCGACATATTCCTTACCTTTAATTTTGGTGGGAATAAACATACTTGGAATAGATACAGAAGCTCTCACAGCCTGCCCAGTATTGCCATAATTAAAAATTGTTTTTTCACCATTTTGTAATTCTGTAGCAACCACATACATCGGGATCTTCATTTTTTCCAAAGGCATTTGATCGATTTGCTTATTGACATAATCTTCAACTTTTTGCCCATCAAAAAAACCTTTCATCCCAATTTTGAAATCGCGCACATCGCCTACTTTCATATTGAGTGCAATTTGGCGTAATTGTTCAGGCGATTTTCCACTGGCATAAATTGAACCAACAATACTTCCCGCACTTGTTCCAACAATAAAATCAGGTTTAATACCATGTTGTTCCAGCACTTCGATTACACCAATGTGGGCGTAACCACGCGCGCCCCCACTGCCTAAAACCAAAGCAATCACAGGTTTTTTCTTTGATAACTGTTTGTACTGATAAAAAGTATTGTCCAATCGCGAAGAGGCTTCTAAAACTTGCTGTGGTGCTAATCTACTGGCTTGCGATTTTTTTTCGGGTGTGTGTGCACATGCAGTTAGTAACAAACCACAAAACAAAGAAGCTAAGGTTTTCTTTAACAATGACATATACTCTCAGATCATGGCACAATCTAAATTCGCATGTATATAAGCATAATTAGCAATGATTTGCTGTTGTATTTATTTATTCTGTCATGATTTTCGATTAGATTATAAAAATCAATGTCTAAAATAATCCTAAAAATATGCCCACACTTTTTGAAATTTTTTGGATTTTTTTAAAATTAGGCTGTAGTAGCTTTGGCGGTCCAGCCGCACATTTAGTGTTTTTTAAACAGACTTTTGTAGAGAAAAAGCATTGGCTAAATGAGCAGCAGTATGCTCAACTGCTTGCACTCACCCAACTACTGCCAGGCCCAAGTAGTAGTCAAATGGGCATGGCTATCGGCTATTTGCAACATCGATATTTAGGCGCAGTTGCTGCATGGATTGGGTTTACCCTCCCTTCAGCATTGCTAATGTTTGGCTTAGCACGATTCATTCAACATCATCCAATTTTTAATGTAACCTTATTTTCAACAATCCATTCGATCATCTTGGCAATTATCGTCTTTGCTTTTTTTCAGATGTTTAAAAGCTATTGTAGAACCAAATTACAAGTTACCTTAATGCTTGTCAGTACTGTGCTACTGCTCCTATTTTCCAATGCATGGATACAACTTACGATTATCCTTGGTACTGGTTGTTTAGCCATTTTAATGACGCGATTTGCATATATTCAAAAGGATTCAAATGATCTTACTATCGCAAAGCAGCATATAAATTTTAAGGTCTTGCCAATCGCTCATCGTCATCATTCAATCTGGTTGATTGGCTTTATTTCAATTTTTTTAGCCTTGTGCTTAGCCATGCTTTTTTCCAACAAACTGCTCTTTCAAGCCAGTTTTAGTTTTTATAAAACAGGCGCTCTGGTCTTCGGTGGTGGCCATGTAGTTCTTCCCATGCTTCATCAAGATTTGGTCGATACAGGTCTAATCAGCAAACAAAACTTTGAATTAGGTTACACACTTGCGCAATTTATGCCAGGGCCACTGTTTAGCTTTGCCAGTTATCTTGGTGCGTATTTACCCCTTACAGCTTTTCCCATTGTTAATGCTGCCATAACAACACTGTTGATCTTTCTGCCGTCTTTTTTCTTTGTTTTTTTAGCTTTGCCTTACTGGTCTAAACAACTTGAGAATCGTTATATTCAAAATTCTGTAATGCTCATCAATGCCGCAGTTGTTGGATTTATCCTGTCTGTGATTGTCCCCATGCTACAAAAAACCATGGGCAATCCATTAGATATTCTCACAGCCTGTTTAATGCTGTTAAGTCTAAAACTTAAAATTTCAATTTTTATCAGTATTCCTAGTCTTTTATTTATTCATTATGCCTTGCTGAATTTCATTTAAAAAGCCAGTGATATCACTGGCTTTTTAAATCTAAAATTTAAGCGATAAATTTTAGAATTAACTGAATCACTGTGGCATTAATTAAGTCGACAAAAAAAGCACCACAAAGCGGAACAATCAAAAATGCTTTATGTGAAGGACCGTACATATTGGTAATGGCCTGCATATTTGCAACAGCTGTCGGTGTTGCACCCATACCAAAACCACAATGCCCTGCGGCCAATACCGCTGCATCATAATTTTTCCCCATTACACGGAATGTCACGAAAGCAGCATATAAAGCCATCGTTAATGTTTGCGCACTCAGAATAATCACCAATGGCCCGGCTAAATCTGCTAATTGCCAAAGTTTTAATGAAAGTAAAGCCATCGCTAGATAAAGCGACAATGCTGCGTTACCAAACACATCGATCGCACGATCAAACATTTTAACTCTTAAAATGCCTTCGAGTACATTTCGAAGAATAACACCGCCAGCGAGTGCCCAAACAAATGTTGGCAGCTCAAACCATTGTCCTTTACTGTAACCTGTCATGAATTCAGCAAAAGCCAGACATGCTGCAAAAAGTCCCAATGTTGTAATCGCATTATCTGCAGTAATCAAACGGACTTGATGTGGATATTCAAAGGGAACATATTCACCAAGATCAGAAACAGCTTGCTGATTGGTCTCATCCACTTCTTTTTGTGTCTTTGGATTAGATAACTGATAACGGTTTATTAGTAGCTTGGCCAATGGACCACCGATGATCCCACCAATAATTAAACCAAAGGTTGCGCTTGCCATACCCAAAGCCAATGCACCTTGGATACCATGCTGGGTTTCTAAAATCTCACCCCAAGCACCTGCTGTACCATGTCCACCTGTAAGGGTAATTGAACCCGCAATCAAACCAATCAGCGGATCTAGACCCATGGCCGTTGCCAACCCAATCCCAACAAAGTCTTGTACGACAATAAATGAGGCAACACAGATTAAAAAAACGACTAAACCAAAACCGCCTTCTTTTAATTTTGCAAAATTTGCACTTAAACCAATCGAAGCGAAAAATACCAACATGAAACTGGTTTGCAATTCACTACTCGTGGTAATGCTATAGCCCCAGAAATTATGGATGAGTAAAGACAAAATTGCGGCAACAAGTCCGCCAGCAACAGGTTCTGGAATATTATATTTACGGAGAAAATCAATCTTATTGACCAGGAAACGACCCAATAACAATACGATGACCGCTGCAATCAACGTATAGAAGGCATTAAAAGAAAATTCCATAAGTAATTGTCCATTCTTTGGCTAGATTTTTTGTTGTATAGATATAGAAATGCTATTCCATAGTAGCAGACTTAAAATCACTCAGATTTAGTGATTACCTAATTGCCTGATATATACAACAAAAAATTAAAATAAAATGCAGATTTTCAACATTGAAAATCAAAAAGGCTCATCGCGATAAATACATTAGCGATTAGATATAAACAGAATTGCAATGCTGCAAAAATTTAGAAAAGAAAATGGTCATGATGTTACTCCTATTATTGATAAAAGATCATTTCATCAAACAATGAGAAATACAGTCCTCATAAGTCATTCGCTTTACAAGAACAGGCCAAAACAGGTCATTTATCTATACGATAATATGAACATAGAAAAAAAGTGGGTTAATTATGCATTTTTTTAAGCAAATGTCTTATGTTTTTACAATATTATTCATTATTTGAAATGATATTGATTTGATGATTATTTTTAATATGAATACTCAGGTATTAAAAAACCGAGGATCATTCCTCGGCTTTTTGGATCAATAAATTTCTAAGTTAAAATTAGAAATTGTATTTCGCCATTAAACCTACACGGTTATCTTTATAAGATTGACCCGCAAAAGTTTCACGCTTACCGTTGATATACTCGATACCTAAATCAATCGGTTTAGCTGGTGAATAAATCACATTTAACCAAGCTTGTTGAATTTTTTCATTTGCAGTTTGGTTTGCTTTGGCAAAATCTGTACCGTTGTCAGCAAACAATGCACCATACGCTAAAGTTGAACGCAAGTTAGGTAAGATTTTATAGGTTCCACCCACTTGAAGTGCAGTGAATTCATTCTGTTCAATATCACCATTTACAACAGCATACGCATTGTTACTACCGTATAGGTAATTGCTATTACCAACCACATAAGATGCATCAGCAAAAAGTTTTAAAGGTTCAATTACTTTAAAGTCTGTACCAAGTGCAACACCCCAACCAGTCTTGTCTTTGCCAGCATTGTTATCTTTATAGTTTTCTACTAATACACGTGCAGATGCATTACCGTTGCCATCAGCATATGATTGTGTAATTTTACCTGTTAACACAGGAAGACTATATTTAACTGCTGTACCTGTAGCCCCAGCACTATTACCTTCTTCAGCAGCAACCAATAATTTTGTAGTTGGTGCCAAATTGTATGCATAACGTACTTGTGGAATACGTGTAGTACCACCACCAGCGTTAGTTGCAAAGTCAATCATTTCTGGTGCATGACTAGACAAGAAGTTAGATGTTGTTTGACCGAACAACCAGTTGTTATAGGTTAAATAAGCATGACGAATACGAAGGTTTTCATTTACACCATTACCTGCAAAGTCAACTTCAACTTTACCACCAACTTTAGCATCACCTACTGGCGTATTAAAATCTAAACCGATACGTGTTGTTTTTGCTGTAGCACGGAGTTTATCTTTCGCTTCGCCATTGGTTGAACTGATTTTGTTGAAATCGTCATCACCGCCTTCAATGATATAGTTCGCATCACCACGGACAAAACCATAAATGTTGATATCTGCACCAGACTTAGACTTTAAGCCAACTGAAGAAGAAGATGGCGCTGCTTGAACTTTAGATTCAACTAATCGTACTTGCTGCTGTTGCTGTTGAAGAAGTGCTTTTAATTCTTGAACTTCATTGCGTAATTGTTGAATCTCTTGACTGTCAGTAGCAGCTTGAGCTGTATTTACCATCAAAGCTGTTACTGTTAATGCTAAACTTTTGACGATCAATGACTTGCGATTTGTGAATAGACTCATGAAATACTCCTAGCCTTATTTATGATGTGCATCCGTACAATTTGATCTTTTAACCCCAATACTTTGCTAAAAAATCAATTTTTCTTGTTTTCTTCAGTAGTTTCTCAGACACCACATAAAAAAAACTTTGCACATATATGCTTGCTATTAAATTATGAAAGCGTTGAAACTAAGTTAAAACCCAAAAGTAACAATTTGTGTATAATTCTTACACCTTTGTAATCTAGCGTAACTCAACCCCTTTATTAAATCAGTTTTATCGAATAAGACTTTAATTTCAATTCTTTTTTCAGATTAGTATTTCTATAATCATTATATAATCTAAGGCTTAGCTAAAATTTCAAAAAATGAATATAACGCTTCTACGACTATCGTATATAGTTTATTTGATGGAAAACTAGACCATTAAAGGATTTTTATGTTTTTCGAACAGGTTCAAGTGATAGATCAAGTAATTACAAGCCGTCATTCAGTACGTGCTTTTTTGGATAAACCTATCGATTTAGCCATTATTAAAGATATTTTAAATGTTGCATGTCGTGCACCATCTGGAGCAAATACCCAACCGTGGAAAGTATATGTAGTCACAGGCAATAAACGCCAAGAAATGATTGACCGAGTTTGTGCTGCTCAAATCGAATTATTTACTCGACCAGAACTTGCTGATCAGCATACAGCGAGTTTTTCATACTACCCAACCACTTGGATTTCACCATTTATCGATCGTCGTCGTGAAAATGGTTGGGGGCTATATGGACTTTTAGCGATTCAAAAAAGTGAAAAAGAAAAAATGGCTGCACAACATTTAAGGAATTATCAGCTTTTTGATGCACCTATTGTGCTGTATTTTACTGTAAATAAAATTATGGGAATTGGCGCTAAAATGGACATTTCCATGATGGTGCAAAATGTCATGATTGCAGCCAAAGCTCGCGGTATAGACAGTTGTCCTCAAGCTGCATGGAATCATTTTCATCGTATCGTCTTAGAGGTACTTAATGCACCTGATGATGAGGAGTTAGTCTGTGCTGTTGTGTTGGGTTATGCCGATCCAGATCATATTGTAAATACATTTATTACCCCGCGTGAACCTGTTGAAAACTTTACCGTGTTCTTGGATTAGAGCAGCTTTATTTAACCGCCTTCAATAATTTAAGTCATTTTAAAATATTTTTCTTCGGCTTCTTTCAAAAGCCTTTTTAAATCTGAGTTCAACATAAACGTTCCCCATCCTAACCTTCTCCAAAGGTGGAGAAGGAATTTTCAATACCAATATGATTTACTCAACATAATCATTTTTTTAATTTTTAAAAGATCTCTTGTCCTGTATCTGTTGAACAAGAATATTTCAACGACTGAATCATCCCCTTGGCTTGTTAAAGTGCATGTTTTCTTATACTAAGGGCTTTTTATCGTAGCTGTCGTTATATAGCTATCGTCTTTTAGCGATCCCCTGCTTTTTCTTACATAATAAATGTCTAGGGATTAAAACCTGTTAAATCTCGAATAATAAACGAAATAAAAAAACAGCATGTTCCCACTCATCTAAAATTACACAATAAAAACAAATACTTAATAAAATTAATTCATTTTAATGGTCTCTAAACCCGCAGTTTGTAATCTTTTGTAAAGTAATATTGATACTTAAATAGGCTTTATGACACTATATATGTATTGGCAATAAGCCACCTTATAGGTATAAATAACATGTCTATCCAAGTCAAAGATTCAAATAACAATATTATCCCTATTCAAAATATCCAGTTTGCGGGTGGCGAACGACATGTTCAAATTTCAGCAGATACATTAAAAACATTGAAAGGGCAAATTCAGATTCAAGCCAAAATCAGTAACACGCAAGATTTGATGGATTACTTGTTAATTGAAAATGTATTACTCAATCAAGGTTTAGAAATTGATTTGGAAATCCCCTATTTCCCATACGCACGCCAAGATCGAATCTGTGCGATGGGACAGGCATTCTCATTAGAACTGATGACAAAATTATTAAATATCAATACTGAGCAATTTCCACAACAGCGTAAATCAATCAAAGTTTGGGATGCACATAGTTGTGTTACTGAAAAACTTTTAAATGAAAACACCCATTTTTTTGAGATTGAGAATGTTCAACCAAGTGAAATCATTCTGCAAAATTCAAAGTTACAAGACATTTTAATTGCTCAAGACACCGTTTTAATCTGTCCAGATGCAGGTGCAAAACAACGGACAAAAATGATTGCCAAAGTCATCAATAGCTTAAGGGATCACGAAATCGAAATGGTCTACTGTGAAAAAAAACGTGATGCCGTCACAGGAAAAATTCAGAATGCTCAAGTCAATGCAACTGATTTAACTGGCAAAACAGCTGTGATCACGGACGATATTTGTGATGGTGGTGCAACTTTTATTGGTATTGCACAAGAGTTAAAAAAATTAAATTGCCAACATGTGATTTTGTATGTGACTCACGGGATCTTTAGTAAAGGTATGCACGTATTTGAAGGCTTGGTTGACCAAATTTTTACCACGACGAGCTTTCCACAAACTGAACACCCAAATTTAAACGTCATTTCATTTAGTCGTTTCAATTCATTTTAATTATTTTGGAGAATAAGAATGAGCTTAAAAATCAATCCACTAAATGCAATCGACTTTTATAAAGCAGATCACAGACGTCAGTACCCTGCTGGCACAGAATATGTTTATGCCAATTTCACGCCACGATCTTCTCGTTTAGCAAAAATGTTGCCTGATTTCGACGATAAAATCGTGTTCTTTGGCTTACAAGGCTTTATCAAACACTTTTTGATCGAGACTTGGAATGAAGGTTTTTTCCAACAAGACAAGACAAAAGTCATTGCTGCCTATAAACGTAGAATGGATAACGCATTGGGTGACGGCGCAGTACCAGTCGATCATATCGAAGCTTTATATGACTTAGGCTATTTACCAATCCGAATCAAGGCGCTAGAAGAAGGCAGTCGTGTCAATATAAAAGTACCTGTACTCACTATTGTAAATACCCTGCCTGAGTTCTTTTGGTTAACCAATTACTTAGAAACAGTACTCAGTGCTGAATTATGGAAAAGTTGTACGACAGCAACAATTGCATTTGAATACAAACGCTTATTGACAACATATGCGATTAAAACAGGTGCACCTTTAGACTTCGTTGCTGTACAAGGCCATGATTTTAGTAGTCGCGGTATGAGTGGGATTTATGATGCCACACAAAATGGTGTAGGACATTTAACCAGCTTTATCGGTACAGACGCGGTTTCAGCGATTGATTATGCAGAAGAATATTACGATGCGGAAGACATTGTTGGCGTTTCGGTTCCTGCAACGGAACATAGTGTGATGTGTATGGGCAGTGAAGACAATGAAATTGAAACTTTTAGACGTTTAATCACAGAGCTTTATCCATCAGGTGTGGTCAGTATCGTATCGGATACTTGGGATTTTTGGCGAGTGATTACAGAATTTACTGTGGAGTTAAAAGATGAAATTCTAGCTCGTCAGCCAAATGCTTTAGGTTTGGCTAAATTGGTTTTCCGTCCTGACTCTGGTGATCCTGTGAAAATCATTTGTGGTGACCCTGAAGCTGAAATGGGCAGTCCAGCTTATAAAGGCGCTGTGCAATGTTTATGGGAAATCTTTGGCGGAACCGAAACAGATCAAGGCTATAAAGTTTTAAATGAGCGCGTTGGTTTGATTTATGGTGACTCGATTACTTTGGAACGTGCTTTAAATATTGTTCAAGGGCTGGAAGCGAAGGGCTTTGCTTCAAATAATCTGGTCTTTGGCATCGGTAGTTATACTTATAATTATTTAACACGTGACACATTTGGCTTTGCAGTTAAAGCCACTTGGGGACAAGTCAACGGTGTTCCACGTGAATTGTTTAAAGATCCGATCACTGATTCTGGTATAAAGAAATCTGCTAAAGGTTTACTTCGTGTAGAAAAAACTGAAGACGGATTTGTGTTATTTGATCAGCAAACCATGGAACAAGAGCAACAAGGTGAGTTAAAAACGGTGTTTGAAAATGGGCTATTGACGCGGTCGTGTAGATTGGATGAAATTAGGGAAAGATTGGCAAATCAATTATAACAACCATTTGCAGAAACCTTGCTTTTATCGCAAGGTTTCTGCGCTTAGACTGCGCCATGATCCATCTCATTTTTACTAAACATATTTTCTACTTGGCGAATCTCTCCTACCCTGTAATAATCCAAGACAATCCGTTACTTTAATAAAATTAAGCGAGCCTTATAGTGACCTTTAACTCTGAACAGGAATTTCTCTCAAACTATAATAAAAAGGATTATGAATCCCCTTTACTTACAGTTGATATGGCGATTTTTTCTGTTGATGCGGGTCAGCTACAAGTTTTATTGATTAAACGTTCTAATTTCCCACAAAAAGATAAATGGGCACTCCCAGGTGGTTTTGTCGATTTGTCTAAAGATCAAGATTTGATGGCAACAGCACATCGTAAATTGGTTGAAAAAACTGGACTTCAATCACCGCATTTGGAACAAGTTGCGACGGTTGGCAATGCAACACGTGATCCTCGTGGATGGGCTGTAACAGCTTTATATTTTGCCCTGATTGATTTCAAAGCATTTCAACAGATTGCCACTGAACAAAATGAATATAGCGAGTGGATTTCAATTGCTGAGGCAAAAAAATTAGACTTGGCTTTTGATCATTTACAGCTTTTAGATATGGCTGTTGACCGTTTAAGTAGTAAGGCGCGTTATACAGCCTTACCCGTCAGTTTGATGCCTAAACTGTTTACTTTGACTGAGTTACAGCAGATTTATGAAATTATTTTGGGACAAAGCTTAGAAAAGAAGTCATTTAGACGGCGTATGATTGAAGCTGGCGCAGTTGAGGAAACAGATCAATCTAAGATTGCGGGCAAACGCCCTGCTCAATTATATAAATTTGCACTACAAAGTTATGATTTCCATTTTCCTCGAATTTTAGAGTACCCTAAGAGAAATAATTAAATTATTCTATTGATATATATTATTTTTATTAAAATAATATATTTTAAAATGAAGTAATACTCTATGAAGCTTAAGTCAATAAAAATTAAGAATTTTCGTGGTTATAAAGATGAAGTTGAAATCGACTTTAATAACTTAACAACCTTTGTAGGAAAAAATGATATTGGAAAGTCAACTATTCTAGAAGCACTTGATATTTTCTTTAATGATGGAAAAGGTATTATCAAGCTGGATATTGATGATATAAATAAAAAAGCATTATCAGAGAATGATCATGAAATCCTAATTTCAGCAAAATTTATAGATCTACCTGAAACGATTATTATTGATAGTACTAATGAAACAACACTCAAAAGTGAATATGTCCTTACTTCATCTAATGAATTAGAAATTATAAAAAAATATCCAAATGCTGGAAAAGCTAAAGTATTTTTTCGTTGCGTACATCCATCGAATCCCGATTGCGCAAACTTACTTTTAAAAAAAGATACTGAATTAAGAAAAATGATTGAAAGTTCAAATATCCCATGTTCTGATAAAAATAAAAAAGCATCAATGCGTACTGCAATATGGAATTATTATTCGACTGATCTCCAGTTACAAGAACAAGAAATTGATATATCAAAAGGTGAAAGCTCAAAGTCAATTTGGGAAAAGTTCAAAACTATTTACCGATTTATACACTTTTTCAATCTGACAGAAAAAATAGTGATGGTGATAGTGAAGTACAAGACCCCCTAAAAGAAGCAGTAAAGCAAATTTTAAATGATCCCAAACTGCAAATTAAATTTACTGAAATTGCAAACGAAGTAGAATCTAAATTAAGTGAGGTTTCACAGCGTACACTTGAGAAACTGAAAGAGATGAATCCTGAAATTGCTAATAGCTTAACACCAGTTATACCTTCAGCTGAAAATTTAAAATGGTTAGATGTCTTTAAAAATGTTTCTATTAGTGGTGATGAAAATATTCCAATTAATAAGAGAGGAAGTGGTGTAAAAAGATTAGTATTACTAAATTTCTTTAGAGCTGAAGCAGATAGAAGAAGGACAGAAAATAATGTAGCAAATATCATTTATGCTATTGAAGAGCCTGAAACTGCACAGCATACAAATCATCAAAAAAAACTAATCAAAGCCTTCAAAGAACTTGCAAATTTAGCTAATACTCAAATTATTTTGACAAGCCATAGTGCTTCTTTAGTAAAAGAACTTGAATTCAACCATCTAAGATTAATTACTTGTAATGGATCAGGAAAAATCGTTCAGAATGTTCAGCCGAATAGCCTGCCATATCCGTCACTAAATGAAGTCAATTATTTAGCATTTTCAGAAATAACTGAAGAATATCATAATGAATTATATGGTTTTATTGAACATGAAGGAGAATTAAGTAACTTTAAAACAGGAAAGAGTACGGTTAGTTACAACAAACTCAAGAAAAATGGAACAATTGATGTCATACAAATAATTTTAACTGAATATATTCGCCATCAGATCCATCATCCAGAAAATACTAATAACTCTAAATTTACTTTTGAAGATCTTGAAAATTCAATTAATTTGATGCGCAGTTTTGTCCAACAGCACTCAATAATTTAAAAATAAACAAATCAATCACTTATACAGATAAGTGATTGATTTTAAATTTACTGCAGCAATTATTTTATAACTCCTTAAACTTATTCTAAAATAAGTAAGGACAATAGCAATTATTACTTTCAACTACTTTGAAATTCTATTTTCGAATTCTTTATAACAAGTCAAATTTTTAGTTGATTTCAGAATATTCAAAAAACTCAACAAAACTAAAAAAATTCATGTATATGTTTTATAATAAATTATATATGACATAATTTTGGATTATTAGTTTTATGGCACAACATGCTGAATTTGAAGAAAAAGAATATGAAAATCCATTAAATTTAGAGTTGCTATTTAACAAATCTACTAATATTTGGGCTCCAGGACAAGTTTTTGAGGAACACTTTGGTATAGATTCAGCATTATTAGCTACACATCCAACCTTTTGGAAGTTATTTAATCCAAATCATTCAAAAATCGGAATTTCTTTAAATGATTTTAATTGGGGTTATATTTGGCGCAAAGTAAATAAAAAAAGACCATTACCAAAATTTAAAACTAATTTACTTTTACAAGTTAAAAGACCTGAACATAGATTAGGTGTGAATTCAAAATATGCAGTATTTGGAATTGATAAGGAATATTGGCAATTTAAATTAACTAATCATCAACAAAAAGCTTTAGAAAAATTAAGTGAAAAAATCTCGACAAAAGCTCTAATTTGTTACGCAAGTCCAGCTTTTCATTTGCTAGAGGATCTATATAAGAACATTGAAAATTCAACATTAATTCAAAATTCAACATTTGTACAAGCAATAAAATTAAGAAACCATACAAAATGGGTTTACAATAAAGCAGGAACAACAGGTTTAGCTTGCTCTAAAGTTGAAAAAATCTCTGATAAAGACCTATTAAAAAGTATTGAAATACTCAGTAAAGATCAATCGGATGATCAAATAAATTCTTCTCCGATACTGAATTTGCAATATTTAGTAAATGAAATAGTTTCTAGTATTAGAGAACTTCCTCAGACGAATGTAGTTAGAAACGAGTTCCAAAGACGGCTCAGAGTGCTATCAGAAATTAATTATAATGTTGAATACCACTCTAAAGAAATAGAACTATTTCAAATAGTTAACATTTACTGTACTTTAACTAATACCACTTGGTATGTGATTAATTAGGGGAAGCTGAACGCTCTCACTTAATTTAAAATTAAACCTTCCAATCCAGAATGGGAGGTCAAGTTTTATAATATATTTTTCGACCGAAAAATTATGAGATTTGAGGAATTCTCTATTCGAAATTTTTCAAACGACTCAAAGTAGAATTTTCAGCTATTGGAATGAGTATTATCGGATTAAATATCCAAATTTTAACGATTTTATTGGTTATAAAATTTTAAATAAGCTTAGAAAGCTTTGTCTTAACTTATCAACATAACTAAATCACTTCACATCGACCTCTAACTTCCGTTTCAATTTCATTTATTGATTTCCAAAAATAACGACATAAGTCCCTATTTGCATTTTCTCCTCTAAACAACAGACCAGTTTTTCTAAAAAATTCATCACTTTGCTATCGTTAAAATGCAGATCTCTAATTTTTAAGATAATCTCTTGTATAGCATTTTGATCAAAATAATTATCGGAACAAGGATCAAAACTACACTCGAATTCATTTCTCAGTGGGCTAAACAACGGAAATAAAGATCTAAATAGTTTAACGACATAAGCAAAATCATCTTGCGGAATAAAATAAGTTCTATTGTTTTTATCTTGTATCCTCTCTAAGTTTTCATCTTCAGCCCAAATAAAGAAACCCACTTTATCAACATATTTTAGATTTTCATCTATGCTCAATTTGATTATGCGTTGATTAAATTCATTAATTTTTTGAATGATTTTTTCAAGATTGTGATGATATCTAGGGTCATCATAATATTCTCGTGCAAGCTCCACTTTACAATCTGTTGCTGCACAAATTTTTTCAATATTCTGCTGATGATAAACTTGTATGCAATGTGCTATCTCATCATATTGTTTTAATAAAGTGCAAGCATCTGAGATTGAAATGGTAATTTCCGCGCGTAATTCATGTAATTTTTCTTTATCCATAACACATCACTTTTAATTGCCTCATTCTTTCATTTTCAATATTTATACATCACAACTTTACAAACTCTATTATCTTAATCAAAACATTTAAAATTGGACAATAACAATGAATGCACTAAGCTACTTTGAAATTCAGTCTTCAAACCCTGAACGTGAAGTTAAATTTTATCATGAAATTTTCGGTTGGAAATTTAGCAAAGTTGAAGGTCTACCCATTCAATATTTTCAAATTGAAACAGCCAACATACATGGTGGCTTATTGGAGCGTCCAGCTCAAACACCACCAACCCATTGCGGAACCAATGCTTTTACCTGTTCCTTTGAAGTTGAAGATTTTGATACAACTGCTGAAAAGATTTTAGCTTTGGGTGGACAAGTAGCAATGGAGAAATTTGCTATTCCCAATAAATGTTGGCAAGGTTATTTTTTAGATGCAGATCATAATACCTTTGGACTCGTCCAAGTTGATCCCAATGCAAAATAAGCTTGATTGATTGAAAATCTAAATGAATGTTTGAGAAAACCAGTCTATATTCGGCTGCATGAAACAGTTGAAATTAAAAGATAGTGAAAAATTTTAAGAATTTTTATAAAAAATACAGATCATATTAAGTGATTAAGGCCTTACAGCTGATTTAAGCATTCAATTTGTGCTACCTTAATTTTAAATTCTGTAAGGCTTATCCAACTAATGACTGTACGCTTTCTTCATACTTCAGACTGGCATCTGGGACAATTCTTCTATAACCATTCTCGCCAGTATGAACATGAGCAATTTTTAGCGTGGTTATTAGCTCAAATCAAAGAAAAACAGCCCCATGCCCTATTGATTGCAGGCGATATATTCGATGTCATCAATCCTGCATCTGCTGCGCAGAAACAGCTCTATCAATTCCTAGCCAATGCACATCAGCTTGCCCCACATATGCAAACCTTAATGATTGCAGGTAATCATGATTCAGGTTATCGGATTGAACAGGTAGAGCCCTTACTTGGAAAATATCACGCCAAAACAGTCGGTGTGATTCACAAAAACGAGCTTGGTCAAATTGATTTAGATCGTTTACTAATTCCAATTTATGATGAACAAAAAAATATTATTGCTTGGTGCCTAAGCTTACCATTTCTACGCCCAGCCGAAATTACTGGCTTTAATGAACAAACCAATAACAGTCAAAATGCCATTGCCTATTTACATCAACAGGTGATTTCTGAAGCACGAAAAAGAAAGACGGATAATCAAGCACTCATTCTAATGTCACATGCCCATATGCAAGGCGGGGAAACCTCTGATTCTGAACGGCCTATTATCATTGGCAATGAGGAAGCACTGTCTACCACATTGTTTGAAGATAGCATTGATTATGTTGCGCTCGGACATTTACATAAACCACAAAAAGTTGGTCAGGAACATATCCGTTATAGTGGTTCGCCTATTCCCTTATCCTTTAGTGAAATCAATTATAAACACCAAATTGTCGACGTTAATATTGACCCGCTTAAAACAGATGAGTCACGGGTTTCATTTGAAAGTGTATTTATTCCCCGTAGTGTACAACTGCATAAAATTAAAGGGGAATTGAATGAAGTTTTAGCCAAATTAAAGGCATTAGCAAGCGGAGAAATTGAAAATATTGATCAGCGTGAATATGTCGATATTGAATACCATACCGATGTTCCACCTCCGCCCAATTTGCGCCAACAATTTGAAGATGCCTTGCCTAAAAGCCGTTACCGCTTAGTTCGCATCTCAAGACAATACTTCGCATCAGAAAAAAATAGCGATGAAATTACTTCAATCAATTTGGAACCACCAACACCAGAAAAACTCTTTCAACAACTTTGGGAAAAAAATGGCTATACCAATGATGATGCAGTCTTGAAAGATTTTTTAAGCTTATTACAAGAAGCCGAAAAAACGCTTGAAAATGAACATGACGCATAGGAGTTTGCCGTGAAAATTTTATCTATACGACTCAAAAATCTCGCGTCTCTTTCGGGTGAACATTTTATAGATTTTGAATCTGAACCTTTAGCTTCAGCAGGTTTAGTGGCGATTGTTGGAAAAACAGGAGCAGGAAAATCAACCATTTTGGATGCCATGTGCCTTGCTCTGTTTAATAAAATCCCACGTTTAAAAGACAGTGATGGTAAATTACAGGATGTTGATGGCTCTGAACTTTTAACCAACTCACCACTGACTGTACTACGGCGTGGTACCGCACACGGCTTTGCTGAATTATGTTTTGTGGCACAAGACCAAAAGCATTATTTGGCACGCTGGGAACTTAAACGTTCCCGTGAAAAAGCAGATGGAAAACTACAAAGTGTCCAACGCTATTTAAAATGCTTAACCGATGGAACAGTAGTAGCAGATAAAGCCAAAGCCGTTGAATCAGCGATTTACAAAATTACCCAACTGAGTTTTGAGCAATTTACCCGTGCAGTTCTTTTGGCACAGTCCGAAGTTACAGCCTTCTTAAAAGCACGTGACAATGAACGTGGTGAATTACTTGAGTATTTAACCAATTCATCCATTTTTGGAAAAGTCGGTCAATTGGCCTACGAAAAAACCAAATTGGTGGCATCAAAACGTAAGGAATTGGAAAATCTTCTCGGCCATATTGAACTCCTCTCTGAGGAAGATGCCGCTGAATTAGACATACAATTCCAACACATCAATCAAGACTATAAAAAACTTGAAGATGAAAAATCGCAACTTGAAAAACAACAGCAATGGTTTGAGCGTAAACAAAAACTGAATGATGAAATTGTCGTTAAGCAACAGTTGCTTGATACACAATTACAAACCCAACAAGGCTTAATCCCTGAGCGTGAACGTTTAAATCGTTTAGAAATATTCTCAGAGATTCGCTCTGGCATTTTTCAAAAGCAACAACTAATAAAAACCGAACAGCAACTCGCACCACAAATTCAAAAACAACAACAGCTTTTTGATGCATTACAAGTTCAATTTGACACTGAAAAGACCCGTTTTCTCCAAACTGAAAGTACTTTAACTGAACAACAAAATTTCGAAAATACCCATCGTGAGTCTTTGAGTGAAGTACGGAAATGTATTCAGGAGCGGGATTTTATTGGGGTCGAATTTAAGAAAATTCAGACCAGATTAAATGATTTAGAATCGTCTAAAACCCCTTTACTCAATCAACAACAACAACTAGAACATCATATTCAGCAGATTACAGAAAAACGAAATATTTTAAATCAGCAACTTGCAGACACTCAACAGTTCTCAAGTTTGGATAAAGGTTTAACTGCACATGTGCAACAGTTAACTCAATTTATTCAGCACTATCAATCTATTGAAAATCAATTAGGGAATCTGTCTCAAGCTGAAACGAGATTAATTGAGCAAAAAACACAATTACAAGATTCAATTCATCAATTTGGAACTGCGGAGCAACTTGAAACTCAGCTTGAACAAACACGCCAACAACGTGAATCGAAACTGAGCCAACTCAACCAATTGGCTACGTTACAACAAAAATTAGCCCAGTTTTTTGAATTAAAGATTGAATCCCAGCAGCTTAATAACCAATTGAATCATTGCTCAGCGCAATTTCAACAACTTGAAAAAACCACAATACAGGCTGAGCAAGATGCTCAAACGGCGAAACAAGCCCGTTTAAAACTGCAAGAGGTTTTACAACAACAACGCTTATTACATGCTGAAAATGTAGAACATTTAAGAGCTGAATTAGTAGATGGTCAAGCTTGTGTTGTTTGTGGAAGCACAACTCATCCCTATCACCTTGATGATTCTGCTGTATCTAAAGCACTGTTTGAGCTACAACAGCAACAGGAACAACAAGCCACGCTCAAAGAACAAGAAACCTTTAACCTTTGGCAAGCGGCTCAACAAGACTTGACCAAATTGAGTGTCGAACAGCAACAGCTTAAGACCACTCTTCAAAATGTGACTGAAAAAACATCCGTCATACAACAGCTGTGTATTGAACAAGGTCAATCAGCCCAAATCCCGCTGAACTTAACTCAGACACAATCTGAAATTAAGCAGCAATTGGAACAACTTACCCAGCAATATCAGCTTGATATTCAACAGTTTGAAATGCAATCTAAGCAATGGGTTCAAAACATCAAAATTCAGCAGCAATTAAGTCAAAGCATTCAGCACACTGAACATCTATTGCAAAATGCCAATAACCTACACAATCAGGTTCAGCATATTGTCAATTGCTTAGCTGACCGTGAAAAAGATACCTGGCAACAGCACAGCGTACAGACTGCACAACATATCTTGAGTCAATTAAATACGCGTACACAACAACTTGAACAATTTGAGTTATTGTCGAAACAGCATGATCAATATCTACAGCAACTCAATACAGCTCAACTCAATATAGCGAATGCAACCAAACAGATTTCTGAAACTGCCCATAGCTTGAACGAGATAAAACTAAAAGGGCAACAAAATACAGAATTGGCAAATCGACTCATTCATAGCATGACAGGATTAACAGAGGTTAAGCCGAATGAATGGTTAACTCAGTATGACCATGAATACCAGAAAATTCAGACGCTTTACCAACAACAAAAGCAAAGTTTTAATCAATTACGCAATCAATT
The DNA here is from genome assembly GCF_052824985.1 of Acinetobacter sp. 1125_18A. Classification (NCBI taxonomy): domain Bacteria; kingdom Pseudomonadati; phylum Pseudomonadota; class Gammaproteobacteria; order Moraxellales; family Moraxellaceae; genus Acinetobacter; species Acinetobacter sp. 1125_18A. The sequence continues at coordinate 214,917 of NZ_VTDG01000002.1, forward strand.
TGAGCAAGAAAAAAGTCAGCTCGAACAACTCAACGCCCAGCAACAACACAATCAGAATAACCTCAATCTAGTGAATCAGGATATTCAGCAATGGCTCTCTCAGCATCCAGATTTTCAGGCTAATGATTTAGAGTGCTTGGCTCAAATCACGGCGGTACAAGAACAACAGATTCGCCAACAACTGCAACATGCTGAACGAATGTTAAATGAGGCCAACTCAGCACTTAACACTATACAAGAGCAATTAACCGAACATAAGCTTCATCAACCCGAAATTGATTTTGAACAGCTACAACAATTGATTTTGGATAATGCGAATACACTAAAAACCCAATTTGAAATCCGAGATCAGTTAAAACTCAAACTTGAATTGCATCAGCAAAATGTTGCTAAGCAAAAGCAATTTGCTGATCAGATTCAACAAGTACAACAGGAAGAACATCGCTGGGGCAAAATTTCAGGCTTAATGGGAGATGCAACTGGTAAAAAATTCCGTGATTATGCACAGCAGTATAATCTGGATATTTTACTCGAACACGCCAACCAACAATTGGCGATGTTGTCTCAACGTTATACCTTAAAGCGGTTAGATAACTCACTGAGCCTTGCCATCATTGACCATGATATGGACGGTGAAACCCGTTCTGTTGCCTCACTTTCAGGAGGTGAATCATTCTTGACTGCCCTTGCCTTGTCTTTGGCAATTGCCAATATGGCATCAGGTTCAATGAAAATTGAATCTCTCTTTATCGATGAAGGTTTTGGAACATTGGATGCATCTTCCTTACATATGGTCATGAATGCTTTAGATCAATTGCAGAATCAAGGGCGTAAAGTTGTATTGATTTCACATATACAGGAAATGCATGAACGTATTCCTGTGCAAATTCAGGTGCGTCCTTTAGGGGCGGGTGCAAGTATGATTGAAGTGGTGAGTTAGTGTTTAACTCACACTTCTTAATTTAAATTTTTATCGTATTCTGCTTGTATCTTATCGCAATAAGGTTTCATTGCAGTCACTGAATTTTTAAAACCATTCAAAGCTTCATCAAATGTACGCTGATCTTCAGCAAACTCTTGATCGAATTGCTCTTTATACTTTTGATTATTCAACAACATTTTAACGATTTTCTGTTGATGAACACATCTCCTATGCGCGCTCATTATATTATCATCTTGAGCCGTATTCGCAATTGAATCCATGAGAGATGCAACAAGGGATTCAAAAACCTCCTTAAACGCTTGATAAGTCTTTTGCTCTGAAACAATCGCTTTGTTCAGCTCAGGATTTGCACTTGTATTTGCATGAATTAAAGATGTAACCAATAAACATAGAATCGATAGTAAATATTTAATATTTTTCATTATTCTTCCAAACAATTAAAAAAGAAGTGCTTATAAGCACTTCTTTACTTTATTCTTTATCGATCTGCGGGAAATGCATTTGGTGGAGGTGCATATTTATTCACGGGTTTAGCCTCATCTTCTGGTGCTTCCAACTCATATAAAACCGTACCAATTACACCAGCATTCTGAATGGAACCATTATCTGAATTCGCAGCATACGCATCTTTAGGCTTACTAAAAGTAAAGGAAGCAACAGCAGATTCACTCTTACGGAAACCTTCAATTTTCAATGAATCATGAGCATGTAAGACATAACCGGAATTGCTTCTGGAAGCCTCACTGCCATCAATGACATCTACACCATCAACACTGGCAACCACTTCAAAAGTTTTAGCTGTGTTATTTTCATACTGAAGTTGATAGCTTTGCCCTTCACGCCCTGACAAATAGTAGCTTTGTCCAACACGATACATTGGAATTCGGTTTCCATGATCATCTACAACAGAAAAACTCACTTTTCCTGCGGCAATAGAAATTGAATTGATCGTTTTACCTTTGTAGTTCTTATCTGCATATTGCACGATAGTTTCAGCAAGAGGTGAATCAGATTTACGCTTTAACTGCACTTCAGTCATATGGGAATCAATTTCATCACCCCACTTTGTGCCTAACTTTTCGTCAGCTGCAACTTGATTGTTGGCTGCTTCAGCGGCTGCATCTGCACTGGTCGCTTCGGTTTGGGGTTGTGATGCGCTTTCATCTGATTTTTTCGAACATGCAGCTAGAAAAATACACAACAAAAGACAGAGAAATATATTTATATTTTTCATTATAAAACCTATTTTAAAGTTTATAAGTTACGTAGATTATTATCAAAGTCATAATATCGTAGCTGTTTTGACTGCGCTATTTTTAAATTATTGCAATTGTGTAACATTATAACATCTCAAAAAAAGAGGGATAATATCCCCCTCTCTCGTTTTGATATTTTTAATTAATCCACAGGAAAGGCATTTGGTGCGGGCGCATAAGTATCCTTAGATTTTTTGGGTAGATCGTATTTAGGTGCTTTTAACTCATACACTACTGTCCCAATCACACCAGTATTTTGAATAGAACCACTGGCAGAGTTGGCAGCATAAGCATCATTCGGCTTACTAAAAATAAATGAAGCTACAGATGAATTACTCTTCCTAAAACCTTCAATCGCAAATGAGCTATAAGGTCTTAACACATAACCACTATTTGAACGTGAAGCTTTACTTCCATTAAGAACATCTAAACCATCGACACTTGCAACAACTTCAAAGGTTTGGCTACTGGTATTGGCATAACGCAATTGATAGCTTTGTCCATCACGGGCAGAAAGATAATAACGCTCGCCATCGCGATATAGCGGTAAAATTCGCCCACGATCATCCACAACAGAAAAGCTAATTTTTCCAGCAGCTAAAGAAATGCTGTTAATACTACGTCCTGAAAATTGCTTACTGGCATAACGAATTTGAGTTTCATCAATAGGATTACTACTCAAACGTTTTAAATCAACTTGAGTCACATACGAACTTACGTCATCTCCCCATTTCGTCCCTAAACGCTCTTCCGACTTTACTCGATTTTGGTTGGAAATAGGCGCTGGTGCGGCCTTAGCTGTTGCTGAGGTAGGTGATGGTGCAGATTCGATTTCTTGTGAAGTAGCATCCTGCGTTGAAGAGTATTTTGCAGTACTACAAGCGCTGATTAAAGCACAAAGACATAACCATAATAATAGTTTGGATTTATACATATTCTATTTCCAGTTTTTAAATTTTATTCAAATCAGTATAGTCAAATTGACAATCATATTACATCTAGAATTGTTGAGTATATTTTAAAAAATTTAACTGAAAAGTTTGCCTTAAAGTAAATTCCAAATGCTTAAACGGATACTCATCAGCTTCATTTTACCTGCACATAGAATTGTTTTTTTTATAGTGATTTATCTTAGCCAATGTAAAAATCTAATTACTATTCAAAAGAATAAATACCAACACAAATCAAAAACTGTATGTAGAAATACAGTTTTTGATTTCATTCATGCAACTACTCAGCTTGTATAGGTCTTAGAGTTAGAATCTGTTCACTACGTCCAAATGGCCCATAAATATCATGTAAGACGGAACTGGTTAAACCAATACCATCGTCACCATATTGTTGTACGGTTTCTAAACCTAACCATTGACCTTGAGGCAAACGATATAAATGAATTTGTAAATCTAAGTTTGGAAAGCCCCAATTAAAAGGGGGTGTTTGTCTCGCCACGACACCATTTGCAGTATCGACCATTCCCATTAACTTCACAAATGACGATGTCGGTCGACCTTCAACCATATCCAAAGTATTGCTAAGCCACACAATACCAGCTCCTTGTCGACGTTGCTCAGTCCTTGCTTCAATCGAATGAATATAGCCACCAGGCCATTGACGTATTTCATCCCAAATTGGTAACTGTTCAGGCGTACCAATAGATTGATCCTCTAAACCTGCAACAATTTGACTATTATTGGTCATCATGCGCCAAGTTCTCGCCACAATGCTTATTTTACCTTGTGTGACCATTTCGGATTCAATCAGTTCAATGGTCTTGCCAGCACGAATCACTTTTGTCCGAATATAAAATTCACCACCCGCAATTAATCCAAGAATATCTAAACTTATACGACCAATTCGAACATCATTTCGAGGTGAAAACTGCTCTAATTCAGCACAAATAACCCCTGTCGCTGGTGCCATATGTTGCTCATGCGCATTCCAAGCCCCTTGAGCATGATGTGTCGATTGATAATGTGCAGTCACTACACCCTGCTCATCGATATGACGCTGAATCAATTGATAATATGCAGACATAAACTTCCCTATCACTCTTAAAAATCATTCGCTATACATATAATTCCGCATTATTTTTGTACTCGACTTAAGCAAAGAAGTCTAATACTAATAGGAAAAATGACCCATAGCGTTCAATATTTTCACACTGGATTGAACGCTTAAATTTAAAGTGAGATATTAAAAAGTGTGACATATTGAAAAGTCAGTATTTGAAAGCCTATATTTAACCGATGAGTAAAACGACAGCTGAAAAAATCAGACAATAAATACCAAAGAAATGCCAGCGGCCATGTTCAAGCCAACTCGATAGCCATTTTAAAGCAACAAGACCTGCAATAAAGCTAAACAGCATCCCAAACATGCTGGGTAAAAGCAGTTGAGCTAAATGAATACTTTGAAAATTCTCGGCATGTAGCAATCGATAAAGCTCTTTTACAATCACCGCTGGGGTTAATACCACTGCCAAGGCAAAACTAAACTCTTCCGCTTTTTGGCGAGCGACACCTAAAAATAATCCTGTTGAAATTGTTGCACCTGAACGTGAAAAACCACGGAACGGCAAACATAAAGCTTGAACAGCGCCAATCCATGCCGCACTTTTCATCATCACATCACCAACCTGTCCACGATCTAATCGAGAGGATAAAATAATCAATACACCAGCAGAAGCTAAAGCAGCAGCCATTAATTTTGAATTGCTAAACAATTGCTCAATTTCAAAGTGATTTGCCCCAACAAAAAAGACATGTTTGATCATCGATTGCAACGCTAATCCAAGTACGCCCGTGATGCCTGTTGCAACAATCACAAACCATGCTTGTTTTTTAAAACGATCCCATGACGAAAAATAGGTTGTGCGCCAAGACTTCCAAAAATACACAATGACCGCAAACATTGTTCCAGTATGTAGCATGACCAATAAAAACGTCATATCAGGCGCTGATGGGTCAAAACCCATCAATTTTTCAGCCACAATTACATGCGCTGAACTGGATACAGGCAGCAGTTCTGCAAACCCTTGTATGATGGCAAGAATAAGTACATGAAAAATAGTCATCAACAATCTCTACGGATTAGAATTATTGATGCCTTATACGTTTACAGCATTAAATCTAAATTAAAATAAACTTACACCCAGCGAAAATTAAGTCAGCCTCCTCGCCGATTTCGCTACAACCTTTAACGCTGATTTGAATAATCTCGTGCACCAAACAAAGCTGTCCCGATACGTACCATGGTTGACCCTGCAGCAATGGCTTCTACCATATCTCCAGACATTCCCATGCTCAACGTATCCCAATCCTCAGCATGCGCATGATGAACTTTAACCTGATCAAATAATTGCTTTGCATCACTAAATGCTTGCGGATGATCAGGTGCAGGAATCACCATTAAACCACGCAACTTTAAATTCTTTAATTGACTGATTTGTTTCACCAGATCTACAACTTCATCAGGCTGACAACCATCTTTACTGTCTTGTGCATCAATATTGACTTGCAAGCAAATATTTAATGGCGTTTGAGTAGCTTCACGTTGATTTGAGAGACGCTCTGCAATGATAAAACGATCAACACCATGCACCCACGCAAACTTTTCAGCAAGATGCTTAGTTTTATTGCGCTGTACATGACCGATAAAATGCCATTCGATCTCTAAATCTTTTAAATCTTCAATTTTTTCGAGCGCTTCTTGTAAATAATTCTCGCCAAAAGCACGCTGACCCGTAGCATACATTTCTTTTAATAGCGTACTTGGATGTGTCTTGGAAACTGCCAACAACTGTACCTGACTCACATCACGATTTGCAGCCAAACAGGCCTGCTGAATTTGCGCGAGTACATGATTTCGAGCTTGATTTAGATCATTCATTGACAAGGTTCTCATTTCATAAAAATTTCAGCTTCCAAGCAATGAAATTGTTGGTTATGCTGAGTGAAAGGCCTTATTATTCTACAAAATAATTAAGCAAATAGGTTTTTATTCGGGGACATTATGGATATTACAGAATTATTGGCGTTTTCCGTCAAAAACGGTGCATCTGACTTACACCTTTCAGCAGGTATGCCACCGATGATTCGTGTCGATGGTGAGGTCCGTCGTATCAATTTACCAGCATTGGAACATAAAGAAGTTCACAGACTGGTTTATGACATCATGAATGATAAACAACGTCGTGATTTTGAAGAACAATTAGAAACTGACTTCTCATTTGAAGTTCCAGGTATTGCCCGTTTCCGTGTCAACGCATTCAACCAAAACCGTGGTGCGGGTGCTGTATTTCGTACCATTCCTTCCAAAGTATTGACCATGGAAGATTTAGGTTTAGGACAAATCTTTAAAGATCTTTGTGAGCTACCACGTGGTTTGATCCTTGTAACAGGTCCAACAGGTTCTGGTAAATCAACCACATTGGCCTCTATGATTGACTTTATTAATGACAGTCGCTATGACCATATTTTGACGGTCGAAGACCCAATCGAATTTGTACACCAATCTAAAAAGTGCCTCATCAACCAGCGTGAAGTGCATCGTGATACACATGGCTTTAATGAAGCACTGCGTTCTGCGTTACGTGAAGACCCTGACATTATCTTGGTCGGTGAGATGCGTGACCTTGAAACCATTCGCCTTGCTTTAACAGCAGCAGAAACAGGTCACTTGGTTTTCGGTACACTACACACCACATCAGCAGCAAAAACCATTGACCGTGTGATTGACGTATTCCCTGCCGAAGAAAAAGACATGGTCCGTGCCATGTTATCAGAATCTTTACAAGCGGTTATTTCACAAACCCTGCTGAAAAAGAATGGTGGCGGACGAGTTGCGGCACACGAAATCATGATCGGTATTCCTGCGATTCGTAACTTAATCCGTGAAAACAAAGTTGCACAGATGTATTCAGCAATTCAAACCGGTGCAAACTATGGTATGACCACATTGGATCAGAGTTTAAAAACGCTGGTCGCCAAAGGTGTTATTAGTCCTCAAGTTGCAAGAAATGTAGCAAAACAACCAGAATCATTCTTATAAAATGGATTATTGAGGTTTAAAAAAGATGGACTTTAATGACTTGCTCAACATGATGATTGAGCAAAAAGCATCAGACTTATTTATTACCGCCGATGTTGAACCATCAATGAAAATTAATGGTCAAATTGTTCCTGTGGTAAAAACCAAGTTAAACGGCGAAATTATTATGCAATTGCTTAACTCTATTATGAGTGAAAAGCAGCGTAAAGAATTTGCTGAGACCCGTGAATGTAACTTTGCCATTACCAATCGCGATAAAACTGCGCGTTTCCGTGTCAGCGCTTTTCAACAACGTGATATGCCTGGAATGGTTTTGCGTCGTATTGAAACTCAAATTCCGACCATGGATGAGCTTAAATTACCGCCTATTCTTAAAGATCTCGCAATGACAAAACGTGGGATCATCATCTTTGTTGGTGCAACAGGAACAGGTAAATCAACTTCGCTTGCGTCCATCATTGGTTATCGCAATCAAAATTCTAAAGGTCATATCATCACCATTGAAGACCCAATTGAATTTGTACACGAACATGCAGGATGTATTATTACCCAACGTGAAGTGGGAATTGATACCGATTCTTTTGAAATTGCACTTAAGAATACTTTGCGTCAAGCACCAGATGTGATCTTAATTGGTGAGATCCGCTCTCGTGAAACCATGGACTATGCCATCGCTTTTGCTGAAACAGGTCACTTAGTCTTTGCCACACTGCATGCCAACAACGCCAACCAAGCAATTGACCGGATTATTCACTTCTTTGAGTCTGACCGTCATAGCCAGTTGTTTATGGATTTATCGCTTAACCTCAAAGCCATGGTTGCGCAACAATTGATTCCAACACCAGACGGTAATTCTCGTCGTGCTGCAATTGAAATTCTTATCAACTCACCGTTAGTTTCAGACTTAATCCGTAAAGGTGATGTACATGAAATTAAGGATTTGATGAAGCGCTCTCGTGAATTGGGTATGCAGACGTTTGACCAAGCTTTATTTGACCTCTATAAAGCGGGACAAATTACCTATAAAGACGCACTTAAACATGCTGACTCTCCAAATGATTTACGTCTACAAATCAAATTGGATGAAGAAGGTGGTGCACAGCTACTCAATTCAAATAGCAAACTCACCTTTGATGGACAGTAGCTCAAAAGTAAAAAATGAGCTGATATAAAAAGAGGAGGCTTAGTTAAGCCCCCTCTTCATTTGTTGTATTTATGTGATTCTAGCGCTTACGATAAGCTTCCTGACATGCAGGTTCATCACAATAACCGTACAGATTCAAAGAATGTCCAGTCAATTGAAAGCCATGTTTCTCAGCTACCGAATGTTGCTCATGCTCGATGGTTTCATTAGTAAATTCAACGACTTTATTACAATTTTGACAAACCAAATGATCATGATGATCTTCTTGCATAATTTCAAAAACAGAATGATTGTTTTCGAAATGATGGCGCTGGATAATTCCAGCAGCTTCAAATTGTGTTAACACACGATATACGGTCGCTAGACCGACATCTTCACCTTGTTCGAGTAATGTTTTATAAATGTCTTCCGCGCTCAAGTGGTGTTGTCTTGAATTTTCTAATAATTCCAAAATCTTGATTCGTGGTAGGGTAACTTTAAGTCCAGCTTTGCGTAAATCTTGATTTGAAATAGGCATATAAAAAGGTCTCTCAACAAATTTTAAGTTGGAATATGCAACAGAGTTGAGATGCAGTATGATCTATCCTTGGATCAATTGCATCATAATTAATTTGGGATAGTGTAGCAAAATGCAAAAAATCATGCTGACGTTATTCGTCGCTTCTTTACTTGGTGGTTGTTCTGTATTTGGAGTATACAAAGTCGATATTCCTCAGGGAACACCGTTAACCCAAGCTCAAGCTTCAAAAATTCAAGTCGGTATGACCTACCAACAAGTACAGTTCTTGTTGGGTAGCCCAACAGTCTCAGATCCATTGAATCCAGGACGATGGGATTACATTTACAACTATATCCCAGGAACTTACGCGAAAAAAGCGAAGATTCCCGCAGCACATGGCCAACATTTAAAGGTTTATTTTGATCAATCAGGTGTCGTAAACAAAATTGAAGGTTTAGAAACCATTCCTGAGTCTCAACCTGGTTTACCTGCTTCTAAAGAAGCAATATTGAATGCGCCCCCACTATAGACACTTTGCGATAAAAAGAAACCCCTCAATGAGGGGTTTTTCATATGCATTCAATTGTTTAAAGCGATTATTGTAAATAACGCCTTATTTAAATAACAATTGTTGATAGCGATTACCACGACAGTAACGTCCGACAGGATTTGCTTTTGCGCGATTGCGACGAATATCTTTTGGATTAATCGTTAAAGCTCTATAAATTTCAACACGATCACCTGCTTGTAGCAAATGCGATTGCGCTTTTATTTTCACTCCGAAAATACCGAAACTAAAATTTTCAGGCAATTCTACTTGTTGCGCCAATCCACTTTGCGCAATTGCATCGGCAATCGTCATGCCTTGAGAAAATTGTAACTCAATGTGAAATTGTTGCTTTTCGGCAGCATATGCCACCCAAATCTTTGCCACGAGATTCACCTTGACCCTTAAATTAACTGTCCAATATAGGATACCAATGCCAACACAATACTCAAAGGTAAAACAATTCGTACCGCAATACGCCAAATATTATAAAACGCTTCTGAACTAAAATTGATTGCTTTACGTAGATGGCTGATTTTCATGATCCAACCCACAAAGATCGAATAAATCAAGCAAATGACCAAGCCCCAAGTCATCAGCAATGGATTAAACAGCACTACAATGTTTGGAATTGCCCAAATGAATAATGCCACCAACAACACTACAAATTGAATAAGTATTGCGACTTGGCGTTGAGCTAACTGTTCTTTGCCTAGTTGTAATAATAACGCGGCTGAAATGACTGCATTAAATAATAAAGTATAGGCAGGGATTTGTGCTGAAGCCGCAAAAAAACCAAAGGCAATCACAGCAACCAGTTGCGCAATCCAAATCGGTAAAGCTGTTTTAGATGCCTCATTATTCTGTTGAACATTCAACAAGCTGGTTTGCCAATACAAGCCTAAACCGAGACCTGTGGCCACAAGGGCTAAAATCGTTGCATTGCCCCACTCTTTAAACTCTACAGGAGTAACATGCCAAGCTTGTAAGTGTGTACCGAAAACCTGTGCAAGGATTAAAGAAAGCAGCACGCCTATCGTGATCAAACCCACTAAAATTTGACGAGGCGCAAAAGACAAAGCAAAAGCCACTACAGCGGCACCTGCAAATAACAAATGACCTTCTATCGGTAAATTCGCAATCTGCACAGTACTTTGACTGATATTCGATAAAATTCCACCCGCTAAGAATGGAATAAAGATAACAGCCAACCAACCCACAATGCGCCATGATTGAGATGCGTCAGCATCACGAGTTAAGCTAGACAAGGCATTGAGTGCAGTTGTTTTAGAACGCTTTGCTAAAGCAACTTCTAAATAAGTAATCGGCAATGCTAACACTAGCATTGACACTAACCACAATATCCAAAAATCAATTTGCCGATCAATTTGAATATCCAGACTTGGAGCCAAACCTGCGATAATCATAAATGATAAACAAAATGCCATGAGCGGCGATAACCATCGTGACATAGAATAATCCTGCATGAGGTGTTTCGTAAAAAGTTCTGCTATTTTGCCTTTGTCGATGCTGAAAATCAAAGCTTAAAAGAAAAAAGCAAATCACCCCTCGATGATTTGCTGCGCTAGATATTGTTATAATCTTTGTTATTTCTTTTTATCCCCTCTGAATTTTTTTAGTTAGAGAGCTGGTGATTCCCATAATTTCACAATCATAAAATGCCTGTAAATTATGAAAAAAATCTTGCAAACCAATTTTTGCCTTTTTTCTTTTCGTTTTCTTTAATGATTCCCATCATATTTAATTTTACAGCCCCTACATAATCTGCATCATCATGCTGAATATGATTAATTAACCATTTAGACAACACTTCATGCAATTCTTTTTCTATAGAATGCCCTTCTTCAAAACTGGTACGATAACTTTCGATACGTTTAATAAATAAGTCATGTACACGTTTATGAGGAACACGGTATTTATAACCCGCTTCTTCTTGTAAGCTTTCTTCAAAGGTAAAATGAGATTGTGTATAGTCAATAATATTATCAAGAATTTGCTTAATACGGGCACGATCCGTTGCCATACCGATTTCATCAATTTCATTGATGTAATCCAAAATCCGTTTATGTTGATCGTCGATCACATCGATACCCGTATTATATTCTGGAATCCATCTCATCTTCATACGATCACCTTAAAATAATGTCTTGACCTTCAGCAACCATATTAACGGCTATCTCTCTAAATAAAAATGAACTGTATTAGTCGGGATTCATTAAAAAAACTATAAAATAATTAAGTTATTGTTTATACTTGGATAATATTTTAATCCGCACTAAAAGAGTAAGATATTTTTTAACCAATTACTAATTTTAAATAATTTTATTGATTGTCTATATTTATTATTTTGAATGAATAAATGATTATGAATGTGTAATCAAAAATTTTTACCCCCCTCAAATGATATTTTTATTTTCACTTTTCCATATGATTACTCGTGATAAAATTACTCAATCATTTTTGCAAAATAAGAAAAAATATTCTTTTGTGATTTTGTTATATTTTTAAATACTTTCTTTATTCAAGTGAAAAGTATTTTATACGTGCTATTTTTATTCAACTTACCTCATTGTTTACTTAAAAACAGTTAAAATATAAATTTTATCACGACAATTTTATATAATAGACTTCTTTCATAAGTCCTTTTTAAAACCATAAATCAACATAAAAGTTCCCTCATCCTAGCCTTCTCCCAAAGGGAGAAGGAACTTTCAATACCAATATGATTCACTCCACATAATCATTTTTGATTTATGAAAGATCTTTAATATTTAAACAATTATAACGATATTATTACTCTTTTTTTTCAATAAAATATAATTAAACATTATTATTCGATCATCTTCTCTTTGCTTTAACAACATCAAAATACTCCGTTAAGCCTCAAAGATGACCATCCTATACAATTTAATATGAGACTTTGATCATTCAAAATAATGCGATTTACAATAAATAATTCGAAGTAATTTTTACAGGATTTAGTGGGAAAAAACCTGTAACCGAATGATAAGGAAATTGCTATCGATCTAAGATAATTCTTGCATCTATAGCTAGTACAAAAGCACCTATAAAAACCTGAATGGGCTAGTTAAATTGAATTATTTTTTATTTTTACAATAATTTATATTAAAAAAACATAGAGTTAGTGAATAACACTTCCCCCAATCTCATATGAATTCATTCAGATCAAACTAATATTGATCTGCCTTGGTGACTCTAATCAAACTTGGATCAGCAGCCTCACGAGCAAGTCTTTCGACATGAGTGGTTGCTGTTTTTATCACTTGACCATCTTTAAATAAAATCATCTCACCAGGTTGGTATGCAGTCCAAACTTCATTTTGAGTTAATGGCTCTGTGGTAATCACGGCAACACGATCTTCTTTTGTTGTAAATTGACTAAAATCAATATCAACATCAATATCGACCAAGCGTGCATATGTAAATGGATACTCGCGTACAATCCAATGCAGCTTCGTTGTCGCATAACTAAACAATGCTTGTCCATTGGAGAGGCAAAAATTAAAAGTGCCATATTCTGCAATTTTAGGTGATATTTCTTCAAGCAAAGCAAATACATCATTTAAACTCGGTTCAAAATAACCAAATCTTAAAACCAGTTGTTCAAGTAAATAACAAAATGCCAGCTCACTGTCGGTACTGCCTACAGGGGTAAAACGCCCCGATAAATGTGGATGAAAGTTATGTAAATCCCCATTATGTGCAAAAATCCACTGTCTACCCCATAACTCACGAATAAAGGGGTGGGAATTTTCTAAGGTAATTTTACCTTGGGTTGCTTTACGAATATGCGCAATCACATTCCGCGATTTGATTGGATAGTTACGTACCAATTCAGCAATCGGTGACAATACTGCAGATTGATTATCGACAAATAAACGACATGCTTTATCTTCAAAAAAGGCAATACCAAACCCATCAGAATGATCAGAGGTTATTCCTGCACGTTGAGAAAACCCACGAAACGAAAAAGTAATATCAGTGGGAGCGGCGCAGTTCATTCCAAGCAATTGGCACATAGTGTATTCATACAACATTTTATTTATAAGAATATTGTGCATGACTACGCAGCTGCTTGCAAATCTCAATAACTGAAAATAACTGCAAACAGATGCATATTATACCCATGACTTAACACAGATCAGCAAAATGATTGGGGTACTTTTAGGATATCAAACTCTAAGCCCCCTTATTTTTCGGACACTCAGCGATTAACCATTTTGTTTAAAACAAAATTTTTGGCAATTTCATTGACATCTAAAAAGACAAAATAATCTAAACAATTGAATGCTTCATCGTGATATGCCTGTTTCGATAAACGCGCATTCATTTTCAAATAGACATCAAACAACTTTGGAATTCGTTCATCTTGTGGAAAGCTATACTCTGGATGACTCGGTTCAAAAGCGGGATTTGCGTTTATATCAATCGACTGTTTAGCAGTCATTTTCTTCAAATGCTGATGCGTATAGTAAGCACGTGCCTTATTGTCTTCCAAACGAATGCTGACACATCCCATTAAGTGTTTTGCTTTCATTTTCCATAGCACTGTCGGAACTAAATTTAACCACAACATCGACAATGCACGCCCATTACGATAACGCGGATGTACACACGTACGGCCTATTTCCACAATATTGGATAGATGTGAAAGTTGAGAAACATCAAATTCTTGTGCGCTATAACTACGTGCAAGTTCATGCCCCTGAATCAACTTCAGACGTGTGTAGGCAACAATCTCATTGCTCCATTTATCACGTAATACCGCATGCTCACAATCAAGGTCATATAAATCTTGATCTAATCCATTTTCAAATGTAATGCCAAACTGATCTGCGAATTGTACTGCACGAAATTTTTGTACTTCTTTGAGTTGTTTCAGGTCTTCAACCCATTCAAATTTATATTGTGATTGTGCTTTTTTAGGTTTTGGTAACGGTAAATTTAAGTTCTGGAAGTTCTGACGATACTGATTTAATTTTGCGAACATATTTTCGACTCCTTGAGCTTTTACTTACACTAGGCAATCCTGATGACACTTATATGACGAAAAAATGACCGTTTAAAAACACGCTATGAATGGTTAATTTGAAATAGAATCGGCAAAAATAAAAAAAAGCCAATGTTTTCACACTGGCATTTTTAAAAAAATAATCTATAGATTAAAAATTATTTCTGAGGCTTGGCACGATTGGTAATTAAGGTTCCTACACCATGATCGGTAAAGATTTCTAAGAGTGTTGCATGAGGTACCCGCCCATCTACAATGTGCGCACTCACAACCCCACCTTTAACCGCATCTAAGGCACAACCCACTTTAGGAATCATCCCCCCGTAAATCACCCCAGTTTCAATGAGACGATCGACTTCTTGAGTACTTAGTCCAGTCAGGAGGTTTTTATTTTCATCTAAAACACCTGATATATTGGTCAATAGAATCAATTTTTCCGCACCTAAAGCTTCTGCAACTTTACCTGCGACTAAGTCTGCATTGATATTATAAGTTTGACCGTCTTCATCTACACCTAAAGGCGCAATCACTGGAATAAAATCACTTTGGGTAAACATTTCTAAAACGTCAGTTTTAACCCCAGTCACTTCCCCAACTAGACCCAAGTCAATTTGCGTGACTGTACCATCTGCAAGTGTCTTTTCCATCAAGAGCTTTTGAGCACGCAATAAATTACCGTCTTTACCCGTTAAACCAATGGCACGTCCACCATGTTGATTGATTAGGTTAACGATAGATTTATTAACACTGCCACCTAAAACCATCTCAACTACTTCCATGGTTGCAGGATCCGTTACCCGCATTCCATCAATACGATCAGACTCACGCCCTAACTGTTTAAGCAATGAATCTACTTGTGGACCACCACCATGCACGACAATCGGATTTAAACCTACAGTTTTGAGTAAAACGATATCGCGAGCAAATGAGCTTTCCAAATCTGGATCAGTCATTGCATTGCCACCATATTTTACAACGAGTGTTTTACCTGAAAATCGTTGAATATATGGCAAAGCCTCTGTCAATATTTGCGCTTTGTCGATGCCAGTATGCTGATGTGGCATTCGCCTCTCCTTAGTGAGCTGTAGGGATTAGACTGATGAATATGGATGATGCAAGAAATCAGTGTGCCTGTAGAATATCTTGGGCGATCATAGGATAACGATCACTGAGCATAGACGCAAATGTCTGACGAATTTCATTTAAACAATTTGGGCAATCTGCATCAAAACGTACGGTAAAATATTCACCTGTATTTGACGCCCGAATAATGCCAAAACCATGTTCAAAATCAAGGCGAACACCATCAATTTTGCTCAGTTCAGCACCAAATTGTTGACTGAGATGTTCAATCTCATTCAAAACAATTTTCGGATCAGTACGGTGGGTACTAATATAAGTATCTTCAGTATAAAAACGATCTGGATAACAAGCTAAGATTTCAGACAATGTTGCTTGAGGGAAACCACATAAGTATTCCATCACACGTAAGGCAGCATATAGACCATCGTCATAACCAAGTCCACGCCCATCATTAAATACATAATGACCTGCGTACTCACCACCAAAGACAGCCTGGCCTTTTGATTGCGACATGTATTTGCGTAAAAAACTGCTACCAGTTCGAATCATCTTGGCTTGACCGCCCAAACGTTCAACCACTTGACGTACCATAGATGAACATTTCACATCAAACACAATTTCATGCTGTGGATGATCTTTTAAACACATTTGGGCAAACAATGCTAAAAGCCGATCCGCTGAAATAATATGGGCATTTTCATCCAATAAAACCACGCGATCGCCATCACCATCTAAAGCGATACCAATGTCTGCCTGATGATTGAGTACATTTTGTCGTAATAATTCTAAATGTGTGGCTTGTGAAGGATCTGGTGCATGGTCAGGGAAGTTTCCATCAGCATTACAGCGTAATGCAATCACCTCACAGCCCAATTTTTTTAAAACAAGATTGGCACAAAAGCCTGCTGAACCATTTAAGCCATCAATCACGACTTTGAGCGGTCGGGTTAAGTGAATATCTTTTAATAATGCAGATTTATAGGATAAACAAAATTCAGATTTAATTTGATGAGCCGCTGTTTGAACAAACGATCCTGTATCAAGCAATGGAAACTGCTCACTTTGCAGATAACTTTTTGCTTGAGTGCCTATGTTTTGAATCATTTCAGGAGACGGTGGCTCAAACTGCATAATCCATTTAATACCATTGTCGGTTTTTGGATTATGACTCGCTGTCACCATAATGCCATTGCCCTGCGTATTTCTTGCAGCAAAGTACAATTGTGGCGTAGCACAACAACCTATTTCAGTGACTTCAATATCTTTATTTTGAAATACCTGTTTGATAATTTGAGCATACGCAGGACTACTTAATCGTGCATCGTATCCTAAGGTGATTTTTGATTGACCCTTTTCAATCAGTTGATCAACTAAAGCATATGCGATTGCCTGAATCAATTCAGGTGGCATCATTTCAACTTTTCCACGAATATCATAGGCGCGGAAAATCTGAAAAGGAAAATCATTCATCTTTTTCATAAGCAAAACTTCTATTTGCTTAACCCTTTATTTCGTCAGCTTAATCTCTCTAATGATAAGCAAGCAATTCATTTATATGAGAATATTTATATCGGGTCAAATGCAATATACTAAAAAACTCTTGATAATATATTCAATTTTATATACAGCGTTATACATACTTTTTGTTACAAATAAACATAATACTAAAAAAGCCTGATAAATCAGGCTTTAAAATAATGAGAGAAATCTAGTTCTTCCCAGTGTGACCAAAACCACCTGCACCACGTTCAGTCGCTTCAAATTCACTTACAATATCAAATTGCGCTTGAACTACAGGCACTAAAACATACTGTGCTAAACGCTCACCTGGTTCTAAAGTAAAGGTGGTTTGACCACGATTCCAAACAGAAACCATCAATTCGCCTTGATAATCTGAATCAATTAAGCCAACCAAGTTGCCCAATACGATCCCATGCTTATGGCCCAAGCCCGAACGTGGTAAAACCAGACCAGCAAAATTAGTATCTTCAATATAAATGGCCATACCTGTTTTAACCAACACAGTTTGACCAGGTTCAATTTGAATCGCTTCTTCTACACATGCACGTAAGTCCAAACCCGCTGAACCTGTTGTTGCATATGTTGGCATTGGCCATTCTTGACCTAAACGTTGATCAAGTACTTTTACTTGAACTTTCATATTGAAATCCTTGGTTAAATAAAGCTGTTAAAGGTGCTTTTATTTCTTCCGATCTGTTTAAAAGCAAATCGAAAGAAAAATAAAAGAACTGATTTAAAAAATTAACGTTTTAATAACGCTTTTAAGTTTTGTAAATATTGCTGTGCCTGTTGCTTAGGATCAACATTTTCAGCTAATTTTTTCTTACGACCTAACCAATCCAACTCATCTTGTGGTAATTCATCTAAGAAGCGGCTTGGGGTCATTTGTTTCATTTGCCCACCATTTTTACGCTGCTCAGCCAAAGTTAAGGTCAAACCTTGTTGTGCACGGGTAATGCCTACATACATCAAACGTCGTTCTTCTTCGATCGTTTCAGCGGCAATGGAGTTCTTATGTGGCAGAAGCTCTTCTTCTAAGCCCATAATATAAACAAATGGAAATTCCAGACCTTTAGATGCATGTAATGTCAGCAGGTTGACCTTATCAGTGTCTTCATCTTCCTGCTGCTGCTCAAGCATATCCAGCAACACCATTTTACGAATCACACTTTCAATGTTCTTTTCATCTACATCTTCAGCACGATTGATTAAGCTTTGAATACTGGTATAGAGCATCTCCACATTATCAATCTTGGTTTTTTCTTGTGCAGGCGTTGCAGCCGTTTCACGTAAATAATCGATATAGCCTGCATCATTCATCATTTGACGAATTTTAGGAACAGGTTCATCGTCATCTAACAATTCACGAGTGAAATCATTGATAAAGCCAGCAAACTCAGCCAATTGTGTGGTGGCCTTTTTCGGCATCACCATAGTTAAGCGTTGATCACTTGCCGCAGCCAACAGTGATAAATGATTTTCTTGGGCAAAAAGACCTAACTTCTCAAGTGTTACTGGGCCAATTGCACGTTTAGGCGTATTGATAATACGAAGGAAAGCACTGTCATCTTCAGGGTTAATGATGATGCGTAAGTAGCTCATCACATCTTTAATTTCTGCACGACCAAAGAAAGATTGACCACCAGAGAGCTTGTATGGAATCTGCATTTGACGTAGCTGAGTTTCCAATACACGTGCTTGGAAATTTCCGCGATACAACACCGCATAATCTTTCCAGTTTTTACCATTCATCAATTTATGCGTGAGCAGGTCTTTTACCACACGTTCAGATTCATCATCATCATTACGACAGGTGATGATTCGAATGACTTCACCATGACCTTTATCACTCCACAACTTTTTATCAAAGATATGTGGATTATTTTCAATGACATGGTTCGCGGCTTTTAAAATACGACTGGTAGAACGGTAATTTTGCTCCAGTTTAATCACTTTTAAATTGCGGAAATCTTCTTTTAGCAATGCCATATTTTCAGGCTTTGCGCCACGCCATGCATAAATGGATTGGTCATCATCACCTACAGCGGTGAACTGCCCCATCACACCGACCAATAATTTTACCAAAATATATTGCGCGGTATTGGTATCTTGATACTCATCCACGAGTAGATAGCGAACCCGGTTTTGCCAACGATCACGAACTTCTGCATTGTCTTGTAAGAGACGTGTTGGCATCACGATCAGATCATCAAAATCTACAGCGTTATAAGCACGTAAATTTCGTTCATATAATTGATACAAGTGGGCAAACTGCACATCTTCTGGTGTTTCACAAGTCGTATGTGCTTGCTCAGGCACAATCAAATCATTTTTCCAATCAGAAATTTTCTTCATGGCTTTAGCAATCAATTCTTTGCTTTCAGCACCCGATAAATTATCACGATGCATCAAGTCCATAAGAATACGCTTACAGTCATCTGCATCAAGGATTGAGAAATTATTTTTAAGTGGGGTATTTTTCAGCTCAATTCGTAATAAATTTAAACCAAAGGTATGGAAGGTCGAAACTGAAAGCCCTTTCCCTTCTTCTTTACCCAACAACTTACCCACACGTTCTTTCATTTCACGTGCAGCTTTATTGGTAAAGGTCATTGCGGTAATTCGATGCGCAGGAATCCCACACTGCTGGACCAAATACGCAATTTTTCTTGTAATTACTGAGGTTTTACCTGAACCCGCCCCTGCAAGTACTAACAAGGGTCCTTGAGTATATTTCATGGCTTCAAGTTGCTTGTCATTCAGTTGACTTGCTTTCGACATTGTTCATCCTCTAAAAACTTCGAGCTCGATTATAGTCATCTAAAGTAGAGTTGCAAAATGCTTAATTTGAATTTTTCCAATATAAAAACCAGATAAAAATCATTTCAGTTAAATTCTGCTTTAGTTTCAAACCTTCTTATTTCAATACTCTATTTTATTATGAGTTGTTGTTATTCAGTTGACTGGTGATCAAGTGGCGAAAGCATAACCAAAAACCATCATAACGGCTAGCAAATAGCAGCAAGAAGAAAGACCTTTATAGCATCAACGCTGGTTTTAATAATAAAAAATCTGAATCGCAACCTTAAACAGATTGATGAGATTTAAGCAAAAATTTGGAAAATAAAAAAAGGAATCATAGCGAACCATGACTCCTTTTCAATGCTTTCAACTCAATGCCTTCAACCAAAAAATACGTTACTTTTATTGCGATTTCTTGGTTTGTTGCATATTAGTTTGCCGCATAAATGCTGATTTCTACACGACGGTTCTGTTCTCGACCCGCTGCAGTTGAGTTATCTGCGATTGGGTTTTGTGAACCATAACCTTGAGTATCAATACGGCTTTGCACGCCTTTACCTTTAAGGTAGTTTGCAACTGAGTATGCACGGTTTTGAGACAATGGAATATTGATTGAATCATTACCTGTATTATCGGTATAACCCGTAACAAGAATTACACTCTTGTTGTCTTCCATTAAAGTTTGAGCAACTTTATTTAAAGTACCGTAGAAGTTCGGCTTAATTGATGACTTGTTGGTATCAAATGTAATGCTACCTGGCATAACTAAAGCTACAGAACCATCTGGATTACGGTTAACTTCTACACCAGTACCCTGCATTTGTTGGCGTAATTTCTTTTCTTTATTGTCTAAATAAAGACCAGTACCCGCACCTAAAAGCGCACCAATTGCTGCTGCACGATTGTTTTGTGCAGATGAGTTTGCATTACCACGAGACAAACCATAGCCCGCTGCTGCACCGATCAAACCACCAATAGCAGATTTGTCGTACTCCATACCACCGATGTTATTACCAGTTGATTGACAGCCAGAAAGTACTAAAGCCCCTGCTGTAAGTGTTGTAATTAATAGTGCACGCATTGCATGCCTCCAAGTTGTGTTTTTTGTTAACTTAATTTTGGTATAAAAAACAAAGTGCCACTATAGGCATTTTGTTAACAATCACGTATTTTTTTACATTTTGTAATATTTACAATGAAATTTACAAAAGTGATCATCATAATTTATACATAGTCATTAAATGTGTCTTTTTAAATTGCATTGTAACGATTATATTTAAGGGCTGTGGACAATTCGTCTATGTTTGCGATTATGTATATTTCTGGTGATACGAGGCAACAAATACGAAATTTATTCATTCTAAATAATGATAAACATGGTTTCCAATGTCGCAACGTAGCAGTAAAAAATATCTAGTCGCTTGAACTGGCACTCACAATAAATCATTAGGACTGTTCTATGTCATCTCAACAGCAGAAGCAACCTATTTTAAAAAAAATTACGAAAGGTTTAACCGTTGGCTCAGTGATTACTGGCAGTACTTTTTTTCACGGCCCACCTGTTTTAGCTTTAGGCTTGACCAAATTATTTAAAAAGTCAAAAAAGGTGGATGAAACCAATATCAATATCACCAATAGTTGGTTAAGTGTCAATAATTGGTTGATTGATCATGTTCTTCCCGAAACACAATGGGACATTACCGTTGATGAAAACTTGGATTTAAATATGCAAGGTCGTTATTTAATGACCTGTAACCACCAAAGTTGGGTCGATACCACAGTAAACCAGTATTTTGGTCTAACCCGTATGCCACTCACCCGTTTTTTCACCAAATGGGAACTGATCTTTATACCGTTTGTCGGGCAAGCATTTAAAATTCTTGGCTTTCCGATGATGAAACGCCATACAAAAGAGCAGATTGCAAAGAATCCTGAACTCAAAACACGTGATATGGAAGAAGCACGTAAAGCCTGTGAACAGTTATTAAGCCAGCCTTTCACATTGCTCAATTATCTTGAAGGAACACGCTTTACCCCAGAAAAACATGCTCAACAACAATCCCCTTTTACCAATTTACTTAAAGCTAAGGCAGGTGGACTCGCACTCGCTTTAAATATCTTAGGTGATAAGATTGACGCACTGGTGGACATGACCATTGTTTATCCAGATGGTGCACCCGGTTATGGAGAATTTTGGTTAGGTGAAGTACCACGAATTGTGGTCAATATGCGTAAAATTGAGATTCCTGAATGGGTATTGGGTGGCAATTATGAAGATGATGCAGAATATCGCGAACGCTTTCAAAACTGGGTTGATGATTTATGGACTGAAAAAGATCAACTGATTAGCGCCATAAAACAAAAATATAACCACTAACGTTCAATTGAAGAAAAAATCACAGAATAGGATGGATATGACAGAGCAAGTTCCACCACTCGAAAACAGTACAGAAACGAAAAACGATATGTCACGAGGATGGTGGATCGCTTTTGGTTATGACATCTTTATGATGTTTATCATCGTCTTCAACCTATTCTGTTTATGTGCCAATGCTTTTTTAATGAGTAATTTTGGTGACTGGCTTTTCAATGAAATTCATTTACCGCAAGTTTTACAGTATTACAAAACAGATCTGCATCCATGGGTGATTAAAACGGAAAGCTGGTTTATCACCTTTTTGATTGTTGAATTAGGCATTCGCTGGCTCATCGCAATTATCAACAAACATCATGCGCGTTGGTTTTTCTTTCCATTTATTCATTGGTATGAAATTTTAGCGATTATTCCTTATTTACGTTTTTTACGTTTAATTCGGGTCGGTATTATTGCTTATCATTTTCATGAGTTAGGTTATAAGGTTATTCCTGATAACATTCTAAAACGTGTGCTGTTTTATTATCGAGTGCTGATGGAAGAATTATCTGATCGTGTTGTGATTACAGTCATTGATGGAATTAAACAAGAATTAGACACCAGCTCAAGTCATAAAAAAATCATTCATGATTTAATTGATCATCATAGAGATCGTTTTGCACAAACTTTAGCTGAAGTCTTACAAGAGTCTTTGGCCACTGAACTAAAAGCACAAAGTCATGTGATTACCCATAATGTCGGACAGATTGTACGTCAAGCGATTGAGGACACCCCGCAATTGACCCAGTTATTGCGCATGATCCCAATTGCAGGCAGTATGATTGAAAATCAGATTCAAAATATTGGGCAACAGTTAGGTGAGAACATTACCCAAGGATTGGTTGAACCTTTTACAGAAGGCAATCTACACAATCCAAACGCGACCTATCAACTGATCTCAACCAAATTAAGCCAGTTAAATATTGAAAATCAGAAGCTTGAAGAACTGGTTGAATCTGTGGTCTATGAAAGTTTAGAATCGTTAAGGAAACAAGTGAAAGTAAAACAATGGCAGCTTGAATTAGAAAAAAATGATCAAGTAAAAGATTAAGTGATTCAAAGAATAAGCAATTCATTGAAAATATTTGTATCTTTGCTAGAGAAATCATTCAATATGTTCTAGCATTTGCCCTATTTCACAATTTTTGACGCTTAGATAGAAAATTTAGGTCACACGCCTTTTAAGGAATAATTATGGCTGATATACGGATTACAGGCAGAATGGTTAATTTTACCCGATTAACCTTCGATACTAATGATCATGATGCCATCCGCCAGCAATTAACTTCAATGATGAGTGAAACCTCTTATCAAGGGGCTTTAGTCATTATTGATAGCACAGTTGAACAAGAGCTTATTGCCCTGATTCAACTCATTATCAGTCTAGATTTACAGCCTATGGCTGTGATTGATGGTTTATTGGGTGATCAAGCACGTGCAATTCAATTTCCAGTCTTGCCTGCCGATCGTCCATTGCAACGGATTAAACCGACGAAAGAGCAAGTGGTTGAAACACCAGTAAAAGCTCCAACTGTGGCGACCCCAAATGCAAGCGTTGATACACCTAAAACATTGAGTCATATAACCTCATACCATGATGAAATTTTAAGAACTGGTCAATGCCTAGTTCAAGATCATGGGGACATCATACTGAATGCTGGTATTAACAGTGGTTCGGAAGTGATTGCTTCAGGAAATATACATATCTATGGCAGTGTTCGTGGTAGAGTCATTGCAGGCGCAGGTGGTAACACCATTGCAAGAATTTTTTGTCATTCACTAGAAGCCGAATTGGTTTCTATTGCAGGAACATATTGTGTGGCAGATGACATTCCTCAAGATGTCATTAAAAAGGCTGTACATATTTACTTGAATGACCAGCAAGAGCTAGTGTTTGAAGCTTTGCAATTTTAAGGTATAAATTAACACCATATAAAACTCGTTTAATCGGGTAAAATGACCATAACAGGAGTGGATTCGGTGGCCAAAATTGTTGTCGTTACATCAGGCAAAGGTGGCGTAGGTAAAACTACGACGAGTGCATCTTTTGCAACAGGATTAGCCCTACGTGGTCATAAAACTGTTGTGATTGATTTCGATGTGGGTTTGCGTAATTTAGATTTGATCATGGGCTGTGAACGCCGCGTGGTGTATGATTTTGTTAATGTCATCAATAACGAAGCACGCTTACAACAAGCATTGATTCGTGATAAAGATATTGAAAATCTATATATTTTACCTGCATCACAAACCCGTGATAAAGATGCGTTGAGCGATGATGGTGTTGCTCGTGTAATCGATGAGCTTTCGCAAGAGTTCGATTATATTATTTGTGACTCACCTGCGGGGATTGAGCGTGGCGCGATTTTAGCCATGTATCATGCAGATGAAGCAATTATTGTAACAAACCCAGAAATTTCTTCTGTTCGAGATTCAGACCGTATTATCGGTATGCTCGACAGTAAGACGAAAAAAGTAGAAAACAACGAAGGGCGTGTTCGTAAGCATTTATGTATTACGCGTTTTAACCCTGAACGTGCCGATAAACAAGAAATGTTGACCATTGATGATATCTCAAAAGATATCTTACGTGTACCAACTTTAGGCGTCATTCCAGAGTGCCCTAGCGTGCTTCAGGCATCGAATGAAGGTAAACCTGTCATTCTTTACCAAGAAGCATCTGCTGGGCAAGCATATGATGATTTAGTTGCGCGTTTCTTGGGTGAGGAACGTCCTTATCGACATATTACAGTGAAACCTAAGGGTTGGTTAGCACGGTTATTTGGAGCGTAGAAATGGCAGGATTTTGGAGTAAACTTTTTAGCAATGATGACAAACCATCTAGCGCCCAAACTGCTAAAGACCGCTTAAAAGTTATTGTTGCTTCTGAAAACGGTTTGGGCAAACGTTTAAGCCAAGACAAGATTGACCAAATGAAGAAAGAAATCATGCAAGTGGTTAATCGTTATGTCCGTGGTGTGGATGAACAGCATATTCAAATGCAAGTTCGTTCTGAAGCCAACATTGAAATGTTGGAAATGAATATCAATTTACCTGAAGAACGATAATTTCATTATTGATTAGTCAAGTGAATTGATTCAGGGCAAAATATAGGGCAGAGTCAAAAAGCATTGCTTTTACTCATGCAATATATTTTGCCCTTTTTATTTTAGATTTTTTTCAGCTAAATATTGTATTTATCCTTATTAAACGAAAGATCAATAAGGTTTATATAATGCTGCAAATCAATCATTAGATTTAGAATTATTTTATTTTGAGGAGATGCTGTTATGGCACTTTCACAGCCAGCAACGTTCAATGAAGAATGGTCAGACGAGCGTGTATTTGCCTACTTAGATCAACTTCCTCCTGAAGGTACCAATACAGATTTTCATGTACTTTATCACGCATTTAAACATATGCGCCCGTTTGACTATGAACGTTTGTTGACCAAATTTGTTGCTGATGGTCGAGACATCAATGCAACTAATCCTGAAGGTCAACGTATTCATGATGTGATCGCAGAATATCCGCGTCAAAAAGAAGGTTTCTTAGACGTATTGGCAAAGTTTGCTTAACAACTAAATACGCGAATAACACGATACAACTCAATATTGTTAATCAATAAATGCCTGATGAATTTCATTGGGCATTTTTATTTTATATAGCCCTCTTTTTCTCAATGTATATCTCAAAATTCTCAAACGTATCCTCATCACTATTGAATACAATGATTTAAATACTTATACACATCAACATGAATAAATGAACTTTTTTAGAGTCACACTATTTCATTCAGTCTTTAACCATATTTTAATTTCACCCAATCTTGATTTACTTCAAATAGCAGTATGCTTACTTTTATAATTATTATTCAATATCCCCCCTATTTACCAGCTAAAGTGTACATCTTGTTGGTTGATATCATTTAAAGCTAGCAATCTCAAACCCTACAATTGCTTATCTTCTGCCATAAAAAAACCCAGCTTACGCTGGGTTCTTAGAATCAAATCAGTGCTTAGTGAGCAGCGAATTGGTTCATTGTGTTTTTAGCATCGTCATGCGCTTTAAGTGCATTGTCACCAGAGAAGATTTCTTTGTGATCATCACCGATGTCAGAACCCGCCATTGCTTGGTGTTTAACACAAGCAATACCTCCACGGATTTCTTTACGTTGTACGCCAGCAACATAAGCCAACATACCTTCAGTACCGAAGTAACCTTGTGCAAGCTCATGAGTAGAAAGCGCAGCAGTATGGTAAGTCGGAAGTGTAATCAAGTGATGGAATACACCAGCTTCACGAGAAGCATCTGCTTGGAATGTACGGATTTTCGAGTCAGCATCAGCAGCCAATTCAGAAGCATCATACTCAGCGCTCATTAATTTAGCACGGTCATAAGCAGAAACGTCTTTACCTTCAGCAACCCAACGATCGTAAGCTTGTTGACGGAAGTTTAAAGTCCAGTTGAATGATGGGCTGTTGTTATAAACAAGCTTCGCATTTGGAACTGTTTCACGTACACGGTTAACCATGTGTGCAATTTCTTCAACGTTTGGAGTCGCAGTTTCGATCCAAAGAAGATCTGCACCGTTTTGTAAGCTAGACACACAGTCAAGTACAACACGGTCAATTTGAGTACCTTCACGGAACTGATATAAGCCAGAAGCTAAACGCTTAGGACGGTGTAATTTACCATCACGTTTAATTAAGATTTCATCTTCTTGAGCATCAGCAATATCAATTTCAGTCGTGTCTAAGTAGCTGATATATTGAGAAGCAATATCACCTGGCTCTTTAACCACTGGGATTTTTTGAGTCAAGTCAGCGCCTTCAGAGTCAGTACGCGCAACGATGATACCGTCATCAAGACCCATTTCTAAGAATGCATAACGTAATGCATGGATTTTAGAGATAAAGTCTTCATGTGGAACTGTTACTTTACCAGCTTGGTGACCACATTGTTTAGCATCAGATACTTGGTTTTCGATTTGTAGTGCACAAGCACCAGCTTCAATCATCTTACGTGCAAGTAAATAAGTCGCTTCTTCGTTACCGAAACCAGCATCGATGTCCGCAATAATTGGCACAACGTGAGTTTGGAAACCGTCGATTTGAGCTGTGATTTCAGCAGCTTTAGCAGTATCACCAGCTTCGTTTGCTTTTTTAAGCGCACGGAATAAATCGTTAAGTTCTTTCGCATCAGCTTGACGTAAGAATGTATAGATTTCAGCGATTAAAGCAGGTACAGAAGTTTTTTCGTGCATAGATTGGTCAGGAAGTGGACCGAATTCTGAACGAAGTGCAGCAACCATCCAACCAGAAAGGTAGATATAACGTTTGCTTGTAGTACCGAAATATTTTTTGTTCGCAATCATTTTTTGTTGCGCAATAAAACCATGCCAGCAACCTAAAGATTGAGTGTATTTGCTAGAATCAGCATCATATTCAGCCATATCACGACGCATGATCGCAGCTGTATATTTAGCGATATCTAAACCAGTTTTGAATTGGTTTTGCAGTTGCATACGCGCAGCATCTTCTGGGCTAATATCGCGCCATGTGCTTCCGAATTTTGCTTTTAATTCACGGATTGCATCAATCGCTGTTTGGTATGTAGTCATGATATGTTCCTGTAATAATATTAGGATTTCATCAATCGAAGAGCTAAATCCACTCGGTATTTGTTTGTTCAGATTTAGAACACTTCGTTGTTATGGTCTTAGCTTAGATTGACTCCTCAAATTAATCCAATATTCTGAGTTAATTTTCAGTATTTATTTAAAAAATATGTAGATCAAAGTCGTATTATAATTATATTAAAAACCAATAAACCTTTAATTTATAAAATTTTATTTTAATAGCGATCACCCATGTTTTGCTTAAATATAAGGCAATTTATTCATTTTATCACTATTAGACTTAAGTCTGAGCTTGTAACAAAAAAACCAGAACTGGTTTTTTTTGATATAAAAATACCCTGAATGATCAATAATTATACAAAGCATAATAATCTAATTCATTCATCGATAAATGGTGTTACTGCTCAAAAATCTGCTGGTCTTGAGGTATAATGAGGAGATTAAGATTTATTCAAGCATGCATCTCTATTCAAAACTAAGACAATAAATATTGATCCTTCTACAACAATAAATCGCCTGCTGTTTTTTTATCTACTTTTTACACAAAAGCATTTCCTTATGGCATAATCCCCTGTGATTTCTAAATTTTATTTTCGGTATTTTTTTTATGAATCTGGAGCGGGTCGATCTCAACCTCTTAATTTACCTTGACGTTCTTTTACGTGAAAAAAATGTGACTCGTGCTGCTGAACAGCTTGGTGTTACCCAACCCGCAATGAGTAATATTTTACGTCGTCTTCGTAATTTATTTAATGACCCTCTTTTAATTCGTTCTTCTGAAGGTATGACACCAACAGAACGTGCTTTAGAATTACAACCTCGCATCCGTGACGCACTGTCTGATTTATCGATGATTTTGGAACCTCGTACTGAGTTCCGACCTTATACTTCAAACCGTGTATTCCGTATTATGACCTCTGATTATGCCGAAGCGACACTTGTTCCTCGCCTAGTCAAAGCGTTGCGCTCAGAAGCACCGAATGTTGTACTCGACTTTTTAACACCAAGTGACGTGTCATATCGTGACATGGAACAAGGTAAAGTTGATTTAGCCATCAACCGTTTTAATGAAATCCCACAAAGCTTTCACCAAGTTTTAGTGTGGCGTGACAGTTTCTCTTGTCTACTCAATAACAAACATCCCGCTTCGAGTAATTTAAATCTTAAAAGTTATTTAGATGCGCAACATATCTGGGTATCTAAAACAGGTATGGGGGTCGGTTTTGGTGTGAATCCTGAGAAACAAGCAGGATTGGGTTGGATTGATCAAGCTTTAGAGCGAATTGGTCAAAAGCGTAAAATTTCAGTCTTTACTCGTCATTATCAAATGCCAGCATTGTTGGCTTCAAATGTCGATTTGATTGCAACATTACCAACCCGTATCGCCCGTTTACAAGCCAAAAGCCAAAATTTACTCATTAAAGATCCGCCTTTTTATATTCCAGAATTTGAATTAAAAATGGCATGGTGCCCGTTACTTCATCATCATCCTGCACATCGTTGGTTACGCCAATTGATTCTTTATGTTGCACGTCAAATGATTGAAGAAGAAAATCGTGAATTTATGCAAAATAATTCGCATTTTTCTCAATATTAATAGGAATTTTCTTAAATTCTTATCATTTCAAGCTTATACTAATTCCAGATCGGTAGTGTGTTACTCACTACCACCCCCTTTTATGTGTTAAAAATATCTCATAATAATGATGATCCATAGGTGGATTCGTGAGCCTGTTCCAGAATATCCTAATCATCGCTGTCCTCATCGCAGGAGCTGGTTTTTTATCTTTAACTGAAATCGCCCTTGCAGGTGCGCGTAAAGTTAAACTCAAAATTCTTGCCGAATCTGGCGATGAGCGAGCACAAAAAGTCCTAGACTTACAGCAAAACTCTGCCGATTTCTTTGCCGCATCCCAAATCGGTTTAAATGCTGTTGCTATTCTTGGCGGTATTTTAGGTGAAGGTGCCTTTCGCCCTTATTTTCTTGAATTTGTCTCACGTTTCTATGTCGGAAATTGGACGGAAACCATTAGCTTTGTCCTCTCATTTACTTTAGTCACTTCACTGTTTATTCTTTTTGCCGATTTAATGCCAAAACGTATGGCAATGATTGCACCGGAAAAAATTGCGGTTTCAGTTATTAATCCCATCCAGATCTTTATCGTGGTCTGTAAACCCTTAGCATGGTTTATCAATGCGGTTGCTAATTTGTTGTTCCGCTTGTTTAAAATCAATACAACACGTGAAGACAACATTACCTTTGATGATATTTCAGCGGTAATGGATGCTGGTGCTCAGGCAGGTGTTTTACAAAAGCAAGAACATCACTTTATTGAAAATGTATTTGAGCTTGAAGAACGTAATGTTCCATCCAGTATGACCCCACGTGAAAATGTGGTGTTTTTCACTTTAAAAGAGCCTGAAGAAAGTATCCGCCAAAAGCTAGCTGAATACCCTTATTCTAAGTTCTTGGTTTGTAACGAAACCATTGATCAAGTGATTGGCTATGTAGATGCCAAAGATATTTTGGTGCGTATTCTGAATAACCAGAAAATTAATCAATTACATGAATCAACTATTCGTACAGTATTAACCATTCCTGACTCATTGACCCTTTCTGAACTTCTTGACCGCTTCCGCTCAAGCAAAGAAAAATTTGCGGTGGTATTTAATGAATATGCACTTGTGGTTGGTGTTATTACCCTGTCAGATATCATGATCACAGTGATGGGCGACTGGGTTACACCAATGGATGAAGAGCTACAAATCATTAAACGAGATAACAACTCATGGTTGATTGATGGGAGTACCCCAATTGAAGACATGAAGCATGCTTTAGCCATTGATGAGATGCCAGATGAAGAGAACTACGAAACACTGGCAGGCTTTATGATGTATCAGTTAAGAAAAATTCCTAAACCAGCTGACACAGTGATTTTTGGTGGTTATAAATTTGAAGTGGTCGATGTTGATCATTTTAAAATTGACCAGCTACTTGTCACACGATTACTTGAAAAAGCAGAACCATCAACATCAGAAGATTCTTCACAATAAGTTTCTTTAGCGTATTTAAAGCTTAGCAATTACCTTGCTAAGCTTTTTTTATGAAAAGTGGTGCTTCAATATCGAGAGATTCACAAGGTCATTGATTAGATTATGGGCATTTGATTTATAAATTTTAAAAATATGAAAATTAACATGAACATAATTTATAAAATCAAAAAAAATAATAAACTTAAAAATCAATGATTTATATTTTATAACCATTTTGGTGCAAAAATAATATTCATTTTTAAATATCTGTTTTGAATACTCTATTTATTTAAAAAATAGTACTGAATTCAGTATTTCTACAAGGATATTTTAATTTAATCAAATAACTATTAGCATGCTTTTGCTTAAAAAACTAAAAGACTTCTGTTAACAAAGTCTCATTCAAGGATCGAACTATGCTAACCGTATTAGGTTTGGGCATGATTTTGTGCTTTATGTACTTAATCATGTCTAGACGAATGACTGCACTTGCAGCACTCACACTTATTCCAATTTTATTTGCATTAATCGCTTACGGTCTTAGCTTCTATTTCGATAGCCTTGGGCATTTAGAAATCAAACAGCTCGGTGAAATGATGCTTGATGGTGTGAAAAAACTTGCACCAACAGGCGTAATGCTACTTTTTGCAATTCTCTATTTTGCCATCATGATTGACACGGGATTGTTTGATCCTTCTGTAAAATTTATCTTAAAGCTGGTCAAAGGTGATCCACTTAAAGTCGTTATTGGTACCATTACCCTGACACTCATCGTCTCTCTTGATGGTGATGGTTCAACCACCTACATGATTTGTGTGGCAGCGATGCTCCCACTCTATAAAAAATTAGGTATGAGCCCGTTGATCATGGCATGTTTAATGATGCTGGCAAGCGGAATCATGAACCTTACCCCGTGGGGTGGACCAACGGCACGTGCTGCAAGTGCGCTGCATGTAGAGGCAAGTGAAATCTTTGTGCCTATGGTTTTACCAATGCTGGCTGCTATTCTTTGGCTCTACTTTGTCGGTTTTATGTATGGCCGTATGGAACGTAAACGCTTAGGTATTATTGAACTTGATGTTAGTCATGGTGATGACATTCAAATTTCAAGTAACCCAGAAGCGAATCGTGCACATTTAAGATGGTTCAATGGTTTATTAACCGTTGTACTGATGATCTGTTTGGTGAAAGGTGTGTTGCCTTTACCGATCTTATTTATGATCGCACTTTGTATAGCATTGGTGGTGAACTATAAAGACGTCGATATGCAAAAATCTTTGGTTGCTCATCATGCAGGTAGTGCCTTAAACGTTGTGGGTATTATTTTTGCTGCAGGGATTTTTACTGGGATTCTTTCAGGGACAGGCATGGTTGATGCGATGTCTAAAGAATTGGTGGCGATTATTCCACAAAGTATGGGGCCTTTCTTAGCGCCAATTACTGCTGTGATTAGTATGCCTTTGACTTTCTTTATGTCGAATGATGCTTTCTACTACGGGGTGTTACCGATTCTTTCAGAAGCGGCGAGTCATTATGGTATTACACCTGTAGAAATGGCGCGTGCTTCAATTGTCGGCCAACCTGTACACTTACTCTCACCATTGGTTCCTTCTACCTATTTATTATGTGGATTGGCTGGTATCGAATTTGGACAGCATCAAAAGTTCACCATTAAATGGGCGATTCTGACCTGTTTGGTAATGCTGGTTGCAGCCATGCTACTCGGTGTATTCCCACTCTATTCAACACTACACTAATAGACAAAAGCCGATATTTATATCGGCTTTTTTTTCATCTTAAATAGTTTATTTTCATCATCTATTTAAAACAATGATTTATTTAGAATCAAATCCAATTAAGGATGAATCAAGACATCGAGCAATGCTTGATAATGAATTGAAATGTCATCTTCTAAAATTTTATAGGCACTATCGAACTGCACCATTGGCCAGCCTTCTTTCCAGAAAGGGAAAATATTATGCAGGTCACGCGTCACGGTGGCATCTTCACGAATAATCGCTTGAGCAACTTGCGATAGCACTTGAGCGGTTTCTGCACCATCAATGGCTAAATAATCGATACCTTTTGCTTTTAAAATACGGACACGATCTTTCTTGTAACGAATTTTTTTAGCTTGTGCTTCATTTAAATTTAAAGCCAAAGTCACTGCTTCAACAAGTTTGTCTTCAAAGCTTTGATGTAAAGCAACCAGTGCCTGTTTATGTGCTTCTTGACGCCCTGCTTTTCCACCATCACGAATGATTTTTTGTGCTTCAACATTCAGTTCATCCGATTTCATCGACTGAAGAATGTCTAAAATTTCAATATCACTTAATGAAGCAGAAGAATCTGTCATGGGAGTCCTAAAACAAAAATAAATAGAAACTCTATTTTCGCACAATTTTAAAATTAAGTCAGAGATAATGTTAATCTGCTGCGATGTATCTCGACCTAATCAAATAACAATAAAGGATGATATTTTAATGTCTGTTTTAGCCCTACTCGCCTGTACCAATTATTATTCTGCCTTGTATCTTATCTATTTTTATTTTGCTCAACAACCACGACCTCTTTTCCTTATATTGGCAGTGAGTTTACTCATATTTGCTTACCTAATTACTCCAGCGTCTTATCAAAAGGGACGACAACCATTTAACCACACCTTGAATCATGAAAATTGGCTGATTTTGCCGCTTTACACATGCTGGCAATTGTTTATCTTACCTATACGCTTGTTGCTGTCTAAATTTTTTGATTAAGACCATTCGATAAAATGTTATCAATAAGTATAGACTGACAATTTTTTGCTTTCTTAATTGAGATTTTTTTGCTATTGATTTGATATGCCAATAAAAAGTGAAACCGTATGAAAGCTGTTGCTTATAAAAAACCATTCGCAATTTCAGAAGCCAATGTTTTTTCCGAAATCGAAATCGAACAGCCAGTTGCAACAGGTCATGACTTACTGATTGAGGTCAAAGCCATTTCAATCAATCCAGTCGATATCAAAATGCGACAGCGTACTTCGCCAGACAATGATACTTGGAAAATTTTGGGTCATGATGCGGTTGGGACCGTGAAAGCAGTCGGAGAAAAAGTTCAAAATTTTAAAGTGGGTGATGAAGTTTTTTATGCGGGTTCAAACCAAAGACAAGGCTCTTATGCTGAATTCCAATTGGTCGATGAACGTATTGTTGGGCTAAAACCTAAATCATTGAGTGATGCTGAAGCCGCAGCCTTGCCTTTAACGTCACTCACCGCTTATGAAATGTTATTTGACCGTTTAAAAATTCAAGACACCAAAGTTGAAAAGCCTGTGATTTTAGTCATCGGCGCTGCAGGTGGTGTAGGTTCTATTACAGTTCAATTGTTAAAAGTATTGACTGGATTTACTGTTATTGCCACAGCTTCCCGCCCAGAATCTAAAGCATGGCTGACTGAAATTGGCGCAGATTATATTGTGGATCATAGCCAACCTTTAGAACAGCAAATCCTAGACTTGAATATTGGGCTACCTCATTATATTTTTTCAATTAATGGTACAGGGCGATATACACAAGCCATTGCCAATTTGATTGCACCTCAAGGTCATTTTGGTTTAATTGATGATCCTGAAAACTTTATCATTAACCCGTTTAAAGTTAAGTCTGTATCTGTTCATTGGGAATCGATGTTTACCCGCTCTACATTCCAAACCAAAGATCTCAGCCGACAAGGTGATATTTTAAATAAAGTTTCAAAATTAGTTGATGACCAAAGAATCAAAACTACTTTGGGACAAAATCTCGGTCAAATCAATGTTGAGCATATAACCCAAGCTCATACACTAATTGAGTCAGGTAAAAGCATTGGTAAGATCGTATTAGCGGGCTTTTAACCACCCGAATAAAATTTAATTTTAGAAGTCGCTTAAATTTTTATAACAGGATTTAAACGGCCCTGTGAATACTAATCAATGTAATGAACTAAATATAAATTGAACCTTTTTGTATCATTCAATCATACATGGTGTATCTATCGCGTGGCGACATGGATGTCGCGGTTGAGCGGGGGTACAGGACGTACCCCTCGCTCAACAAAGGATTTTTGTCACTTTTCATCCTTGAAAAGTGAGGCATTGCCTACACAAATTAATTTAAACTTTTCGACCTAAGATGAGGCAGTGCTAATCCTTTAATAATATGAATCAAGTTTTAGAGAAATAGTATAATTACAAAGTTAAATAGAAAAAACTTATCTTAAATCACTTCCACCACAACTTTACCAATATGCTCACCTGTGTCCATACATGCATGTGCAGCTTGGATCTGATCAAACATAAATGTTTTATAAATCATGGGTAAACATTCACCTTTTGCCCACAATGGAACGACATGTTCCATCAAACCTTTGGCAATTTCAGCTTTTTCAGCAGTTGTACGCGCACGCATAGTTGAACCAGTAATAGTGAGGCGTTTCATCATAATCTGACCTAATTTTACTTCTTTGGCCTTTGCACCACCCAAAAATGCGATATAGACCAAACGCCCATCTCTACGGAGTAGGTTTAGATTTTGATCTAGATAAGGCGCCCCAACCATGTCAAGAATAATATCGACACCCTCATTTTGGGTCTTTTCAAAAATGACCTGTTCAAAGTCTTGAGTTTTATAATTAATCGCATCAGTCAAATGACGAATGGCTTGAATCTTCTCATCAGAACCTACAGTTGCAAAGCTTTTCAAACCAAGTGATTGCGCTAACATCAACGCGGTTGTACCAATACCACTTGTACCCCCATGTACCAATAGTGTTTCACCTGCTTTGGCATGCGCCATTTGGAAAACATTGGCCCATACGGTAAAGAAGGTTTCAGGTATTGCTGCAGCTTGAACAAAACTTACCGCTTCTGGAATATTAATAGTTTGAGATTCTGGCACGACACAATATTCTGCATAACCGCCACCATTGGTCAGTCCACAAACCTTATCCCCGACAGCGAATAAAGTGACATTCCCCCCCACGGCAATGACTTCTCCAGCAACTTCCAAACCAGGAACAGGTGTCACCCCTTTTGGCATAGGATATAAGCCTTGACGCTGTAAAATATCGGGCCGATTAATCCCAAATGCATGGACTTTAACCAAAACTTCATCTGCTTTGGGTTGAGGAATTTCTACCGTTTCATAAGCCAGTTTTTCTATACCACCAGGTTCTGTAATAATGACCTGTTGCATGTTATTTGTAGACATACTTTCTTTCCTATTCCATTCATTACTTTTCATGTTTTCTGTATTTGAACATAAACCAGTGCATGTGCAAATATTTCGCCACCAATGTCTACAAAATAGAGTGAGTATCCTTACAAAAATATAGTTTTCAATTGTTTATACAAATTGCACCAAACGGATAAAGACGTAAGAACAAATATCAAAAAACCAACTATTTGTTAATTACACATAACCATGCGCTCACTTATGGTTTAAAAATAGGTCATCGCCTTTAACTCATTATATTTTTTGCAAGTAAGCATTTAATTTTTAAAGATTTACATGCTTTTTTATTGCTTTTTTTAAGCATCAAAGACCATATTGATCATTTTTTGTTTGCTAATTTAATTTTACCCTGATAATATTCAAACACAAATTAGTTTTACCCAGATAAAAATATCCAAAGGTTTTAAAATGAATACTGAAAACACCTACACTGCTTTTATTGGCAATGAGCGTTTAATCACTGATTCTCTGTTAAACGTAGCATTAACCATCAAGACTCAACAAAACACCTCCACACCTGTGTTGATTTTTAATGATCAAACGGGTCAAGCTATTGATGTCAATATCATGGACTCTGCCGCCGATATTCAACAACGTTATGCTGAACCTGAAGCGGTTAAAAAAGTTGGACGTCCTAAATTGGGGGTGATTTCTCGTGAAATCACTTTGCAGCAAAAGCATTGGGATTGGTTAGATCAACAAAGTTCTAGTGCATCTGCTGTGATTCGAAAATTGATTGACCAAGAGTTAAAGAACCCCGATTCAGCAAGCAATAAAATGTTGGCAAAACAGGCAACTGATCGTTTTATGTCAGCAATGTCAGGCAATATGCCAAATTATGAGGAAGCCACGCGTGCTTTATATCAAGGTAATCAAGCGCTGTTTTTAGCACTAATTCAAGACTATCCAAAAGATTTACGAGCGTATTTGACTTTAAAAACCCAACATGCTTTTTAACTACAATATTCGCAACAATATAAAAATAAAATGCGCTAAGCCTTTGGGATTAGCGCATTTTTCATAATCTTCGGCACACGATTGATCATTAATTATTTTTGTTGTTCGGACTCATCACAAGCTTGTTTTAAACGTTGCATTGCCATCGGATCCATAGGTGCCGTCATCATTGCATGATAGTTTCGGCATTCTTTGGTTGGTTCCTGTATTTTTGGTTGGTTTGAGACACAAGCTGTCAATATGCTTGCAATACCAATCAGGAAAAATGTTTTCATTACATGACCTACCATTAAATCTTAACTTAAATTAAAGCTAAATTTTATTGCTTGTACTGTTGCAAGTCTGTTTTGATCGCATTCCATCAATGTTAATTCTTCTTATTTTAAAGCTTGCACAGTCGTACAGTTCATTGAAGTTCTAAATAGATTTAGCTGAGCACTACAAAAAGTACTACTGGACTTTTACTTAGAATAGAAATTTAAAAATCCTTTATTTATAATGAGATATACACTCCAAGTATTAAACAATGCAAAATTAAAAATGCTTTAATCTATATGATGTTGATTAGTATTATCTTGTATATATTAAATTTTTTGCATGAAAAAACCCACCTTATGGTGGGTTTCTCTCAACCAATCCAATTTATTAAAGACGAACCAATTCCACAATTTTTTCAGCCAATTCTTCAACCGCTTCTTGAGCAAATGCTACATCAGCACCCTGTTCAACATCCGTCACCACCACAACACCTGTTTGACGAAGCAATGCAACTTGATCGTTTGATAAACCTGCTTTTGCAATCGCAACAACACCTTGTTGAATCAACAAGCTTTCAAGAGATTGTGCATGTTTAAGTACTTGAGCAGATACAGCAACTACAGCCGGTTTTTGACCTAAACGTGCAGCACGAGCTTCAGCAGTGACAGGTTCATTGTGCGCAGTCCATTCAACCGCAGCTTCAACCATACCCGCACCAACAGTCACATTACTTAAACGGTCAATGAAGATAAAAGAACCCGTATAACGACTGTCATGATAACGGTCAAATACCACTGGTGCATCAAACTCAATCGTTACATCTGCAATCGCATTTAAATCAAGCTGTTCAACTTGCATTTTTTCCAATGTGTTGACATTGGTACGATAGTTAATCTTCGCAACCTTAGCCGGAATGGTTTGTGTACCAAACTTCACATTATAAAGTTTGCCCAACACTAAAGGCTGATCAGTCATCCATACGACTGTTGCACGAGCTGAACGGGAAATCAGTGGTTGTTCACCCGCTTTAACCAGCACGTTGCCACGCGAAATATCGATTTCATCATTTAACGTTAGCGTTACAGCCTGACCTGCA
This sequence comes from Acinetobacter sp. 1125_18A, assembly GCF_052824985.1. Taxonomy (NCBI): domain Bacteria; kingdom Pseudomonadati; phylum Pseudomonadota; class Gammaproteobacteria; order Moraxellales; family Moraxellaceae; genus Acinetobacter; species Acinetobacter sp. 1125_18A. The sequence continues at coordinate 253,467 of NZ_VTDG01000002.1, forward strand.
ATAGCATGCACTAAGTTACCATCAAAAGTGACAATTTCTTTAACTGTTGACTTCTTACCAGACGGTAAAGCCACAATTTCATCGCCAACTTTGATTTCTCCTAAAGCAATCGTTCCGCAGAAACCACGGAAATCAAGGTTAGGACGGTTCACATATTGCACTGGGAAACGGAACTCATGTTTGCTTACATCATGTGTAATTTCAACAGTTTCCAATGTTTCCATCAAGGTTTTACCCTGATACCACGGTGTATTTTCAGATTTATTTACAACGTTATCGCCATTCAATGCAGAAATTGGCGAGAAGATGATATTGGCAGGTTTACGCTCACCCAATTGATTGACAAAATTATTGTACTCAACTTGAATTTCATTGAAACGCGCTTCAGAGAATTCAACCAAGTCCATTTTGTTAATCGCAACTACGATATTACGAATACCCAATAGACTCGCAATAAAGGTATGACGACGAGTTTGTGTTTGTACGCCATAACGAGCATCAATCAAGATGATTGCAAGATCTGCGGTAGATGCACCTGTGGCCATGTTACGGGTATATTGCTCATGCCCTGGTGTATCAGCAATGATAAACTTACGCTTTTCAGTAGAAAAATAACGATAAGCCACATCAATGGTAATACCTTGCTCACGCTCAGCTTGTAAACCATCGACAAGCAAGGCCAAGTCAGGTGCGTCGCCTGTGGTACCCACTTTTTTAGAATCACGAGTTACTGCTTGTAATTGATCTTCATAAATCAATTTTGAATCGTAAAGTAAACGACCAATTAACGTTGATTTACCATCATCCACATTACCGCAAGTCAAAAAACGTAACAGGTCTTTATTTTCGTGCTGTTTTAAATATGCCAAGATATCTTGGCTAATTAATTCTGATTGATGAGACATTGCTCAAAGCTCCACAATATTTTGAAATCGGTTGCTATATCTTTAAATCCTCCTAAGTCCTCCGTTTTCTTGCTGGAGTTCCCCCTCTTTTATAAAGAGGGGTTAGGGGGAGATTCATATAAAAAATACTTAGAAATAGCCTTCTTGCTTTTTCTTTTCCATCGAACCTGCTTCATCATGGTCAATCATACGACCTTGACGTTCAGAGCTTGTGGCTAAAAGCATTTCTTGGATAATTTCAGGCAGTGTTGTTGCCGTTGATTCAACCGCACCTGTCAACGGGTAACAGCCCAAAGTACGGAAACGTACCGATTTCATTTGTGGAACTTCACCTTCTTTTAAACGCATACGTTCATCATCCACCATGATCAACGTACCACTACGCTCAACAACTGGACGTTCAGCTGCTAAATACAAAGGTACCAAAGGAATACTTTCTTGGTAGATATATTGCCAAATGTCTAACTCAGTCCAGTTTGACAATGGAAATACACGGATACTCTCGCCTTTATTGACTTTACCGTTATAAAGATTCCAAAGCTCTGGACGTTGGTTTTTAGGATCCCAACGATGTTTAGCATCACGGAAAGAATAAACACGTTCTTTTGCACGTGACTTTTCTTCATCACGGCGTGCGCCACCAAATGCAGCATCAAACTGATACTTATCCAATGCCTGTTTTAAGCCTTGGGTTTTCATAATATCGGTATATTTTGAGCTACCATAATCAAATGGGTTTACACCAGCATCTTTACCTTCTTTGTTTTGATGCACGATCAGATCAAAACCGTGTTCTTTTGCCATGTTGTCACGGAATTTAATCATGTCCTTAAACTTCCAGCCTGTGTCGACATGCAACAGTGGGAAAGGAAGTTTAGCAGGATAAAATGCTTTTAAAGCAAGATGCAGCATGACAGCTGAGTCTTTCCCGATTGAGTAAAGCATCACTGGATTTTCAAACTCAGCAGCAACTTCACGGATGATATGAATACTCTCAGCTTCAAGCTGTTTTAGATGAGTAAGTCTTTCCTCAGATATAGGCATTGACAGCACCAGCTCACAAAAACGTGTACTTATTACACATATTAAAATTTATATTCATTATAGTGATTTACACCTCAACCCTTTTGCTTGTTTTTTTATATTCATATATAAAAACATCATAAGCAACAACAAGAGATCGGCATGACCACACAAATTATTGCACTAGAACAGATTGATTTTGAGCAATGGCTTCCACTTTGGCGCGGCTATTTAACATTTTATAAATCACAACTCAGTGATGAACAAATAAGATTATCTTGGAAGCGAATCACAAATCCTGAACAAGCTGATATGTTTGGTTTTACCATCAAAGTAAATGGTCAAGTGGTTGGCTTTGTACATTTGATTGCACATATGAGCATGTGGACAGATTTACTCTATTGTTATCTACAAGATTTATTTGTGGATGAAGCTTTTAGGAATCAAGGTTTAGCACGACAATTAATTGAGCATTGTTATCAGGTCTGCGCAACAAAGTTTAACCGTGTTTATTGGCTCACTCAAGAATCCAATATTACTGCCCAACATCTATATGATCGTATTGCGAGTAAAACAGGATTTATCCAATATAAAAAAGCATTAGCATAACTAGGGTCTGTTGACAATTCGTCTACGTTTGCGACTACGAGTGATTTTTAGATGATACAAGGCACGAAATATGAAATTTAGTCATTCTAAATGATGAGAAACATCGTTTCGCAAGGTAACACGCAATAAAAAAACAGTAAAAAACTTAGCTTCGCCTTGCCTGCTCAATTTTAGCCTACAACGCAAGCCATTTATGAAATGTCAACAGACCCTAATAGATGTAATTCATTTAATAATGACCGTTAAACGCTTACACTTGAGAAAATTCAAGTCTAAACATAAAAAAGCTCACCCATTTTTCAAGTCAGCCTTTAAAAAAACTGAAGATCTGCATATCAAATAATTCAATCAACAACTTAAAACTAAAAATCGCTTCTAAAATTTAAAAAAGCGATTTTAGCTTAGTCCCAGCTTATCAAACTGTATATGCCGAAACTTGAATATATACAGCCGAAAACTATGGACTTAATGACCGAACAATGCTTTATCTAAAGGAATTTCAATCCCTACAGAAGCACCTGCATCATTGCCATGTAGATCAGAATCACTGACCCAACCATTAATTTTTAATGGTATGGTCGGTTTAATATAATGTGTCCAAGTTAAATCTAATGCTTTAATTTTGTCTTTTTCTGGGAAGGCTAAGTTGATTTGCTTATCACCAAAGAGAGCAGCAGATTGGTTGACTTTGGCATACAGTGCACGACCAGATAAACGATTCATCACATCAAAACGAATATCACCACCCACAGAAATCATTTCACCATCACCACCCATTGCATGCCCCAATGGGAAACCTTGTTGGTAATAACCATCTTTATAAACATGATGACTATAAGAAACACCTAATGGATCACCATTTGTTTCTGTATTCGCCCATTCAACATAAAGCTGGTACGGCAAATTTTTAAAACTTGAGGAATAGTCAGCACCAGCTAAATACATTTTTTTAGAGGGTAGTAAACCCGCTTCATCTTCCCCAATATATTGCCCATAGAAACTCATAGGAACATTCAACAAAGATTGAAGATTTAAACGCGCATCAAATCCAGCAAGCTGGTTGGATGGATTGCCCACCCCCGTACAAGTGCTATCCGCACACTCATTGTCTTTTCCAATAAAAGCATTCCAGTAAGCTTTTGCACTTCCTGGTTGACCTTCTCCATCAATTTGGAAAGCCCGTGATGCCCCGATTTCTAAATATGGCAATGGTTGTGCAGTTAAGCGCAATCCCATTAAACGTGTATCAGGCACAGCCGTATAATCATTTAACTGCCCAGCAAATGCTTGATATTGCCAAGGGCCAATCCAAGACAACCATTTAGATTCAAAAGCTTTTTGTTCAGCACGTTGCGCCGTAAAACCATAAACAGGACGGCTGGCATCACCACGAATCAAACTACCATCATGTCCCGGCCCCCAATATGTTGGGATTTGACCCGCAATAACCCACTGATTCCATAACTTCCCTGCGATGTACGAGCCCTCTACATTGACATCTTGACCATTGTCAATTTGCGGATCTTTTTCACCATTGACACGAAGCTTTGCATCCCAATTTTCGCCACCCGCATTGAATTCTAAGGAACCCACATATTGTGCTTTTGCACTATCCCCAAAAGCTTGAGGAATATTTTTTTGATCAGTTTCTGCAAATAAACCTAATTTTGCGGTTTGATTATCTGCTTTTAGTGCATTTTGAATTGAATCAATAACTTTTTGTTGTGTATTGTTTAAAACTTTTGCTTGAGATAAGGCACGTTGAATTTCATCCCCACTCATTGGCCAAGTCGATGTACTGATTTGAATCACACCTTGCTGATTTAACCAGTTTAAATCTGTCCGAAGATCTTCATTATTTAATACAATTCCCTGTGCAAATACAGGTAAAGACATTCCAAGTAATACAGCAGCACAAAGTGATTTTCTTAAATACATGCTCATTTTTCTCAAGTTTGATTTACTGCCACACCTTAATTTTTTTATAAGTTTTTTTCAATGGTGAAATTGTGTTATTCATATTTTAAAATTTCATTCTGCAAATGAAAAAGTGCACCGAAGTGCACTCATTTTCTTTTAAATTCAAGCAACAGCGATCATTCAACTTTTAAAACAATCGCCATCTCTAGCTTTTAAATTAAAATACTTTTAAAAATAACCAGAACAAACCGCCTGATAAACAAATCGTTGCAGGTAAGGTAAAAATCCATGCAGAAAGAATGGTTTTGACTGTTGCAAAATTCAATCCAGTTTTATTGGCAACCATGGTTCCCGCTACTGCACTGTTGAGTACATGTGTGGTTGAAACTGGTAAACCAAAACCATCTGCGGCAGCAATTGTAGTCATCGCCACAAGTTCAGCTGACATCCCTTGACCATAGGTCATATGATGTTTACCAATACGCTCACCTACTGTTACAACAATACGTTTCCATCCCACCATTGTTCCTAAACCCAGTGCCAATGCCACAGCAACTTTTACCCAGTTTGGAATATATTGAAGGAAAGAGTCTAAGTTTTTGCGATACTCTTTTACTATTTTGCCCTGAGCTTCATCCATTTTTGGAAGTTGATCCGCTTTATCCAAGCGTTTAAAAGCAGTGGTGCTTAAGTACATATCATTACGCAATGAAGATACTTCTGCTTCTGGAATATCTTTTAGATCACCAAATTTTCCAACACGCTCGCCCAAATGATCAGTCAAACTGGCCAATGCAGGAACAACTTCTGGATTCATTTCTTTGGTTTGGATAAATTTAGTAATGGTTACACGCGCTTGTTCATCTGGAATATCGGCATGCTGTGCATAAATTGCCGTCGCAGTTTGACCAGACAATTGTGAGAATGACTGTAAATGCTGTTGGTCTAATCCTCTATTCAACGAATAAGCCAAAGGCACAATACCAATCAAAATCAGCATGATTAAGCCCATACCTTTTTGACCGTCATTTGAACCATGCGCAAAGCTTACACCTGTACAGGTGAAAATCAGAATCGCACGAATCAAAGGTGGTGGTGGTTTATTGCCTTCAGGGGGTTGGAACAACTCAAGTTGTTTTTTAAATATTTTTTTAACAATCAAAAATACAATTGCTGCAAATGCAAAACCAATCAAAGGAGAAAACAGTAATGCTTTACCCACTTTAAGCACTTGATCCATGTCTACACCACTTGCACCCGTTGAAGCGTTCAAAATGTAGTTCATGATGCCTACACCCAAAATTGAGCCAATCAAGGTGTGAGAGCTCGATGCTGGAATCCCTAAGAACCACGTGCCTAAATTCCATAGAATCGCCGCAATCAGCATGGCAAAAACCATAGCAAAACCAGCGCCACTGCCTACATTCATGATCAGTTCAACAGGAAGTAATGCAATAATTCCATACGCAACTGCACCACTGGCAACCATTACCCCAAGGAAGTTACAAAAGCCTGCCCACATGACAGCTACAGGTGCAGGCAATGCATTGGTATAGATCACGGTTGCTACAGCATTGGCTGTATCATGAAAACCATTTACAAACTCAAAACCCAAAGCGATAAATAACGCTGTCGCTAAAAGGATCACTGAATAAAGACTTAACGGTGGAACATGTGCTAAATCTGCACTAACTTGCACCCCAATATAAATCAAGGTAGCAATAATGATCGTCAGAAACACCGGCATAAAAAATTTCGGTGTAGGTACATGGACATTCGTCGATTTAGCAGCTTGAGACGATTGTGCAGAATCTGAGACGGGAGGTAAATTCGAATTCATGCAGAAAGTTAGCGAATATTAGAATGCGCTTATTGTTCAATTAAATTGTGACAATTATATGACAAATAGAGGTCATATGAAGTGAAATTTATAATTATTTCACCTCAGTGTTTCGCTACACAAGCGACAAAATTAATATTTTTATTATTTATAATTAGTATCTTACACCAATAAAATCAATACAACTTGAGCAAAATATTATATTTCAGGCTGAAATAATATTTGTAATATTTCAGACCAATTTGAACTATTTATCATTTGGTATGCCTATTTTTCATGAAATTTATGACAAATTGATGAAAAAACAAACATGCTTTTAAGTTTATTTTTATATATGTTCCAATAAATTCCGTTTACCGAATCTATGCAAGTTTAAGGCCAACAATTTTCCTTTCACTAAAGTACTCTGCCTCATCAACAAATCATCTTGAATTGCATATGTTAGACAAATAATGTGCAAAAAATAAAGAGATCATCCAAGCAATGTTTTACACACTTTTTAACAGCTTGCTCTAACAGATCAAGCAATCGTTTACTTTTCAATTTCTAATGTGCATAAAAAACTCAGCATTCTGCAAACACTGAGTTTTTTGTTGAAGATCATCCTGAAAGTCGATCTTGAATATAAAGTTAATACTTATGTTTAATTAAAACTATTTCCACTGATAGCCCATAGACACTGCACCACCAATATTGCTACGGCTGTCAGCAGAAGCACCCATTTTCCAAACGATCTTATTACTGTCTGTAATCGCACTCACCCCGATCGCCACTGCAGTTTCCCCTCGGTAACCCGAGACACCTGCACTAACCATACTCATACCCGCTTCAGTAGGTTGTGGTAAGTTACCTACCGCCATCGCACCTGCGATACCTGCAAAAGTATCGTTACGCAAGTCATCCATGTTTTTATTGGTGTCATAGAAAGCTTGTTCCAGATTACTTACCCGAGTATCTATAGCGCCCAAGGCATCCCCTACATTATGGAAGGTTCCGCCTGCGACATTGTAGGTAGGTGCACCAATCGAACCATCTTTGTTCAGTGTGGAACCGCCACCTAGATGTTGCGCCACACTGCTATTGGTTTGGTGTAATTGTGAACCGTTAATGGCATCAGTAGAGCTTGAGGTAATTTCACCATTTGCTAAACCGCTAACTTTATTTGTTGTCCCATCAATCGTGACTTTACCCACATTTACCTTATTCGCTGTAACTTGCTTTGCTGTGACTTGATTCGCAGTAACAGAATTTAACTGAATATCCTCTGCCAAAGCCACTTGATAGTTATTTGAACCATCCGCATTGGTACTACTGTTTACAACAGTGTTCTTACCTGCAGACACGCTGGTTTTGGCACCAGCAACCTGTCCATGTATTGAAGCAATTGCATCATGCACATTGTCTTTACCTGTATTTCCAATATTACTGGTTTTGATCGTTCCATCTGGATTAACTTTTGCATTTCCACCCAATGCATTTGCAACACTTTCAGCGGTGTCATGCAATTGACTACCATTAATGGCTTGATCAGAATCAGCACTCACCTTACCATCAGCCAAACCACTGATGGTATTGCTTTGTGAATCAGCTTTAATATTGCCCACTGTTACCGAATCAAAACTTACATCATCTTTGGTTGCAACTTGATAATCAGTTGAGCCATCAGCCTGAGTGGTTTTTGTTACTTCAGTATTTTTACCTGCACTTACAGTTTCTGTAGAACCTTTAGCTTCATTGGTTTTAGATATTGCAGCCTTTAATTGTGCAACATTGACCGCATCTGTATCTGCTGTACCCGCTGCTACACCAGTAATTTGACGAGTGATACCCCTTGAAACATCTCCCACGGAAAATGCCGCTGCACTACTTCGCCATGTACTACCAGTATTGGTAGAACCAAACCCTGTCAATGGATCAAAGCCAGCGATACCCGCCTCAGTATTTGCAACTGAGCCTTTACCAAGAGCAACACTACCTTCCAGCTCGGCACGCGTATCCGTTCCAATCGCAACTGCATCTTTACTCTTGGCTGATGAATTAAGGCCAAGCGCAGTAGCACCATCTCCTTTTGCACTTGCACTAACACCTACGGCTACAGCAAGCGCACCACTTGCACCATCATTGTTATAATTACCTTGTTTTATACCCTTATCATTGACACTTACATAGTGGGTCGTATCCCCGGCACCTGCATATAGCTTTTCAACCGCTTGGTTTGTCGCATGTAATTGTGAACCGTTAATGGCATCTGTACTGCTTGCACTAATTTCACCTGCAGCTACATTGATGATTTGACGTTCACCACCGACTTTACCGACACTGACAACGCCATTGGCTGTTGATCCTACACCAGCAAAGTTATAGTCCTCGCCATTAATGCTGACTTTATCTACAGCAGTTGCTGCACGATCTGTGGATGCGTTACCTAAGACCACACTGTTGGCTTGAGTCGTTGTGACATTATTACCGAGGACTTGAGTATTCTCTTGAGCAACGTTATTACTTGCACCAATCGCTATAGAGTTTTTACCAGTTACAGTATTCAAAAAGCCCACTGCGGTAGAAAAATCGGCTTTCGCAGATGTACCATCTCCAATAGCAACTGAGGATTCACCACCTGCTAAAGCGCGGCCTGCAGCTAAAGCATTTTTACCAGTCGCCCCATCATTGTTATAATTGTTACCTTGAATACCCTCATCATTAACACTGAAATAATGTGTAGTTGTCGCAGCCTGAACTGCTTTAAGTTGTGCTACATTTACAGCATCACTATCTATCGTACCAGCGGCTACATTTGTGATTTGACGTGTATTACCCACACTACCTACGCTGACTGCACCCAATGTAGATTGAGTTGCATTTATTGCATCTTTTTGTGGCTGATTTGCACTGATCGGCACATAACCTGCAACACCAGCTCCTGTATTTGCTACTGAATTTGTTCCAAGAGCAATGCCATTATCAACTTCAGCCACACTTCCAGCGCCTACTGCTGTAGAACCTTGAGCACTAGCTTTGGCTCTGGATCCCATAGCTGTGGCATATGCTTTACCAATTGTGTCTGGATCTGTGCCTGCTGAAGGCTGATTGAATGAGTCTGTACCTGCTAGGGCACTATAACCATAAGCTGAACTTTCCTGACCGACTGCCAATGCACCATTGCCCATTGCTGTGGCTAATTTATTAGCATAAGTACCTTGCCCCAAAGTTGTACCATCAGTATAGGCAATTGCTCGATTACCGAGTGCCATACTATTAAAAGCTGTAGCTACAGTATCAAAACCTAATGCTATACTTTGGTAACCAGCCTGAGCATTGTTACCAATAGCGATACCTTGTAAACCGCTTACATCTGCATTGTGACCTATTGCAACACCCGAAGTACCAAAGCTACTCGAATCTACTCCAATTGCCACTGAACCACTTGCAGCAGCTCCATCATTATTATAATTCCCCCCTTGAGTACCACCATCGTTGATACTGACATAATGGGTAGTTGTTGCAGCCTGAACTGCTTTAAGTTGTGATAGGTTTACTGCATCAGTATCTTGGCTCGCCGCAGCAACATTGCTAATACGGCGTTCTTTTCCAACCGCACCCACTGATACTTCACCACCTGCCGCCTTAGCTGCAACAATCGTTGTACCTAAGGGTACATAGGCAACTTCACTGTTTACATCACGGATCGCCTCACTATTTGCACCTAAGGCAACACTGTTACGAACAGCTGCCTTTGCCCCACTTCCTAGACTAGTTGCATCATCTACATTATTTAGTCCCTGACCCGCTGCTCGCCCCAAGGCGACATTACGATTACCCGTAACGTTTTCACCTGCTGAATCACCGAGAGCAAGATTGCTATCCCCTTGGACATTATTACCTGACTTCACACCAAAAGCGGAATTATTATGCCCCTCGACATTACGGCCTGACTCTTGGCCAGTCGCAGTATTTGCGGTACCAGTTACTATAAAACCCGACATCTTACCCAAAGCGGTGTTACCACTTCCTCTTACCTTCGCTCCAGCAAAATCACCCACAGCAAGATTGCTATCACCAGTAACAGTTATACCCGCATCCACACCCAATACTGTGTTGTTATTTCCCCTGACATCATGACCAGCGCCAACACCTAAAGCTGTATTTTTTTGGCCGTTAATATTTTGTCCACTGTTCGATCCAACACTGGTATTCCAGCCACCATCATTGTTAGTGCCTGCCTTTAAACCAATGGCAATATCATTTTCTCCAACAGCCTTAGCGCCTACGCCTACAGCTAAAGCATTTTTACCAGTCGCCCCATCATTATTATAATTCCCCCCTTGAGTACCACTATCGTTGATACTGACATAATGGGTTTGACTATCAGCAATGGCTTTATGGGTTGCATATAACTGCGAACCGTTCACTGCATCTGTACTGCTTGCGCTGACTTCACCAGCAGCATCATTGATAATTTGACGTTCACCACCGACGTTACCTACACTCACTACGCCATTTGCTGCAGAACCAGCACCTGTAACTGCGTAGTCTTCACCGTTAATGGCGACTTGATTTACTGTCGTTGCTACACGATCTGTGGATTCATTTCCTAAAACGACACTGTTGGCTTGAGTCGTTGTGACATTATTACCGAGGACTTGAGTATTCTCTTGAGCAACTGTATTTTTATTGCCTAATACAGTCGTATTCTTAGCATTATTCAGTGTATTTTCGTTCCCAAGAACACTATTTTTCTCACCGCCAATAACCGTATTACGAAAACCCGCAGTCAAAGACTTCGTGTTATCAGTGATTTTATTAAATGCGCCAACAGCTGAACTATATTCACTTGCACTTGAAATTTCGTTGGCGACACCCACACCTAGAGCACGAGTACCTTGGATTGTATTATTGGCACCTAAAACTGTAGCTCGCTCTCCCTCTGCTATATTCCAAACACCAAATGCAGAAGACCATTGACCCTTAGTTTTATTCTCCGCACCGACCGCAATAGAACGATACCCCTCTGCATTGTTATAACTGCCTACTGCAACACCAGAGAAATCTTTTACAGTATTGTTAGCACCTAAAGCTAAAGCGTCATTGCCTGTAACATTATTATTGTGACCAATTGCAGTACTAGAACTTGCGCTATTACTTAGCGAATTATTGTTACCAATCGCAATACTATTTATAGCGTCAGCGCTAACATTACCAATAGCAATCGCATTCTCACCGGCTGCCTTAGCACCTACACCCACAGCGATCGCATTTAGACCTGTTGCTCCATCATTATTATAATTCCCCCCTTGAGTACCACCATCATTGATACTGACATAGTGATCAGCCGCCCCAGCCATACTCGACATAGTCAATGCTGAAATACCCAATAAAACACCTGCAACAGTTGTTTTAGCAGAAGATCGTTTACCCCGTGTCTTGGATACCTCAGAAATCGCACACCAAATGCCTAAAGATTCATTCCAAACGATTTTATAGACTTTATTCATGTTCTTATCTCACATTTATAATAAATTATGTGATTAAGTTAACACTTGAGCTTGAAGTTTCAACATTTTTTTACGCTTGTGCAAAAAAATCATGTATTACCCTAAATGCATGATTTTTTAGAATGAATTATTTGAATTTTTTTAAATTGTCTAGATCAAAAATCTGTCATCAGGAAGTGTGTCAAGATTGGTACCTTGAAAGTCTACATTCTGATAACATATCGGCTATTTTTAAAATCCGATTTTATTGAGAGTTTTAATGTCCACGCTTACCACGTTAAAAGAGCTTCTTGCCAAACGCATCCTAATTATTGATGGTGCAATGGGAACTATGATCCAACGCCATAAACTGGAAGAAGCTGATTACCGTGGTGAGCGTTTTGCTGACTGGGCATCTGATTTAAAAGGCAACAATGACCTTTTGGTGTTAACTCAGCCACAAATTATTCAAGGCATCCATGAAGCTTACCTAGATGCTGGTGCTGACATTATTGAAACCAATAGCTTTAACGGCACACGGGTTTCAATGTCTGACTATCACATGGAAGATTTAGTCCATGAGATTAACTTTGAAGCAGCCCGTCTTGCCAAAGCTGCTTGTGAAAAATACTCAACCCCTGACAAACCACGTTTTGTTGCTGGAGTATTGGGGCCAACATCACGTACCTGTTCTATCTCACCAAATGTGAATGATCCAGCATTTCGTAACATTACCTTTGATGAACTCAAAGAAAATTATATTGAAGCCACGCATGCTTTAATTGAAGGTGGCGCAGACATCCTTCTCATTGAAACGGTGTTTGACACCTTAAACTGTAAAGCAGCAATTTTTGCGGTAAAAGAAGTCTTTAAACAGCTTGGTCGTGAATTACCACTGATGATTTCCGGCACAATTACTGATGCTTCTGGTCGTACCTTAACAGGACAAACTGCAGAAGCATTCTGGAACTCTGTGCGTCACGGCGATTTATTGTCGATTGGATTTAACTGCGCCTTGGGTGCAGATGCCATGCGTCCACATGTCAAAACTGTATCAGATGTTGCCGATGTTTTTGTTTCAGCGCATCCAAACGCTGGCTTACCGAACGCATTTGGTGGCTATGATGAAACACCAGAAGAAACAGCAGCCTTCTTAAAAGAATTTGCTGAAAGTGGTTTGATCAATATCACTGGTGGATGTTGTGGTACAACACCTGACCATATTCGTGCCATTTATAATGCGGTCAAAGACATACCACCGCGTAAAATTCCTGACATCAAGCCTGCATGTCGCCTCAGTGGTTTAGAGCCATTTAATATTTATGACGACTCATTGTTCGTCAATGTCGGTGAACGTACCAATGTCACGGGTTCTAAAAAATTCCTCCGTTTAATCCGTGAAGAAAACTTTGCCGAAGCACTTGATGTTGCATTACAACAAGTGGTTTCAGGCGCGCAAATCATCGACATCAATATGGATGAAGGAATGCTCGATTCGCAAAATGCGATGGTACATTTCTTAAATCTGGTTGCATCAGAGCCTGAAATTTCTAAAGTGCCAATCATGATTGACTCCTCTAAATGGGAAATCATTGAAGCAGGTTTAAAATGTGTACAAGGTAAACCTGTTGTTAACTCGATTTCCTTAAAAGAGGGTTATGACGAGTTTGTCCATAAAGCACGTTTGTGTCGTCAATATGGTGCAGCTGTCATTGTGATGGCATTTGATGAAACCGGTCAGGCAGATACTGCTGCACGTAAACGTGAAATCTGTAAGCGCTCTTATGATGTGCTCGTGAATGAAATCGGTTTTCCTGCGGAAGACATTATTTTTGACCCGAACGTTTTTGCTGTTGCAACGGGGATTGAAGAACACAATAACTATGCTGTGGACTTTATTGAAGCAACAGGCTGGATTAAACAAAACTTACCACATGCCATGATTTCTGGTGGTGTGTCTAACGTGTCTTTCTCTTTCCGTGGCAATGAACCTGTTCGTGAAGCCATTCACTCTGTATTTCTTTACTATGCCATCAAACAAGGCATGACCATGGGGATTGTCAATGCGGGTCAGATGGCCATCTATGATGATATTCCTAAAGAACTGAAAGCTGCTGTTGAAGATGTCATTCTCAACCAGAATCAAGGTAACAGCGGTCAAGATGCAACAGAAAAATTGCTTGAAGTTGCTGAACAGTACCGTGGTCAAAGTGCTGCTCAAAAACAGGTTGAAAACCTTGAATGGCGTAATGAACCTGTTGAAAAGCGTCTTGAATATGCATTGGTCAAAGGGATTACTAGCTTTATCGATGAAGATACTGAAGAAGCCCGTTTAAAGTCTAAACGCCCACTTGATGTGATTGAAGGTCCATTGATGGACGGTATGAATGTGGTCGGTGACTTATTCGGCTCAGGTAAAATGTTCTTACCTCAAGTGGTCAAATCTGCACGCGTGATGAAACAAGCCGTAGCATGGTTAAACCCGTACATTGAAGCTGAAAAAACAGGAAGCCAATCCAAAGGTAAAGTATTGATGGCGACTGTAAAAGGCGATGTACACGATATTGGTAAAAACATTGTTGGTGTTGTGCTTGGGTGTAATGGTTATGACATTGTTGACCTTGGTGTCATGGTGTCTTGCGAGAAAATTTTACAGACTGCGATTGATGAGAAAGTCGATATTATCGGCTTATCAGGTTTGATTACCCCATCGCTTGATGAAATGGTATTTGTTGCAAAAGAAATGCAACGCAAGGGTTTTAAAATCCCACTGTTGATTGGTGGTGCAACCACATCGAAAGCACATACGGCAGTAAAAATTGATCCGCAATACTCAAATGATGCGGTGATCTATGTTGCAGATGCTTCTCGTGCGGTGGGTGTTGCAACCACCCTGCTGTCTCCTGAAATGAAGCCTAAATTTGTCGATGAGCATCGTGCTGAATATGAAAAAGTACGTGAACGTATTGCCAATAAGCAACCAAAAGCAGCTAAATTGTCGTATGCAGAATCCATTGAAAATGGTCTAAAAATTGACTTTGCTGCCAATCCACCAGTAAAACCCAACTTTATTGGTTTGCAAACCTTAACCCATTATCCACTTGATAGGTTGGTGGAATATTTTGACTGGACGCCATTCTTTATTTCTTGGAGTTTGGCAGGTAAATTCCCGAAAATTTTACAAGATGAGATTGTCGGTGAAGCTGCAACTGATTTATATAATCAGGCTCAGGCAATGTTAAAAGACATTATTGACAATAAACGTTTCGATGCGCGTGCCGTTTTTGGGATTTATCCTGCAAACCGTTCAGCCGCAGACTCTGTTGAGGTCTTTAATGAAGATGGTCAATCTGTAACCCATACCTTCCATCATATTCGTCAGCAATCGGATAAAGTCACAGGTAAACCGAATTTGTCTTTGGCTGATTTTGTTGCAACCAAAGCACAAGCCGAAGACTACTTGGGTGGTTTTACCGTTTCAATTTTTGGTGCGGAAGAAATGGCGCATGAGTATAAAGCCAAAGGGGATGATTACTCGGCCATTCTTGCTCAGTCATTGGGTGATCGTTTTGCTGAAGCGTTTGCAGAACACTTGCATGAACGTATTCGTAAAGAGTTCTGGGGGTATCAGGCAGATGAACAACTCTCTAATGAAGAATTAATCAAAGAGAAGTATGTCGGTATTCGCCCTGCGCCGGGCTACCCTGCTTGCCCTGAGCATTCTGAAAAGGCGTCTTTGTTTGATTGGTTAGGCACCACAGATAAGATTGGTACACAATTGACCAGCAGTTTTGCAATGTGGCCACCATCAAGTGTCAGTGGTTTCTACTATGCCAACCCACAGTCTGAATACTTTAACGTGGGTAAAATTGCGTTAGATCAGCTAGAAGATTATGCAAAGCGGAAGAATTGGACTTTGGATGAAGCCAAACGTTGGTTAGCACCAAATTTGGATGATTCGGTTTCTTAGGTTAGAAATCCTCCCCTCCTTTTTCAAAGGAGGGGATAAAAATTCCTTCAACAGATGGGATTTTTTATTGAATTAAAAGAAGAAATTTGTAAAAATATACCGATTAAATTAAGTAGAAAAACTATGCGTTTAAAACACTTCTTAGCAAAAAATATGTATGGTTATTTAAACTTTGATATAGATTTTAACGATGACTTAAATATCATATTAGCTCCAAACGGAAAAGGCAAAACTACTGCTCTTAAAAGTATATTAGCAATATTATCTTGTAATTATAATTATCTTAAAGATTTAAATTTTGATTATCTTGAGCTATCATTTACACATCTAAACGAAAATGAGCAAATTAAAATAATACTTACTGAGTATAGTAATATTAAAAATGATAAAAAAGATAACCTAATATCTTTTAGATTAATTTGTGAAGCACAAAACGTTAACTACAAAATATTCTTCAGAAATTCTGATTTATTTGACTTCGATATAGAGAAAAATAAATTTGGTGAAGAAAAAATGTCTTTTATTAAATTACCAATGTTTTTATCTTTAGACAGAAGATTTACATTTAACCAACCTCAAAAAGAATACGATAGTATATTGGAAAAATTTTTAGCAAATAAACCTTCGGGTAATTTAGATAAAGAAGATCCCTTACAAAATGTCGAAAGCTTAATTTATCATGCTCAAAGTACTCATCGCTTAAGAATGACAGGTGCCAACAGGAAATTAAGAAATAAACTTTTACATATTCTTCTTGATAGCAATACTTCTGACTCAGATTTTAGTATGCATGATTTATATTCAGCTTTTGAAAAAATTGAAAAAATCAAATACTCTCTTAAACTGCTAGAATTTAATGAAGAAATTATTAATTTAATTGAAAAAAACTAGATTTTTATTCAGGTTATAGCAAAAAAACTATTGACTTATTAAATAGCAAGAAATTCAACGAAATAAAAGATCAATTTGCCTCAGAAATATATGAAAATAAAAATGAATTAATAAGATTAGAAAAAATTGTAAATGCGCTATCTGAATATGAGAAAAAACAAAGTGAAAGTTTTGAAAAAATATTAAACTTCAATACTACAATAAATAAATTTTTTGAACCAACAGGGAAAACATTAAAAATAGCCTTCAATGGTAAAATATCAATAAATATAAAAGATAGTAATAAAAAATTTGAAACGAATGCTCTTTCTTCTGGAGAAAAACAATTAATTATTATTATTGGTAATCTAATATTTAATGAAAATATCACTAGTAGAAAGGTCTTTATAATTGATGAACCTGAGCTTTCTCTACATATTTCATGGCAAAGACTATTAATCGAATCCATCATTGATTCAGGTAATAATATACAGCTAATTGTTGCAACTCACTCACCTTCTATCATTTCATCATATACAAATAAGATTATGTTTTTAAATAAAAATTTAATTCCACTTACAAATGATAGTCAAGATATTACAGGTGAATAAAATGAAAAACTTTAACATAAATGACTATCTGTATAATTATGATGAAAAAAAACTCATGGGTGCTTTATTTTTTGAAGTAAGCGATGTTACTATTTATATAGAAGATACAGCAAGTGGTATGCGAAATTTTTATAAAAAACTATTGGAGAGAAAATTCCCAACAATAAATATTGACAATATTGTACCTTTAGGGAAAAAAACTGAAGTTATTAAAGCATGTCAAGAAAAAAAATTTAAAAAATCAAAAGAAATATATATAATAGATGGTGATTTAGATATTGTCCTTTGTCAAAAAGTTAAATTTAAATCACTTTTTCAACATAATGTATATTGTATCGAAAATTATTTGTTTGATGAGGATGCAGTTTCACATTTTATTTCAAATGAATCAGGCAAAATTGATGATATAGAGCTCATTAAAAAAACATTAGAGCTAGATTTATTTTTAAACACTAACTCCTTACATTTTATTGAGATATATAAGCTTTTTGCAATCATTTATAAACACCAATTAAATATAACTACTATCACGAGATTCGATAACTCAATATACACATTCAAAAATAATTATTACACAACAATTAATTCAGATACCATTTCAAAAAACTTTACTGAAATAAAAAACCTAATTATAAGCCAGATTGGCGATCAGCAATTTTATAGTGATTTCAATAAAGTTAATCATTATATTAACACTCTAAATATTAAGGATTATAAAAAAATTATCTCAGGGAAAAATGAACTTTTAATATTATTAAAAGGTTATGCTCAATATATTGCTAAAATTCTCGATAAGGAATGTACACATATAATGCAAATCAACTCCTCAAGTCTAAAGGTTAAGCTGGCAAGCTATACTAAACATCCTAATCTCAATGAGCTTTATCATGCTATAGAAGAAACAATTAATAATGGTTATTATGAAGATGTCAGTTAAATTAAAATTTATTATCCATAAGAAATTGCGAGAGTTTTTGTAAAATTTTAGTTAAAAAATCCCTTCAATTAAAGGGATTTATCTAAAAACTACGATCCAATAATCCAAAAATAAAATGGCCTAAATCTATACGCCTATTACTTTCTAAAATTAGACAACAAATTATTGGTAATCGACTTATTGTTTTCAACAATTCTGGTCTTTTTAGCCTTTGCTGATTGATCTTCAACACGCTCAATTCTGGTTGCTTTTAACTTTCCGTTATTTTCAACAACGATAAATTTAACTCTTTCATTTCGCTTTGGCTCACCCTCTGCAAGCGGAAAATCCGAAATATGAAAGAAAATATCTTGCTCAAGTCCACCAATAAAGCCAAAGCCTCTATCGGCATCGTATTGTTTAATTTTTCCTTGCTGGAATTCAGGCTTCATACATATTACTCATCGCGGTACACAATCGCTGTATTATACCCTGATCTTGATCAATAGATAAAATAGCAAAAATTTGTCTTGATCTGTTGTCATTGCAGCGATAAAAAAGCCCACTTTTCAGTAGGCTTCTATACAACTTAAATTCTAATGTGCATGCCCTGCGCCGACATTCCCTTTCGGTTTTGGACATAACCAAATAATCAATCCTGCGAAAATAAAGATCATCGCAAAAATCAAAAACACATGATTAACCGAAAGCGTTAAAGCCTCTTTATCCACCAAGTTGGAAATGGTACCCAACGCCATTTCAGGACTAAAGCCACTGTTGACCAAGTTACGCTGAGTTTCCTCAATATGCATGGTCGACACGATTTCACTGCGTGCCAGCTTAGTATGATCATCCCAAATGGTCACCGCAATAGATGCGCCAATTGCCCCTGCCATGGTTCGCATAAAGTTCATCAAACCCGCAGCAGAAGCCACCTCATCTGGACGAACCACACCTAAAGCAATATTAGACAGTGGGATAAAGAAGAACGGTACCGCAAAACCTTGAATAATCTGTGGTAATGCCAGCGCCATAAAGTCAGCATCACTGGTCCAAAATGAACGCATTAATGTGACGCCACCCAAAATCATCAGCCCAAAACTCGACAAGGCTCTAGGGTCATATTTAGTCGCAAGTTTGGCAACCACAGGCGACATCATCAAGCTACCAAAGCCCATTGTCGCAGTCAGATAACCTGCCCAAGATGCGGTATAGCCCAAGTTAATCTGTAACCATTGTGGAATAAGTACAATACTGCCAAAGAATGCCGCAAAGGCAAAAGCCAATGAGATTGTTGCGATGGTAAAACCACGGTATCGGAAAATTTGTATATTGACGATGGGATGTTTTTCATAATATTCCCAGATGAAAAAGGCAATAAATCCAACCACCAAAATCACAGCCAAAATACAAATAAAGCTGTTGTTAAACCAATCTCGCTCATGCCCCAAATCGAGCATTAACTGTAATGCGCCAATCCAAACAATCAGCAGCGTTAGGCCAATGGTATCAATCGGGAGTTTAGCAATTGGTGTTTCAGCAACTTTTAATAGACGCATCACCCCAACAGCACAAATCACACCCACTGGAATATTGATAAAGAAAATCCAATGCCATGACCAGTTATCACTGATCGTACCGCCTAAAATAGGGCCTAGAATAGGTCCAACAACCGTCGTCATTGCCCACATCCCCATTGCTTGGGAATGCTTTTCGGGTGGGAAAATACGCATCAACAAAGTTTGACTGAGTGGCATGATTGGACCACCAAATAAACCTTGTCCGATACGACAGATCACTAACATCGCTAAGCTATTGGATAAGCCACAAAGAATTGAAAATGTGGTAAAGCCAATCAGACTGATGGTAAATACCCGAACAGCGCCAAAACGTCCTGCAAGCCAACCGGTTAAAGGTACACAGATGGCTTCAGCAACGGCATAGGAGGTGATCACCCAAGTCCCTTGAGAACTTGATACTGCTAAACTTCCGGTAATATGGGGCACCGAAACATTGGCAATGGTCATATCCAATACGACCATAAAATTGGCAAGTGCTAAAAAGAAGGCGGCAAGAAGTAAGCGCCCACCTTTAAGCTCACTTTGAAACGTTGCTGTATTCATAAGTGATTACTTCGCTGAAGAGGTATCAACCTCAGCATTCATGGATAAACCCACACGTAATGGATGCTCAGCCAACTCTTTAGGATCAAGTTTGATACGTACAGGTAGACGTTGAACCACTTTAATCCAGTTACCTGTCGCATTTTGTGCAGGAATCAACGCAAATGCTGAACCTGTACCACCAGAAAAGCCGATCACCGTACCGTGATACTCTACTTTCTTGCCATAGAGGTCTGAAGTGAGGGTTGCCTTCTGACCAACTTTCACATTTTGCAACTGACTTTCTTTAAAGTTTGCATCCACATAAAGTTCAGCCAAAGGCACCACTTTCATCAAACTTGTCCCAGGTGCAATACGCTGCCCCACTTGAATACTACGACGAGCAATCACACCATCTAACGGCGCTTTAATTTCTGTACGTTGTAAATCTAAAAGTGCTTGATCAAGTTTAGCTTGAGCCACCAATACATCAGGGGTTGAACTTTGTGAGGTCCCCCGAATTAAAGCTTCATTGGCATCTAAATTACTTTGTGCAGCTTTACGCTTAGATTCTGTTTGCGCCAATGCTGCTTTTGCCACATCAACATTTGCTTTGGCATTGTTTAAAGCACTTTGTGCTTTGCTAAATTCTTCTTTAGAGATTGCACCTGTGGCACTTAACTGCTGACGGCGGGCAAATTCTTGCTGTGCTTGTTGATATGCCACATCGGCCTGCGCCACTTGTGCTTTGGCACTGTTAATATCATCTGCACTGACTAAAATCTGTGAGGACAATGAACTGCTATTTGCCGAGCTTTGTGTATATTGACGCTTGGCTTTGGTCAACGCCGCTTCAGCTTCTGCAACAGCGATTTTTGCATCACGATTATCAATAATCGCAAGTACATCGCCTTTTTTCACTTGTTGAGTATCACTGACCAAAACCTCAGCAACTTGTCCGCTGACCATCGAAGTGATTTCAGCAGTTTCAGCACCGACATAGGCATTATCCGTTTCAACAATATTGCCAAAAATAAAAGCCCAAATTGCATATAGAATTGCAGCTACAACAACAATAATGGCAAAAATCTTCAGCATTTTTTTACGTTTTTGTTTGGCTTCCAAATCCGCTTGCGCTTGATTTTCATCATTTGGAGAGGCATTCGTCGTTTGCGCGTCAGTCATCGCATGTTCCTAGCTTACTTGGACTTGTCAAAACATCTTTGCATTTTGGAGATATAAACTGAAAAACTGCTTAATCATATCTATATGACGTTGCTTGATGGTTGAATAAGTCAACTTCTTAAAATTGTGGTGCCCAATTTTACAGGTAAAAATCATATTATGAGAATAAAAATATTACTCTATAGTTTATCTTTATAAAAGAGGTCAATCTTATTGATATTCATATTTTTTTGAAAAAAAATAAGCCAGCAAAATATGTATTTTACTGGCTTATATTGACACAATGAATACAAAAGTGTACTGATTAGTACACTTAGTCAGCTTGATCAATAGGCATAAGAAGCAATGGCTGTTGCAATCGCCTTACCTTCATTGTTGAACATGGTCATACGCATGGTGCAACCTTTACGCCCCATTCTCAAGGTTTCAGCTTTGGCAATAAAGTATTCACCGCGCCCAGGTGCAAGATAATCCACACGCATATCAACTGTTGCTAAACGAGATACTTTCTTTAATGTGTCTGGCAACTGGTCTGGCTCTGCACGTTTATACAGCTCCCCCATTGCCACAATTCCACCAATACTATCCAGCAATGTCGCGGCCACACCACCATGTAAAATTTGAAATGCGACATTGCCAATCAAATACGGTTTCATTTCGATATAGCCTTCAATCTCATCATTAACAACACGCATTTGCATATTGTTATGTGAAAAATAAGGCGAACCATTAAACGCTTTAGTGAGTTGGTTAAGCACCACATTTAGATCTGCTTTCGCACCTAAATGTAAATTACCAGTCCACTTTTTTTGCGATTCGCTAGGCGCAGAATCAGTTTTAGAAGAATCACTCATCATCATTTCGAAACCAATATTGAGAAAAATTTTCAGCTTTTTCCCAAAAAATATATGAAAGGGCTACAATATATGCCTAGTTTAATACTGAACATCGAGATTGTTATGACTTATACGTTCAATCGTCCTGCTTTTCCAGCTACTCGTATGCGCCGTATCCGTAAAAACGATAAGCTTCGAGCAATGGTAAGAGAGACTCAACTCACAGCAGATCATCTCATTTATCCAGTATTTGTACTTCCGGGACAAAACCAAAGCCAAGATGTACCAAGTATGCCAAATGTTCAACGATTGTCAGCAGACTTATTGTTGAAAAAAGCAGAAACCCTATTAGAACTTGGTGTATCAAAACTTGCCTTATTCCCCGTTACACCACAACAAGACAAAAGTTTAACAGCTGAAGCTGCGTGGCATGAAGACGGTTTAGTTCAAAATACTTTACGTTTGTTAAAAAAAGAACTACCTGAGATGGTACTCATCACGGATGGTGCATTAGATCCTTATACCACACATGGTCAGGACGGCATTATTGATGATACAGGCTATGTATTAAATGATGAAACAGTTCAATGCCTGATCAAACAAGCCTTAAGCCATGCTGAAGCAGGTGCAGATGTGATCGCGCCAAGTGACATGATGGACGGCCGTATTGGTGCAATCCGCCAAGCTTTAGAAAGTAACGATTTTATTTATACCAGCATCATGGCGTACTCTGCAAAATACGCATCTAGTTTCTACGGCCCTTTCCGCGATGCAGTTGGCTCATCATCCAACCTAAAAGGTGGTAATAAGTATAACTACCAAATGGATGTCGGTAATCGTGCTGAAGCACTACATGAAATCGCCCTCGATATTCAAGAAGGCGCGGACATGGTGATTGTTAAACCGGGTATGCCATATTTGGATGTAGTACGTGAAGTTAAAGATACTTTTGGTGTCCCGACCTTTGTTTATCAAGTCAGTGGTGAATATGCCATGCTTGCAGCAGCTATCCAAAATGGTTGGTTATCTGAAAGCGTGATTATGGAATCATTGATGTGCTTCCGTCGTGCAGGGGCAGATGGTATTTGGACCTATTATGCGGAAGATGCAGCACGTCAATTAAAAGAGATGAAGTAAATCATCCCTCCCTTATTGAACTCATGGTTCCTCACCTTTTAAAAAGGGAGCTGCCCATTACTGATTCAGTCGTGAATGGAAAGTCCCCTCTTTCAAAAGATAAGCAGTATTGCTTTTGCAGGTGGGGATTAAAAATCTAAATTGGTACAGAATACACAATGCATATCGCCATTATTGGTGCTGGAGTAAGTGGCTTACTCAGCGCGCTTGAGCTTGTTGAACAAGGCTGCACCATCACCCTGTTCGATCAACAACATGCTGGACATGCTGCTTCATGGGCGGGTGGCGGTATTCTGTCACCCATGTATCCGTGGAGATATCCCAATGAAGTCAATCATCTGGCACAACACGGCAAACAACTTTACCAACAATGGAATGAGAAACTACAACCTAAAACAGGGATAGACTTTCAAATCCATGACACGGGAATGTTAATTTTTGACGAAGCAGATTTTGAACTTGGACTGAATTATAAAGACCAGTATCAAGACCCCATGCAGCATTGTGAATACCTGCAAAGAGAGCAGCTTGAAACCGTCAACCCCCATATTTCAGCACAGTTTCAACATGCAATTTATTTTCCACATCTAGCCAATGTTAGAAATCCGCGACTTCTTAAATCACTGATTAGCTACCTCAAACAACACCCTCAAGTTGAAGTGTATGAAAATACATGGATCGAAAAATTTAATATTCAAAATCAAAAAATTCAGTCTGTTGAAAGTGCCAATGGACAACATTTTGTCGCAGACCAATTTGTGATTGCAACGGGTGCATGGTCAAATTGCTGGGCAGATCAATTACAGCTTTCGATCCCAGTAGAGCCTGTTCAGGGACAAATGATGTTATTTAAAACCCCTGAAAACTGGTTACCCACCATGTGTATGAACAATGTGATGTATTTGATCCCACGCCTAGATGGTCATATCGTATGCGGTTCAAGCATGGACCATATCGGATTTGATAAGCGTCCAAATGTACAAACACAACAAAATATTTATAAAGCCTGTATCGAGATGGTCCCTGAATTAGCAAACTTCCCCATCGTCAAACAATGGGCAGGATTGCGTCCAAGTTCACCAACAGGCATTCCATATATTGGAAAAATGCCTGAACTGAATAATTTATGGGCAAATTTTGGACATTACCGTAATGGCTTATGTATGGGACCTGCTTCAGCACAGTTATTAAGACAATTGATGCTCAATCAAGATACACGTGTTGATGCAAAAGCTTATTCAACCGAGCGATTAACAGCATATACACCACACACTCAGCAATCCTCTTTTAGCTAAAAAATATTTGGTTCTGACATGAAAGAATTAAAGAGAAGATGCTTAGCCGCGTCTCTCATCTAAAACGATTGATACAATTGCTGATGCCGATCCAGTGATTTACCAATAATTCTCTACAGCAATATTGCCTTCACCGCGACGATTCATCGTCAAACCACGGGCTTTTAATGCGGCTTTGGTGTCATCTACCATTTGTGGATTTCCACATAGCATGACATGAGTGGTATCTGCATTGAATTTTAAATCAGCGGCTTTTTCCAATTCACCATTTTCAATCAAAATTGGTAAGCGATCATGCAAGGCTGCATTGGGATCACGCGTAACAATCGGGATAAATTTAAAACCTGTATGCCCCTCACCAAAAAGCTGGGCTATCTCTTGAATCCGATCGACGTAAGCCAATTCAGATTCAGTTCTTACGCTATACACCAGATTAATTTTTTCGTACTTTGACCAAGTTTCAAAATCTTGTAGCATCGAAATAAACGGCGCTAAACCTGTACCTGTTGCCAATAACCACAAATCTTTAGGCAGCGGCAATTGATAACGTGCTAAAGTTAAGAATCCATAGGGGATTTTTTCCAAATAAAGCTCATCACCAACTTGTAAATGCTGTAAATTGGAGGTAAATGCACCATCAGGAACAACGATTGAAAAAAATTCGAGTGTTTCATCAAATGGGGATGAAACTACGGAATATGCCCTTACCACCAAATCATCACCCACTTTTAAACCAATGCGAGCAAATTGCCCTGCGGTAAACTTAAAATGGGCAGGTCGAGTCATGGTGAAACTGAAAAGTGTATTGGTCCAACGCTGAACAGACAAAACCTTTTCTATGCTAAATTTTTCAATTGACATGATTTCTTCGTGGCATGAAACATAGTCCTCATGGTAGCATGACTATATAATCTATGAATATTAAAATGTTAAGGCTCTACTTATGCGAATGACTTTACGCCAGTTGGCGGTTTTTGTTGCTGTCGCTCAAGAAGGCACCGTGACCAAAGCAAGTGATGCGGTTCGGTTGACTCAAAGTGCGGCAAGTATGGCTTTGGCAGATTTAGAAGATGGACTGGGTGCTCCGCTTTTCGATCGTCTAGGTAAGCGCTTACAGCTTAATGATCTTGGTCGCTTCTTACTTCCTCAAGCTTTAGAAATTTTAGGTCGCTGTGAAGCCTTTGAACAAGCAGCCAAGGGTGAACTACAAAGTATTGATTTACGGATTGGTGCAACACTGACCATCAGTGATTATTTAATGCCCGACTTAATGGCAAACTTTTTACAAGTTCAACCTCAAGCGCATTTACAGCTCCAAGTCGGTAATACCCGCCAAATGATTGAGGCAGTCAACCAATTCCAACTCGATTTGGCATTGATTGAAGGGTCATGCTTCTTACCGCAACTTCAATGTATTCACTGGCGCGATGACGAACTCGCGGTATGCTGTTCACCTAATCATCCACTGGCAAATTTACATCGTGAATTAAAACAGTCTGACTTCCAGCATGTTGAATGGATTTTACGTGAAGAAGGTTCTGGAACACGTGAAGTCTTTGACAATGCCATTCTAAAAGATCTTGAAGATGCCAATATCCGCTTAACCCTAGGTCATAATGAAGCGATTTTAAAAATCGTTGCTGGTGGTCTAGGAATGTCATGTATTTCTAAATTGGCAATTCAGCCTTTGCTCGACAAAGGACAATTGGTGATTTTAAATACACCATTCTGGCAACTTGCTCGCCCGCTATATATGCTGGTACATCGTCAAAAGTACCAAGGACCGGGCTTAAGAGCCTTCCTAAAATTTTGTGAAAATAGTTAAAACTAAAGCTCCTATTTTTGGAGCTTTTTTTATAACGCTTAACTTAAAAGCTATTTACCAAATTGCCGTTCACATGGTCGACCATCATGGTTACCATCCATTTGCGTATTGGGGCAATTTTTAATAAAAAATACCGCCTCATCATAAGATGTCATTTGGCTACAATGGGTACGACCATCGCATTGATAAGGTGATTTTTCCGTTGATGCTGTTGTCGATACAGTGGTGTTGCTTTGTACCGATACTCCTTCATCCTCTTTTTGCGCTGAGTGATGATGGCTATTTAACGCATTTTGAGATTTTTCACTAAACTTTACAGGTTTGACATAACCAATGTCTTTACGCTGTTGCTCAACGATTTGCTTCTGTTGTTGTTCTAACAGCGCAAATTTAGCATGTTGTTCTTCCTGATAGGTTTGGTATTGATTCCATGTGGCAAAGCTAAAATATACGAAACCAAAAACAATCACCAAAATCACCACAGACATAAAACCGAATTTCTGCCCTTCATTCTTGCTTCGTCTTAAAATATTTTTTTGCTTATCAATATTGATCTTTTTATTTTTTAAGTCATTACTCATCGCAACATCTAAACGAATCATTTGATGTGCTTTCAATGTTCCATGTGCATTGATGATTACATATTTTATGGTTTCGCCTTTTTTCGGTTGACCACCTTCTTTTGGAAAATCAGCGATATAAAATATTACAGATTGCGCTGAATTATGATCCAATAAAAGTCCGTAACCTTTATCACGATGATATTCAATGATTTGCCCCAAATAAAACATATAACTTCTCTTTTAAAATAAGTATGAATCGTAAAATATATTCAACTCGTTTCAGATGTTTAGTGTGAATATGCCTTTCGTTTCTGCTGTTTAATCTTGTCCTTTTGTTCTTGTTGATATTGTTGAAGTCTCATTTCAGCCTCAACTTTGTACTGCTTATAACGATCCATTGCATACATCACAGAACTTACCGCAATGAATATCACCACAGCGACGATCGCCACCCAAGGATTCAAAGTCTTGCGTTTTTCAGATCGAATTTTCTTTACAGCTTGTTTGCGTTTGGAATATAAAAATTTAACTTTCAACTTTTGAATTAAACGTTGAAATGCAGTTAAATCCATATGCTTTTCAAGCAACTGCCGATCAATCTGGCTGTTAAAATATAAATTATCCCCTTTAAAATTTTGACCATTCTCCACCACATCTAGTGAGCTCAGCAACGCGGGGCTCTGATCCCCCTCCACAATTTCAATGTTTTGATTCGCCTCACCCACATCGACAACAGCAATTGCATGAATTTCTTCAACGGGTTTAATGTTATCAAATGTATGAGTTTCGTCTTTCAATTCAGTATTCTGGATAACTTTAACAGAAAGGTCAACTTGTGTTTGCGTTACAGGTTCAATCTCTTTGGCTTGATTTAAGTTTCCGCCCCATTCTTCGATTGCAGGATCATTGATTATTGTTTGAATGGGTTCAATAACTGTTACTTTTTGATCTGCTACAACCAAGTCAATATCTAGAATAGTATCAGGTAAACTGGCTTGCTTCGCCTGAGTTTTCATTTGAGGGGGCAATAAGCCTTCATCAGCCAGTACCCTTCTCTTTTTAAGCGCTTTGCGAACATTTCTAATATGCTCATAGGCGTTTTCTGAATAAAGATGTGCTATCGAGGAATTTTTTTGATCACTCACATAATTTTTATGATCTAAACGTACGATAAATTTGGCAAATAAACCATCACTCTGCTCTAAAACGACACATTTAATCCGCTCACCAATTTGAGGAAGAAGCAATTGATTTGAAAAATCTTCTAATTTAAAAACAACTTGTTGATGATGATCATTTAATTCAATTAGACCTTTCCCTAGATCATTATCGAAAAAGGTTACAGTCCCTTTTCTGAACATTTTTTATTCTCAGCATTAAAAAGGAGGCCCCCTATAGCCTCCTTTGATCATACTAAATTTTAATCTTTTTGCACACTACCAAAAATTTTATCTCCAGCATCCCCTAAACCTGGCACGATATAACCTTGTTCATTTAAACCTTGATCAATTGAAGCGGTAAAAATCGTCACATCTGGGTGCGCGGCTTCAACACGTTTAATCCCTTCAGGCGCTGCAACCAAAACCATAACACGGATATCTTTACAGCCACTTGCTTTCAATACGTCAATCGCAGCAACCAAAGATGAACCTGTCGCCAACATCGGGTCAATAATCATGGCTAAACGATTTTGTACATCTGGAACCAATTTTTTATAATAAGTACGCGCTTCCAATGTTTCTTCATCACGTTCTAAACCGAGAACTGAAACTTTAGCACTTGGGATGAGATTTAAAAAACCTTCTAACATGCCAATACCAGCACGTAAAATCGGCACGACAGTGATTTTTTTACCTGCAATTCTGTCTACTGTGACTTTACCATTCCAGCCATCAATCTCATGATCACACACAGGTAAATCTTTGGTTGCTTCATAAGTTAAAAGCATGGTTACTTCTTGAGCGAGTTCACGGAAATTCTTAGTACTAATGTCAGCACGGCGTAATAAACCTAATTTATGACGAATAAGTGGATGACGAATTTCTTGAATAGACACGGGAGGACACCTAAAAGGATAAAAGTAAATTTCCATTATTATAAATGTTTTTTATATCAGAGATAAGAAAAGCCCTCAACGAATGAGGGCTTTTTTTGTTAATAGCAGGATTTTATTGCGATTAGTGTTGTTGGCTCATCAAGAAATGTAAAGGAGATAAAATTTCTGATTTCAACGCCAAGTTGATGATTGGATCTGGATAAACACCAATGATCAATACCAAAGCAGCAGCGCCGAGCACCATCAAACCACCCACTTTTTGTCCCCAATGATCAACTGCATCAATACGAGGATTATCTGGTGGAGTCATATACATCACGATCATCACACGTAAGTAGTAATACAAACCAATACCACTACCCACCACAACCATCGCCGCCAAGAACCAATGTTCTGTGGTTACAGCAGCAATCACCACCATAAACTTACCAATGAAACCAGCGGTCAATGGAATCCCTGCAAGAGAAAGCATCATCACTGTTAACGTCGCAGTCAGTACTGGACGACGCCAGAATAAACCACGGTAATCCGCAAGCGACTCGGCTTCATCAACATTGTTATATGGGCTTGACATTAACGCGACAGCACCAAAAGCACCAATCGTAGTTAAGGTATAAGTCACCACATAGACACTTACACTACCTAAACTTGCATAACCTAAACTAATCAAAGCAATCAATAAATAACCAAAATGGGCGATTGATGAATAACCCAAAATTCGTTTTAAGTTGACTTGACGTAATGCAAGGAAGTTCCCGACTAAAATCGAAAGTACAGCGATCACAGTTAATACAGTCACGATAGACGGTACAAGAATGAAACCTGAACTTAAAATAAAGCGTACCAATAAACCAATGGTTGCAACTTTAGCAACAGTTGCAAGATAGGTCGCGATTGGCGCAGGCGCACCTTGATAAACATCTGGAGTCCATTTATGAAATGGCGCAAGCGATAATTTAAACGCAATCGCAATCACGATTAATCCTGAACCCAACAAAATCATCGGTTGAGCAAGGAAACCTTTTAACTGTTCAATAAAGTCAGCCAAAGACGCAATTTGTTGCGCTTGTGCTAACTGATTTCCATACAAACCTGGGAAGTCAGTAAATGACAATGTCCCTGTATAAGCATAGACGTATGCCATACCCATCAACAAGATTGCTGAAGCTGTTGCAGAAAGTACCAAATACTTTACGCCTGCTTCTAGCGATTTTCCACGCTGATGCGTATATGCCAATAAGCCATACACAGGAATTGACAAAAGCTCTAAGCTAATAAAGAACGATGCATAATGAGAACTTGCCACCATTAACATTGCTCCTGTTACAGAGATCAACATCAAGATATAAAGCTCTTCACGATTATCTTTATACGTTTCAATATAAGCGTGAGATAACGTACAGCATGCGAGTGCAGCAACTACTGCAATAAATTGATAAAACAATGTAAATGGATCAACCACAAACATGTTCATCACATTTGATGGTGCAAATGAACCACCAAACATCATGAATAAAATATCAATTGCAGCAAGGTTTAGACCCACCACCGATGCAGTCGCAATCAAATTATGATTACGCTTGATCGAGGTTAGGATCATCACCACTACAGCGGTTAAAGCAACAATAAAAACTGGTGCTAAAGGCATGAGACCCGAAAATGACATAGTGAAGTTCATGACTATTGGATCTCCACATTTTGTTGAGATACGACTTGTTGTGCCGCATCAACAACTTCTTGAACTGGAATATAGCTATTTGATAACCACGCCATACTTGAGTGAGAAATATCAAGGAAGCTTTGTGGATACACACCTAACCATAATAAGCCAAATGCACAGATCAATAGAATTACTGTTTCACGTACATTCAAGTCTTTTAATGGACTTTCATAATGCTTTTTCTGTTCTTCATTTGGCGTACCAAATAAAGCTTTGTGGATCAGGATCAGACCATAAAGACCAGCAAAGACCAAGCTAATCGCCGCAATGATGGTAAATGTTGGGAACTTAGCGAATGAACCCATCAAGATCAGGAATTCACCAATAAAGTTACCTAGACCTGGAATACCCACAAGCGCAGAGACAAAGAACATCAAGAAGAATGGTAAATACTGGAATTGACCACGAATACCACCCATCAAACGTAAGTCACGGGTATGTAAGCGTTCATACACTTGACCACACATAATGAACAATGCAGCAGATGACAAGCCATGTGCCAACATCATGATCATTAAGCCTTGGAATGTCAGAATATTACCGGCATAAAGTGCAAGTAATACGAAACCCATATGCGAAATAGAAGTATAAGCAAGCAGGCGTTTCATATCTGTTTGCTGGAAAGCACACCAAGCGCCGTAGAAAATACCAATCAAACCTAAAATAATCGCAATATCAGCAAATTGTGCAGATGCTGCTGGGAAGAATGGCAATACAAAGCGCAGTAAACCGTACGCAGCAGTTTTAATCAAGATACCCGCTAAGTCTACAGAACCTGCTGTAGGTGCTTGTGCATGGGCATCTGGTAACCAACCGTGTAATGGAAATACTGGAAGCTTGACCGCAAAACCAATAAAGAAACAGATCATCAATGCATAGGCAATATGTGGTGCCTGAGCATCTAAAGTGTTTGCAACAGCAAGTAAGTAGTTATAGTCAAAGCTAATCGTACCTGACATCTGAGAACCGTAGACCACTAAGCCTAAGATCCCGATGAGCATGATCAAGCCTGCGACTTGGGTATAGATAAAGAACTTGGTTGCAGCATAAACACGTGATTTACCGTCTGCGCCTTTATGACCCCAAAGTGCGATCAAGAAGTAGATAGGGACTAACATCATCTCCCAGAAGAAGAAGAACAAGAACATATCAATTGCAAGGAAAACCCCGATTACCCCACCCAAAGACCATAACAGGTTTAAGTGGAAGAAGCCGACATTCTTTTGAATTTCACCCCATGAACAACCCACTGCAAGTACACCCAGTAATGCAGTCAATCCCACCATTAGCAATGAAAGACCATCTACAGCCAAATGAATGTTAATACCAAGTGATTTAATCCAAGGTAAATAAAATTCTGCTGCCCAAGTTGGAGTCTTTGCCCCCAACTCATAGCTAAAGCCACCTTGTTTCCACAAAATCAGTGTTAAGCCCAATGTAACGAGCATACCGACTAATGCGATATAACGTGGCAAATGTTTATCAAGTTTATCGACCAACCAACACGCGAAACCTGCAATAAAAGGTACAAGAATCAGTGCGGGTAAAATCCAATTGTTTGTGATTTCCATCTTATTTCCCCACTACCTGAATCACGATCAAGATCATCAGCAATACCACTACACCGAGTGACATACTTGATGCATATTCACGTAATGAACCTGTTTGACGGGTACTTGTAAATTTATTCCCACTATTTACGATCGCAGGTAATACCAGCCATAAACCATCAATTGGGTCACGACCTAAAATTTTCGCAATGAGTAAATAAGGTTGAACAAATACAAGGTTATATAAAGAATCGAAACCAAATGCATTACGGCAGATATTTGCAAGTCCAGCACCAAATGAAGTGGCTGCAAAACCTTGCACCGCTTTATAAGCGAAAGCAAATAACACCACGCCTACAGCTAAACCGACCAATGCGATACCGACTGCAAGGTGTTCTGCACCATGCATTCCTTCTTCAATCGCTTGAGAAACCTCAAATGCAGGGATATGTGCTGCATTTAAAATGTTCATCACTGGCGCTTTTAAGAAGTAAGCCAAACCTGTTGAAAGAACAGCCAAGATACCTAAAGGCGCCCAATACGTTGCACCTTTGATTTCGTGATAATGTGTTTTTTCTTCACCGAAGAATACAACCCAAATTAAACGGAATGTATAAATCGAAGTTAAGAATGCACCCGCAACACCAACCCAATACAATGAGTTATACAATGCGACAGATTGACCTTGCGCCCAAACAGCACCCAAGATTGCATCTTTTGAGAAGAAGCCGATCGTGATAAATGGAATTGCAGCAAGTGCACCACCACCAATCGCGAAGCAAGCAAATAAGAATTTGTTTTTGTAGAACAAGCCACCCATTTTAAAGATGTTTTGTTCATGATGGTAAGCCAAGATCACCGCACCAGAAGACAAGAACAATAATGCCTTAAAGAATGCATGTGCAAGCATATGGAACAGACCTGCTTGATACGCTTCTGCACCCACAGCCATAAACATATAACCGAGCTGACTCATAGTAGAGTAAGCCAGAATACGTTTGATATCTGTTTGAACCAAAGCCGCAAAGCCAGCAACCAACAATGTTACAGCACCCGTAATCGAAATGAACTGCATCACTTCTGGTGTCATTTCAAACACAGAGAACATACGGCAACATAAGTAGATACCAGCGGTAACCATTGTTGCAGCATGGATCAATGCAGATACTGGTGTCGGACCAGCCATTGCATCTGCCAACCATGTTTGTAATGGGATTTGCGCAGATTTACCTGCTGCACCCAAGAACAACATCAATGACGTGATCAATGCCAAGTTATGATCAAGTGCGAGAACTTGTGAAGCATTGGCAACAATCGTGCCGATGTGTAAAGTACCAAATTGTTGGTAAAGCAAGAACAATGCGATCAGTAAGAATACATCACCAACACGCGTTACTGTAAATGCTTTAATTGCCGCAAAACCATTTGCAGGGTTTTGGTAGTAATAACCAATCAACAGGTAAGAACACAGACCTACGCCTTCCCAACCTAAGAATAACAACGCTAAGTTGTCACCCAATACAAGCACCAACATGCTTGCAACGAATAAGTTGAAGTATGAGAAGAAACGTGCGAAGTCTTCTTCACCACGCATGTACCAAGTTGCAAAGATGTGAATCAGGAAACCTACACCTGTCACCATGCCCATCATTAACAATGACAAGCCGTCAAGATGCAAACTTACACCCGGTGCAAAACCGCCTACATTGAACCAAGTCCATAAATGCTGTGCTTGCGCAACTGAACCCTGCTTAACAAAGTCCATGCCTGCAATCAATGCAAATAAAGCAGAAAGGCCAACAGAACCCGCACCAATAATTGCTGCTACATTTTCAGGAAGTTTATTACGTCCTGCCGCTAAAAGCACAAAGCCAATCAGCGGAAATAAAATCGTTAAATATAAATAACTCATCCGCGCATCTCACTAGCAGCATCTACATCCAGATGATGGAAGCGATGATAGAACTGGAGGACGATCGCTAGACCGATACAAGCCTCTGCCGCAGCAAGTGTGAGGATCAAAATAAACATAATTTGACCATCAGGTTGTGCCCATGCACTTCCTGCCACAACGAATGCCAATGCTGCTGCATTCATCATGATCTCAAGGCTCATTAACATAAATAATAGGTTGCGTCGCACCATTACACCGTAAAAACCCAGTGCAAAAAGGATAGTTGCGACGATCAAACCATGTTCTAAAGGAATGTTGCCCATTACTGTTTATCCTCTGCTGCACTCGGTTCACGTTTGCCTAAGTGGAATGCTGCAACCAATGCTGCAAGCAATAACATTGCGGCAACTTCAACCAATAATAAATAGTGGGTAAAGAGTGCTTGACCAATTGCTTTAGGTCCAATCACTTGAGTTCCAAGTACTGCACCATGTTGGGTATAGTCTGAACCTAATACCCAAACCAAACATAAGCCAAGTAAGAAGCTCATGAGTGCTGGATAAGCCCAAGCATCTGAAGTCAACCATTTACGTTCTTGGTCAACTGTATGTTGACCAAGGTTGAGCATCATGACCACGAATACGAACAACACCATGATCGCACCCGCATAAACAATCACTTCAAGCGCAGCTGCAAATGGTGCACCAATGATCAAGAAGATCCCTGCAACAGCAAGTAGAGAAACGATCAAACTTAATAAAGCATGTACTGGATTGGTGTTGGTCACAACACGAATCGTCGAAACAATGGCCACGAGAGCCATTAAATAAAATGGCCACATCATGGTAATAAGCTCCGTACATCTACAGGCGCACTTTCACGTTGCGCTTGACCTTTTTCTTTACCATCAATTGCCATACCACTTACACGGTAGAAATTGTAGTCTGGGTATTTACCTGGTCCTGAAATGAGTAAGTTTTCTTTCTCATAAACAAGATCCTGACGGACATATTCGCCTAACTCAAAATCTGGTGTTAACTGAATGGCAGTTGTTGGACATGCTTCTTCACACATACCGCAGAAAATGCAGCGAGAGAAGTTAATGCGGAAAAATTCTGGATACCAACGTCCATCATCTTTTTCAGCTTTCTGCAATGAAATACAACCAACAGGACATGCAACCGCACATAAGTTACACGCAACACAACGCTCTTCACCGTCTGGGTCACGTGTTAATACGATACGACCACGGTAGCGTGGAGGTACGATTTGTTCGGCTGGCACTTCTGGATATAAAATCGTATCGCGTTTGCGTGTGACATGGCTAAACACCATCCACAACGAACGAACAATTGATCCTACGCCAGCTAGAATTTTATACATTTTGTACTCCCTGCTGTCCTAGGCCTGATTCATCAGAATCACAGCACCAGTCACCAAAAGGTTGACCAATGCAAGTGGTAAACACACTTTCCAACCAAAATTCATAACTTGGTCATAACGTGGACGCATTAAAGAACCACGTGCCAAGACAAACATCATTACAAAGAATGCTGTTTTCGCAATGAACCAGAACGCATCTGGAATGAATGGAATATTTAAATTAAATGGTGCTAACCAACCGCCAAAGAATAAAGTCACGATCAGTGCAGAAATTAGAATGATGTTGACGTATTCAGCAACGAAGAACATCCCCCATTTCATACCACCATATTCGACATGGTAACCTTCTGCCAATTCTTGTTCAGCTTCTGGTTGGTCAAATGGATGACGATGCGTTACCGCAACACCTGCAACCACGAAGATCATGAAACCAATGAATTGCGGAATCACAAACCATACATCACGTTGTGCTTCTACGATGTCACGCAAGTTAAATGAACCTGCAATTGCCACCACACCCATCAATGAAATCCCTAAAAAGACTTCATAAGAAATGGTTTGTGCTGCTGAACGTAGACCACCTAGTAACGCATATTTGTTGTTGGATGCCCAACCACCAAATAACACCGCATATACTGCGATACCTGCCATTGCCATAAAGAACAATAGCCCGATACTCATGTCTGAAACACCTAAGTAAGGTGAAACAGGAATAACCATGAATGACAGTACTGCAGTCGCCATTGCCACTGCTGGTGCTAAACGGAAGGTTAACTTATCTACAAACTTTGGTGTCCAGTCTTCTTTGAACATGATTTTCAGCATGTCAGCAACGATCTGGAACATCCCGCCAGGACCAACACGGTTTGGTCCATAACGGTCTTGCCATAAGCCCAGCAAACGACGTTCAATAAATGACATCAAAGCGGCCAGTAAAACCACAACCAACAAAATCACAATGGCTTGAATCACTGAATAAGCGATTGGCCAGTCTTGTGCCCATGTCGGTAGTGCGCGTAAAGATTCATTCATGATTACACTCCTACCGTTACAGATACAGGTTCAGCAAGTGAAACTGTTGGTGCTTGGCCGACTGGATAACCGATATAACCTGTTGGTAAATATTCAATCACATGCACAGGAAGACTAATCGTCGTTTCGCCTGCTTTAACTGTCAGTTGTTGCCCATCTTGAACATTCAAACGTGCTGCATCTTGCTCGCCCACAGCAAAAGTCGCTTCTGGAATACGCGATTCCATCACCGGCGTTTTAATCGTAAATTCACCTGAAGCGAAAATATGATGCATTGGAACCAGACGGAAACTCTCTGGATTTGCCACAACCGCAGTTGGCGCCACATAGCTACGTGCAGGACGTTTTACTAAGCGATCAAATAAACGAACGCCTGAATCACCACCTTTAAGATGACCACCCACTTCATCTTGGTATTTGTTCCAAGCTTGTGGTGAGTTCCAACCCGGTGCCCATGCAAATGGAACCAATGACGATGCATTTTGCGGTCCAACATAACCTTCCATAGAGAATGTTAATGCGGAATCGACATCGACAGGTTGTTTCGGCTCATGTACGTTTAATGGTGCACGCATTGCAGTACGACCAGAGTAACGACGTGGTTCACGGGCAATTTTCAAGCCATGAACACGGTAACCCGCATCAGGTGCAACATCTTGAATTGCTTCAAGAACTGGAACATTTTTGACCACAGACTCAATTACGTCATCCAGCAATGTCCACGAGATCGCTTTACCTTTCACACCCGTTTCAATCGCATGTAACCAGCGCCAAGATTCTTTGATGGCATATTCTGGTTTGTAATAGCTTGGGTCATAAACTTGATAGAAGCGTTGCGCACGACCTTCTTGGCTGACCACTGTTCCATCGCCTTCTGCAAAGCTTGCAGCAGACAAGACAACATCAGCTGCTTTTACGGTTTCAGTTTCAGAGTGATCAAGCACAATCACGCTTTGCGCTTTGTCTAGAGCAGCCTGAACTTGTACAGCAGGTAAACGGCGGAACAAATCATTTTCAACAATAATGATTGACTCATAATCTTGAGCAAATGCTTGTTCTAAGCTTAAACCACCAAACAAAGCCATACCCATTGAGTTCACTTCTGGAACTGTCAATGTTAAGCCTGCATTTCCACCTAGGTTTTGTGCAACTTGTGCAGCAGCTTCCATGATGGCAGCATCTTGTAAGCTAGTACCCGAGATGATTAATGGTTTTTTCGCAGCTTTTAACGTATCCGCAATGGTTTGTGCAAATGCTTTAGCATCATCATCTAAACCAAGAATCGCATCACCGTTTACACCCGCAGCAATCGCAAAACCTAAACGTGCAATATCGTTTGGAGAAGCAACAACTTCACCCTCAGCAATATCAGCCAAACGTGTTTGTGTTGCAGCCAAGATATAGATTGGAGAATTTGCATCCTGACCAATACGTTTTACAGGTTCAGCTAACCAATCTTGGGTACGGCGGTCTGCAGCCATTTGTTTGGCTTTGTTTTTCGCAGCTTGGCGAACAGACAGTGCCATACGTGGTGCAGTTTGCGTTAAATCTTCACCCAAGATCAAGACTGCATCATAGCTTTCGATTTCGCGCATACTTGGGTTATAAACACCCTCAGCTTGCATAATCGATGCAGCAAGTTCAACCAAGTTCTGTTCTTTTTGAGAAAGACCAGTTGAATAATTTTCTTGGCCAACCAACTCACGCAACGCATAGTTTGATTCTAATGATGCACGTGGAGAACCAATACCCAAGACTTTTTTGCCTTGAACATTTTCAATCACTGAATCCAGTGCCACATCAACAGAAACAGTTTTAACTTCTGTTGCAGCACGGAATTGCGGCTGACGTGGACGATCTTCACGGTTCACATAACCCGTACCAAAACGACCTTTATCGCAAAGGAAATATTGGTTAACGTCACCATTGAAACGGTTTTCTACACGACGTAATTCGCCATAACGCTCACCCGGAGAGATGTTACAACCTGAAGAACAGCCTTGGCATACGCTAGGCGCATACTGCATGTCCCACTTACGGTTATAACGTGCCGAATGGGTTTTATCGGTAAATACACCTGTTGGGCACACTTCAGTCAAGTTACCAGAGAACTCAGACTCTAAAGTGCCTGATTCTGGACGACCGAAGTAGACACGTGATGCATTGGCATAAACACCAAAGTCTGTACCACCGGCATAATCGTTGTAGTAACGAACACAACGGTAACATGCGATACAACGGTTCATCTCATGTGCAATGAAAGAACCCAACTCTTGGTTATGATGCGTACGTTTGGTAAAACGATAACGACGACGATCATGTTGCGTCATTACTGTCATATCTTGTAAATGACAGTGACCACCCTCTTCACAGACTGGACAGTCGTGTGGGTGGTTGGTCATTAAGAATTCCACAATCGATTCACGGAAATCTTTTGCTTCTTTGTCTTCAATCGAAATAAAGGTATTGTCAGATGCAGGAGTCATACATGACATTACTAAGCGACCACGAGTATCTTCTGGATTCGCATATTGAGTAACAGCACATTGACGGCAAGAACCGACAGAACCTAAAGCTGGATGCCAACAAAAATATGGGATGTCGATGCCAAGACTCAAACATGCTTGTAGCAAGTTTTCCGAGCCATTGACTTCATACGATTTTCCATCGACATGAATTGTAGCCATAGTCGAATTCCTTAAACTTGTTCTACGTGGCTGGCTTGGGCTACAGGACGATCTGTCACTTTAGCTTCAAACTCGCTACGGAAATATTTGAGTGCACCCATCAATGGTTCCATCGCACCTGGTGCGTGAGCACAGAATGTTTTACCAATCCACAATTTGCGAGTCAGTTCTTGAAGATGTTGAATGTCTTCCATCTTCCCTTCACCTTTCTCAATTGCGACAAGTGCTTTGACCGCCCAAGGTAAACCATCACGGCATGGCGTACAGAATCCACATGATTCACGTGCAAAGAATTCTTCTAAGTTACGCGTTGCAGAAACCATACACTGGGTTTCATCAACGACCATTAACAAACATGTACCTAGACGAGAACCTGCTTTCATAATGCTTTCTGAATCCATTGGAAGATCAATGTGTTCAGCAGCCAAGAAGTCAGTCGATGCCCCACCCGGTAACCATGCTTTCAGTTTAAGACCATCACGCATACCGCCAGCATAGTCTTCAATCACTTCACGTGCAGTCGTACCAAACGGTAATTCCCAAAGACCAGGGAAAGTCACTTTACCTGATGCACCATAAATTTTAGTGCCTGGATCTTTAGATTTACCCGCAGACAAACCGATATACCACTCAGGCCCACGCAACATAATTGCTGGCAAGTTGTTATAGGTTTCTACGTTGTTTACGATGGTCGGACGACCCCATGCACCTGCAACTTGCGGGAATGGCGGCTTAGTACGTGGATTTGCACGACGACCTTCAAGTGAGTTAATCAATGCAGTTTCTTCACCACAGATATAACGCCCCGCACCAGTATGCACATGCAGGTCAAAGTTCCAACCTGTGCCTAAGATGTTGTCACCCAAATAACCTTTAGCACGCACTTGTTCTAAAGCTTCATTTAAGTATTGTGCAGCTTCAATGTACTCACCGCGAATGAAGATATAACCCTGAGTCGCTTCGAGGGTATAACCTGCAATCAACATCCCTTCGATCAATTGATGTGGAAGTTTTTCCATCAACAAACGGTCTTTGAATGTTCCCGGTTCCATTTCATCGGCATTACAGATTAGGTAACGAGGACCACCATCATTGGGTGCCATCAATGACCATTTAATCCCTGCTGGGAAACCTGCACCACCACGACCTTTTACAGTCGCTGCTTTGATGACTTCAAGAACGTCTTTAGGTGGCATAGAAAGCGCTTTTTTAAAGCCTGCATAGCCTTCTAAAGCTTCATAGTCATCAGCACTACGAACAAATTCCTGCTTACTCAAACGCCATGTTAATGGGTGAGTTTCAGGGTTTCCTTCGCCATAAATTGGTCTTGGTTCGGTATTCATACATACTTCTCCAATAACTGTTTCACAGAAGTCACTTCAACCAAACCGTGTGTATCTTCATCAATCATTAAGGTTGGACCTTTGTCACAGTTCCCTAAACAGCAGATCGGCAATAAAGTAAAACGACCATCAGCTGTCGTTTGACCAAATTGGATACCCAGTTCACGTTGGAAAGCTTCTGCTAAAGTTTCCGCACCCATCAAGAAACATGCAATCGAATCACATAATAAAATTACGTGACGACCTACAGGCTGACGGTATATACGGTTATAGAATGTTGCAACACCTTCTAAATCCGCAGTTGTAATTGTCAATAATTGAGCAATTGCATGTAACTGCGCGTCATCCACCCAACCATTACGGCGTTGTACACACTTTAAAGCATCCAAAGACGCTGCGCGTGGGTATGGGTAGTGACCCATGTGATGTTCAATTTCATGGATTTCTTCGCTGGTCAGAATCCCTTCAACATTCACACGTGGCTTTTTATCAGTCAAAATCATCATAATGCGTTTACCCCTTAGCGATCCACGTCAGCCATAACGACGTCAATTGTCGCTAAATAAATGATCAAGTCAGATACAAGACTGCCGTTAATCACGGAAGGAATTTGCTGCAAGTGGGTGAAAGTAGGTGTACGAATACGGGTACGGTAACTCATGGTTGACTTATCTGAAGTCAAATAATAGTTAGACGCACCTTTGACCACTTCTGCCATCACAGACGCTTCGCCAGCTGGCATTACAGGACCCCATGACACGCTCAAGAAATGCGTAATCAAAGTTTCAATATCTTGTAAAGTCTTATCTTTTGGTGGTGGAACTGCCAATGGATGATCCGCTTTATAAGGACCAGAAGGCATATTATCCAAACACTGTTTGACGATTTTTAACGACTCTTCGATTTCGCGATAGTGAACCATCACACGAGCGTAAGCATCGCCTTCGTACTCTAACGGCACTTCAAAGTCGTAATTTTCATAACCACTGTATGGACGATATTTACGAACATCGAAATCAATACCTGTCGCGCGTAAACCTGTACCTGTTACACCCCAAGCCAATGCCGATTTAGCATCGTATTGCGCAACATTACGGGTACGACCCACAAATACTGAGTTTTTCAGTGCAGCAGTATGATATTCCTTCAAACGTTTTGGCATCCATTCGAGAATTTCACGAATCAGTTTTTGCCAGTTGTTTGGAAGGTCATGTGCTGTCCCGCCGATACGGAACCATGCTGGGTGCATACGGAAACCAGTGATCGCTTCAATTGCGTCATAGATTTTTTGACGATCCGCAAACATATAGAATACGGGTGTCATACCACCAGCATCCTGAATCGCAGTACCGATATACAACAAGTGGTTATTGATACGGAATAATTCAGACATCATGACACGGATACATTGTGCACGATCAGGAACAGTAATCCCTGCAAGTTGCTCCACACCCATGACATAAGGCATGTTTTGCGCACAACCACCTAAGTAGTCGACACGGTCTGTATACGGAATAAATGAATGCCAAGTTTGACGTTCAGCCATCTTTTCCACACCACGGTGGTGATAGCCAATATCAGGTACACAATCTTTCACTTCTTCGCCATCAAGCTGCAAAATTACACGGAATGCACCATGCGCAGATGGATGGTTAGGCCCTAAGTTCAAGAACATAAAGTCTTCATCGGCGTTACCGCGTGTTAGACCCCAATCTTCTGGAACAAAACGAAGATGTTCTTGTTCGAAATCTTGTTTAGCCTTGTCTTGCATGTACGGTGTATATTCAGTCGCACGTGCAGAATATTCTTTACGTAGTGGATGACCTTCCCAATAAGTTGGCAACAAGATACGACGAAGCATTGGATGCCCTTCGAAATTGATCCCAAACATATCGTAAGCTTCACGTTCGTACCAATTGGCATTTGGCCAAATATTGGTCGCTGTTGGAACATTAATATCGTTCTCACTCAACGCCACTTTGATACGAATATCACTATTACGTTCTAATGAAAGTAAGTGATAGAACACTGTGAAATCAGATGCAGGTAAACCATCACGGTTGTTACG
Source organism: Acinetobacter sp. 1125_18A (assembly GCF_052824985.1). Lineage (NCBI taxonomy): Bacteria > Pseudomonadati > Pseudomonadota > Gammaproteobacteria > Moraxellales > Moraxellaceae > Acinetobacter > Acinetobacter sp. 1125_18A. Next base: position 296,278 of record NZ_VTDG01000002.1, read on the forward strand.
CAAACGTTCATCGACTGCAGATAAGTCAAACAGCATCACATAAGGACGTGGTACTGTACGCAAGTACATTAGAACTTCTTGTACACGTGCGCGCTCAACCCAGACCGTCGGAAAATCTTCAAACGTCGGTTGCACGTAAAAGTTCTCGCCAAATTTGGCTTTGAGATCTTCTACAATTGCAAATGCTGGGCGGGAATCAACTGGAGTCGATTCTGGCATAGCAATTTCAGTTTCAGCCATTGGCTTGGCTTCCTATTTAATACAAATTCTGTCAAATTCCCTGATGACCATATCCATCAGATATGTCAAATACTCATCAGAAAAAATTACTCAATTTCATCCATAGAGCGTAAGTTTTTCACTGCAATACGTTCAGCGTTCTTACGGTCGCGTTCTGGCATCATCTTTGGCTTATACACTGGCTGAAGATCATCACCGATTACCGCAGAGAGCGGACGACGTTCTAATTGAATTTGGTCTTGCAATAACATCAAGGCTTGAATCAATGCTTCTGGACGTGGTGGGCAACCTGGAACGTACACGTCAACAGGAATGATTTTATCCACACCTTGTACAACAGAATAGATGTCGTACATACCACCAGAGTTTGCACAAGCACCCATTGAAATCACCCATTTAGGCTCAAGCATTTGTTCATACAAACGTTGAATTACAGGTGCCATTTTAACAAAGCACGTCCCTGCAACGATCATCAAATCTGCCTGACGTGGCGAAGCACGAATAACCTCGGCACCAAAGCGCGACAAGTCATGCACACCCGTTAACGTGGTTGCATATTCAACGTAACAGCAAGATGTACCAAAGTTAAAAGGCCATATTGAGTTTTTACGGCCCCAGTTTACAGCTGTGTGTACCACATCCTCTAAGCGAGTCATGAACACATTTTTATTCACTTCTTCTTCAAGTGGATCTGTCACAATTTGACGATCTTGAAGCGGATATTGTTCAGCTTCTGGATTCGCACGGGTTAAAGTATATTTCATTCCCGAGTTACTCCTTGTTCAGAGACATGGTCGGTGTTTTATCTTTCACACGACCAGAAGATTGAGCTGGAATAGTTCCAGTAGGATCCATCACCAACTCTTCAATTGAATTGAAGCGAGTAATTTCTGCAAGGTCCATATTTGGTGAACCAATTTTAGGTTTAATCCCTGCGATTTTACGTTTATCTGAAGGTGACCAGTTCAATGCACCTGTAGATAATTCATAAATCAAACCAACGAGTAAAACTAAAATAAATACAGCTGCAGCTGAAAACCCAACCCAACCTACTTCACGTACAGATGTCGCCCATGCATATAAATAGAGGGCTTCCAAATCGAATACAACAAAGAAGATTGCAACAAGGTAGAACTTCGCAGACAAGCGGATACGTGCACCACCAGCACTAACCACACCTGATTCAAATTGCTCTTGCTTCGCACGTCCCCATGATTTACCCCCAAGGAGCAAAGGAACGGTGAGCATAAAGACACATAAAAATGTCACGCCGATCACGAAGGCAATGATTGCCCAATCGTATGGAGTAATGGCACTCATGCGGGGATAACTCCTGGCAGGCCTATTATTTAACAAAGAATGTATGTATTGGCCTTGCAAATACACCAAACACAAAATAAATCTGGTCAATTGTACCCGATTGATGTCATCTGTTGCTAGTTAATAGCTCTAAGTCTTTCGGATGATTTTTTAGACAAAAGCCATAATTTTTCCTGATTCACAGCGATACAGCGCTGACTTATCGTTTTATCAAATTTTTATCCCTATTCTTATTAGTTTTTCCGAAGTTTATTTTTTAATCATGAATTAAAAATGACAAATCAGTAGCTTAATCCGATTCAGTCCAAGTAAAAGCTTCGATTTATCCATGCTTTTCTGCGATTTAATTGGCTAATTTCTACAAATATAAGGATTTACCATCTAAAATATTTTGTTACATTCTATGTGGTAAAATAGTCACATTAGATCAATCAAGTGATAAAAATTATCTTATTGTGATAATTTTTAAATATTACAAAGTTATTTATAATTTTTTATACTTTACTATTATCAAAACCAACTTATTTCAATGAAATAACCCGCTTTAAACCATCCAGCGCCAAATGCTCAATGCCTACTTTTGACCTACCTTGTGCCCTCTTATGATTTTCTGATTTGAATTTTCAAAATAGTCAGCACTGTCAATCATGTCATTTTTCGCACATACCACACACTTAAGCGCACCCAAACTGGCCCAAACTAAAGCTGTTTGAAAGATGAGTAACTTATCGCCACTTAAATCAGCAAATTGTACATTTAACACCCAATTACAGTAAAAGGTGTTCATTGTCGCAAACTTAGACGAATTGTCTACAGAGCCTATACACATTGAACTACTTTTATGTATATGCTATTCAATATGAACAACTTTAAATCAATAATTTAGGGGTAAAACAAGATGGAATTCAGCAGCAAGCCAAACTATTTTTTATTTGCACAATTACTGATTCGTCATATTGAAAATTACGTCAAAAAACACGCTGATGCACAAAATGCAATTTTTGATCTAAGAGATGTTTATGAGCTTTTCCGCCAAGATCTTGCCGCAACCACGACAAATCTAGAAGGGATTTTAAATATCGCAGATGAATATCGTATTGATACTATTCAAGGTGACCAAAAAATCATTAGCAGTTATAAAATTGACGCTGAACAAAATAGCTTATTGATTGACTTTAATCATGATGCATTACAAGCATTGCGAGACAGCAAGCCAATCATTGCGCCTGATGCAACGCTTCAACAATAATATCTAGACTAAGCAACATCCAGACATAAAAAACCACCGAAATTTTCGGTGGTTTTTTTATTTGAAACCAAGCCTTCAGTCCACAATAGCATTGTTCTTATTCATCCAGTATTCCACACTACACGAAGCCCAACTGGATCGCTGCCCCATGGTGTCGTGCTCGAAGCTGATGACTTGAACCCAGTATCGCGTACTAGGTTGATGGCATGGATCAGTTTACTGACTACAGTATCGACCAACACTGCCAATGGCCTTTGAAACCGAAGACACAAAAATAAACCTTGATCATTCATAGTGACTTCAAAATCTTCTGAAAAACTCAATTTTATACAAGATCATTAATACCTGTGATAATTTCTGCAATTAAATCAATACTGATGGTTAATACGATATCCCAAGATTCACAATCCTCGCCGATCAAAATATAAATCTCGCCATCATCACCTTTTTTCCAATGAACTGGGCTGTTGGCAGATTCTCCTGCCTGTATATAAGCAACAGAATCAGTTGTTATTTTTTTCAATTCTTCCACTTGGTCAATTGAAATATAAATATTAATTTCAATAAATTGGTTGGCAATTTTTATTATAAATGCAGGATGCCCATTCCCATTAAATGCATGATCAATAGTAATATCAAAATTAGCGTTCACCATTCAAATTCCCTTAATAAATATTATCAATATCAATGCTCAAACTATTCAGTTTGGTCTGCGTAATTATGCTTAGAAAGGTCTGACAAAGAGTACGTTTTGATGTTCCGATAGATATCGTTATTTTTACATAACGCGAATATCATACAAATGTAATAGTTTATCTGCATTTATTGGTGCACAAAAAACAGCATATAAATCTGATTTAGAATCATCAAACCATAATTGGACATCGATTATATGTTTATTAACACGATCTCCTTTGAGAGAAAAAACCTCTGTATCCCCCAGTACATCGTCAGGGATTTGTGTCATTTTCACAAATCCACTTAAATGCGCAAATTCATTTACAGCAACTCTATATTCATTTGCCGTTGATGGATAGGCCAGTTTATTTTTCACCAATTCCTCATAGTCATCAGAAATCATAAGATTCAATATTTTTATCATTGATTCTTTATATATTGGAAATTCTCTTAGAAAAATATTTTCATTTGTCATTTTCTGGTCCCAACTTTTCGCATTGCCGTGGATGTAGCAATTCCAATCTTCTAAAAATATAGATCAAAAGGCATCCAACATTTTTGAGTGATTTTTTGTATTGAAAGTCCCTTCTCCCGTTGGGAGAAGGTTAGGATGAGGGTTGTTTTATCTTAAATAATAACCTTAAAGATGACTGATAAACCAAGTCAAATAGCGCTTAATTGATAATATTTAACAGCATGATTTAACAATTAAGCTTTTTTCTTTTTAAAACGCTCTACAGGCCAAGACATGGTAAATCTTGCACCACCCAAATCTGAGCTTTGATCGACTTCAATCGTCCCGCCAAACCAATACGCAATACGACTAACAATTGAAAGTCCTAAACCATAACCACCTGAAGCACGGGTACGGCTATCATCTAAACGTGCAAATGCTTCAAATACACGTTTACGGTCTTCCTCTGGAATTCCGGGGCCATCATCTTCTACACAGACATAAGCCATATTGGTCTGGTGATTAACACCACCGCTGATATTGACTTGATGATCACAGTAACGTATCGCATTTCCCACCAAGTTTTGTACAACACGATGTAAATAACGACGTTCTGCATCCACAATCACATCAGATGAAAGTGGGTTGAGGTGGATAATCTTTTGCGTTTTTAATGCTTCGGTTTCTACCGCAACTTGCTTTAATACATCAATCAATACAATTTTTTCAAAATCTAATGATGGTGTACCTTGCTCTAATTTCGCATAAGTCATGATTTCATCAATCAGCGTATTTAACGCTTCGATGTCTTTATCAATCATCTCGACTTGTTGCAAACGATATTCATGGTCATCTTCATCTGCCAGCATTTCCATACCAAAACGGATTCGCGCCACAGGTGTACGTAACTCATGTGATACCGCACGCATTAACTCACGCTGTGCTTCAATCAAACGCTGTATATGGTCAGACATGCTGTTATAACTGGTGGCTAGACTGGCCATTTCGTCATAACCCTCAACAGGTACACGTTGCGACATATCCCCTGTTCTCATCACATCTAAAGCTTCATTCACCTGTTTCAACTTACGTTGCATCGGCACAATCAAGCCATACACACCCAAACAGAGTAAGAACATACTCAGCAATGTAATTCCTGCTGCCAATTTGACGGGCATCCAGTTAAACATTGGAACGGGGCCAAGCACCAACACATCTGTAGGTGAGTTGGGTAAAGGTGAAACAATCGAAATGGTGGTACCACGTACAGTTGCACTGTCACGCCATAAAATCACACTTTGATCTGACCTTAAACGACCAATTTGCTCAGAATCGAGATTGAGCTGAGAAATCTTTTCCACACCAACATGATAAGAGAAATGTTGTTGAATTTTCTTAAGATATTCTTGTTCTTGACCGGGATAATAGACCAAGTAATCCAGAATAAATACTGGAAGTGCCTTCATTTGGCGTTCGCCAATTTGATCCACTTTGATATATAAATAGTGTTTAGGGTCATTTCTGATCCCTATAACCAGATAGGCAATCCCTTGTTCTGCATCATAACGCACTACCGCTTTTTGACTTTCTATACGTTTTTCTTCAGTACGAGATAAGTCAACTTTGCGTGCTTCGAGATAATAAATGGGAAGTTCTAATAGATCAGACGCATCTGAAATCCAATCTAGGCGCTGCTGTTCAGTTTGCTGACGTGCCACACCTTCACTGATCACAAATGAAATTCCATCTGTGAGAGACTCACGATATTCCTGCGCACGTTGATAATTAATTATTTGGACAAGTAAATATCCAAACAAGGCAACCAACACAACAAGAATGACTAATCCTGCATAGATGCGCAAAAATATACTGTGTTTAGACACGCAAACTAACCTTCTTTATGCCTGTCCTGTGATGGACAAGCATCTTAGATGACTGACCCATCGTTTATAGACCAGTCTCTTTAACAAACAAATAACCTTTACTACGTACAGTTTTAATACGTTTCGGATTTTCAGGATCATCACCAATTTTTGGACGAATACGTGAAATACGTACGTCAATCGAACGGTCTTGACCGTCATATTCAATACCACGGAGACGTTCAAAGATGTCTTCACGCGATAAGATACGGCCTGCATTCGATGCCAATAACCAGAGTAGATCATATTCAGCACTGGTGAAATCAACCAACTCACCATTCAGTGTCACTGAACGACCGCCATTGTCGATCACAAGATCGTCAAATTCAATACGTTGTGCAACTTCATCTTCAGGCGCTTTGTCTGTACGACGTAATAATGCACGAATACGTGCAAGCAAGACACGCGGTTGAACAGGTTTAGCGACATAGTCGTCTGCACCCATTTCTAGACCAAGAACTTGGTCCATATCTTCAGTACGTGCAGTCAACATCAAAATCGGTTGATGATAATGTGGACGAACTTCACGACAAACGGTTAAACCATCTGCACCCGGCAACATCACATCCAACACAACCAAGTCTGGTTGTTCAGCAATGATGCGGCGAATCGCACGGTTACCATCTGGCTCTACCCCAACTTCCAATCCATTGCGAATTAAGTATTCCTGAGTTAAGCGAGCTAGGCGCTCGTCATCTTCAACAATCAGAATCTTTGGTAACTTTTCTTCTTGGCTCATCTATTTGCCCCTATATTTGATTTTGGAGTCTGCTACAAATCTCGCAGATTCAACACACTATGTTTTGCAATATACACACGTTTACAATGTAAACAAGACCTCATTCACCAAACTGATACATGAGCGTATCAATTTGTTATATTTTTATTAACTATTGAATTGTAGGCAGTTTTATAAAATCAATACACATCATTTTTAAATTTCTTCAAGACAATCAATAGCTGGACTAATTTTTATACAAAATATTTCATTGTTCATATTCTGTCTCATCAGTTTATCGTTTTTTGAGTTATCCACACACTTATCTATAAGCACTCTGCGGAGTCTTTGCTATGCTATGTGCTTGTCTCATAAGGCATATAACAAAAATGACGCTTTGAGGTAAAAAGATGCAAATAAAAATTTACTTTTCAGGGATAAAATATTCTTGAAATGTCAATATTGATCTACCCTTAAAATTACCGTATCTTGTGTTCTAAATTAAATTAAACCACTAAGTATTGTGTTTAGTCCTCAAACATCGTGACAACAAATTTTGCAGTTTGTCCGATTCAAATGGTCCATAAACATAACAATGATGACAATGGAGCTACGCTGACAATGAACGCCATTACAACCCCTGGTCAACTACAAGTGATTAAACGCACTGGTGATGTTGCCGCTTTTGATGCAGATAAAATCTCTGTAGCAATTGGTAAAGCTTTTTTGGCTGTAGAAGGTCAACAAAGTGCAGATTCAAGCCGTATTCATGATCGCATCACTCAGCTCACAGAGATGGTGATGAATACTTTTAATCGTCGTTTACCTTCTGGCGGAACAATTCACATTGAAGAAATTCAAGACCAAGTTGAATTGGCGCTTATGCGTACAGGCGAACAAAAAGTTGCACGTGCATATGTGATCTATCGTGAACAACGTTCTGATGCACGTAAACAAACCGGTGCTCATCATCACCCAACCTTACAAATCACAGATGCGAACGGTCAGCTTCAGCCTCTAGATTTGGGCAAACTTCAAGCCACGATTGAAAAAGCAAGTGAAGGCTTAGAAGGCATCAATGTTCAAGCCATTGTCGATGAAACAGTTAAAAACTTATATAACGGTGTAAAACAGTCAGACATCTCAACCACAATGATGATGGCGACACGTACCCGTATCGAACAAGAACCAAACTATACATATGTAACTGCACGTTTATTACGTGATGACTTGGTTGCGACCGGTTTAAAATTCTTAGGTTTAGCCACAGATACCATCGAAGGCGATGCACTCGAAACTTATTTAAACAAAGGTATCGAGCTTGAGCTTCTCTCTCCTGAGCTTTTAAACTTTGACCTTGCAAAATTGGCAGCAGCGATCAAACCAGAACGCTCAAACCAATTTACCTATTTAGGTTTACAGACTTTATTTGACCGTTACTTCATTCATTCAAATGATGTACGTTTCGAACTTCCGCAATTGTTCTTTATGCGTGTTTCAATGGGACTTGCATTAAATGAAGAACAGCGTGAAGACCGTGCAATCGAATTCTATGACTTATTGTCTAGCTTCGATTATATGGCGTCTACACCGACACTGTTTAACTCAGGTACGTTACGTCCACAACTGTCGAGCTGTTACTTAACCACCATTCAAGATGATCTTTATGACATCTATGGTGCGATGCGTGACAATGCCCTTCTTTCTAAATGGGCAGGTGGTTTAGGCAATGACTGGACACCAGTACGTGCCTTGAACTCATATATCAAAGGTACCAACGGTAAATCACAAGGTGTTGTACCTTTCCTTAAAGTTGCCAACGATACTGCGGTTGCAGTAAACCAAGGTGGTAAACGTAAAGGTGCTGTATGTGCATACCTTGAAACTTGGCACTTGGACATTGAAGAATTCCTAGAGCTTCGTAAAAACACTGGTGATGACCGTCGTCGTACCCATGACATGAACACGGCTAACTGGGTTCCAGATTTGTTTATGCAACGTGTGATTGAAGATGCTGAATGGACACTGTTCACACCATCTGAAACGCCTGATCTGCATGATTTAACTGGCGGTGAATTTGCTGAGCGCTATGCTTACTACGAAGGCATTGCAAAAGAAAACAACATGCTACATAAGAAAATCCGTGCGAAAGACTTATGGCGCAAAATGTTATCGATGTTGTTTGAAACAGGTCATCCTTGGATCACATTCAAAGACGTATGTAACTTACGCTCACCACAACAACACGTAGGTGTAGTGCATTCATCTAACTTATGTACTGAAATCACTTTAAATACCAATAAAGATGAAATCGCAGTATGTAACTTAGGTTCGATCAACCTTGTACAACATGTTCAAGGTGGTGCTTTAGACCGTGAAAAATTAGCGCGTACAGTTAAAACTGCTGTTCGTATGCTCGACAACGTAATTGACATCAACTACTACGCAGTTGAACAAGCACGTAATTCAAATATGAAACACCGCCCTGTCGGTATGGGTATCATGGGCTTCCAAGATGCTTTATATGAATTGGGTATGGGTTATGGTTCTGATGAAGCAGTAGATTTTGCTGATGAATCAATGGAAGTGATCAGCTACTACGCGATTCAAACATCAAGCGACCTTGCTGTTGAACGTGGCGTGTATTCAACATTCAAAGGTTCATTGTGGGATCAAGGTATCCTGCCAATCGACTCTTTAGATATCGTTGCAAAATCACGTCCAGAGCGTATGTTTGAAGTTGACCGTACTCAACGTTTGGACTGGGATACATTACGTACTAAAGTTCAAAAAGACGGTATGCGTAACTCAAATGTGATGGCGATTGCACCTACAGCAACCATTTCAAATATTTGTGGCGTTTCACAATCTATCGAACCGACGTTCCAAAACCTTTATGTAAAATCTAACCTTTCTGGTGAATTTACAGTGATCAACCCGTACTTGGTACGTGCGTTAAAAGATCGTGGTCTTTGGGACTCTGTGATGGTTAACGACTTGAAACACTTCGAGGGTTCAGTACAAAAAATTGCACGTATCCCTGAAGAGTTAAAAGCAATTTTTGCGACAGCATTTGAAGTAGATACACGTTGGATCGTAGATGCTGCATCACGTCGTCAAAAATGGATCGACCAAGCACAGTCATTGAACCTTTATATCGCTGGTGCAAATGGTAAGAAACTAGACATCACTTATAAGATGGCTTGGTTACGTGGTCTTAAAACCACTTATTACCTCCGTGCATTAGGTGCAACCTCTGCGGAAAAATCAACCATTAACACGGGTGCTTTAAACGCAGTAAAAGCAACAACTGTTGCTGCACCAGTGGCTGCGGTTGCTCAAGAAACTAAACCTGAAGCACCTGCTGAAGAAGATGGTTTCGCTCAAGCAGCACCAGTACCACAAGCATGTTCAATCGACAATCCAGATTGTGAAGCTTGTCAGTAAGTAATCCTCCCCAATCCTCAAGGGGAATAAAGTCCCCCCTTTAAAAAAAAGGGGGTTTAGGGGGATTCAAAAAATCTGAAATTATAAAAGGCGAAGAAATGTTCCATTTAAGTCATAACTATGAGTTAGGCGTAATCGTGCTGATCTTAGCCTTTTTAGTTTTTTACGTGCCTGCGGTCTATGCATTCTTTGCGATCCGTAAGCAGCAAAAGCGTAAGCAAAATAAGTAGTGTGGATATCTGTTCTTTCGAACAAGAACAAAACAACTATCGGCAAAACTTAATTTTGCTTGCACAGAATAAGCGTATAGTAGTGACATCTTCCCTTGTGAGATGTCGAACATAGATATTAACAACGAAGAGAGAACAACGATGTCTATCCTAAGTTGGGACGATTTTGAAGATGATGAACAGAAACAAGCTGCACAAGCTCACCAGCCTGCGCCCGTCGAACAGAAAAAAACGACTGATTCGCAAGTGGTATCTGATACAAAGCAGTCATCGCAGAATGTGGCAACTACACAATCCGCTGGAACCTATACAGCAAGATCAACAAATCCAACCGATTCGTTGGCAAGAGCATCTCACGCCTTAGAAAAGTTAGACGTTGCACCTGGCTTAGAAGAGCTTGAAATGGGTGCGCAACGTGTACAAGTTGATGATAAAGCCATGATCAACTGTCGCGCTGACTTAAACCAGCTTGTACCGTTCAAATACGAATGGGCTTGGCAAAAGTATCTAGACGGGTGTGCAAACCACTGGATGCCACAAGAAGTTAACATGAACCACGATATCGCACTTTGGAAGTCTGAAAATGGCTTAACTGAAGATGAGCGTACCATCGTGATGCGTTCATTAGGTTTCTTCTCTACTGCGGATTCTTTGGTTGCAAATAACTTGGTATTGGCGATTTACCGTCACATTACCAACCCTGAATGCCGTCAATACATCTTGCGTCAAGCATTTGAAGAAGCGATTCACACCCATGCTTACCAATACTGTATCGAATCTTTAGGTATGGATGAAGGCGAAGTCTTCAACATGTACCGTGAAGTTCCATCAGTTGCTCGTAAAGCTGCTTGGGGCTTGAAATATACTCAGTCTTTATGTGATCCAACCTTCCAAACAGGTACACCTGAAAACGATCAAATCTTATTGCGTAACTTGATCGCATTCTATTGCGTACTTGAAGGGATCTTCTTCTACTGTGGTTTCAGTCAGATCTTGTCTATGGGTCGTCGCAACAAGATGAATGGTGTTGCTGAGCAATTCCAGTACATCTTACGTGATGAGTCTATGCACTTGAACTTTGGTATCGACATGATTAACCAAATCAAGATCGAAAATCCAAACTTGTGGACTGCTGAATTCCAAGAAGAAATCATTCAAATGATTCTTGAAGGTACTATGCTTGAAATCGAATATGCGCGTGACACAATGCCACGTGGTGTATTGGGTATGAACGCAGCGATGATGGAAGAATATTTGAAATTCATCTGTAACCGTCGTTTGGCACAGTTAGGTTTACCTGAACAGTTTGCTGGTGTAAATAACCCATTCCAGTGGATGTCTGAAATGATGGACTTGCGTAAAGAGAAGAACTTCTTTGAAACGCGTGTAACTGATTATCAAACTGGTGGTGCGTTGAGCTGGTAAGAAGTGACATCGTCACGCGACACATGAGTTGACATTTACGACACATGTAACGACATTACGCGACACATGTAATGCCATTGAAATAAAAAAATCCGATTTAATATCGGATTTTTTTATTTTTAATTAAACTAAATGTATTTCACTTTCAAGAAACCATTCTTTTTCGATTAATCTATCTTTCAAGAACATCGGACTTTTTGTATAACACACTACTGCCAGACTTTTTTCAGCACGACTACAAATTACATAGAATAACCTTCTGGTACGGGATAAAGCACTATCAAGCCCTAACGACTCATTCTTTATATCTGATGCACTTAATTCCTTAATACCTAAAAACTTCTCATAATCAAACAAAAAACCACCTGCTTCATCATCATCTATAATCGCCATTACTCTCTCAAATTGCAAACCTTTAACACCTTGATGAGTATCAAAAGCTGAACTTCCATCAATATACGATGCATATTTAAATAATTGATCTATTTTGGCATCCAAGGCTTGGCTATATGCAATAAGTTCTGAAGACATGTTATCTTCATCGAGAGCGTGGCTATCCAAAATTAATGCTTGTAATAATAGTGGTGGAATGTTTAAGAGACTGTTTTCATAAATATAATTAAGAATAATTTTTATAGAGTTATTACTATCCGTTAACAAATTAAATAGTTCATTTTTTTTATCTCTTATAATTTTCAAATAAGATAACTGGTCCTCTATAATAGAAAAATTACGAAAAACATCGGAACTAGTTCTTAAAATTTTTATTATATTAAAATCATTTTTAGATATTATGGAGTTAATAAACTCACAAAATGTACCAACTAAAAACCTTAAGGATTGGGTATCTGCGGCACTTAATTTATTACGCAATGCAGAATCATACAATGGCTTATAAAATATATGAAATCCAGAACGAGTTGCAGCCATATGATGCTCTAAAATTAAGGTTTTTATTTCAGAACGTGAATTCCATTTATCATCATTAGTTACCCCTCCCATAATTTTACATATTTCATCCTCTACTAACAACTTATCCAAACTCGGATTATTAGAATCAATAATTAAACAACGAACGACACCATCAAAACTAACTTTAGACTCTTGTTGGAATTTATCAGCATCAAATCTGATTTTATTAATTAATTTTACTACTCTTTTTGGGCACCTCCAATTTTCAACCTTTTGTGGTCGTCTCCAATTCTCAGGAGCAAAGGTGTCTAAGTCTTTTTTATTATTAGTAAAAATACGTTGCATATTGTCGCCAAACAAACCAATCACAAATTGATTATGAAATTCAATTTGTGTTTGAACTAATGCATCAATTACTTTTTCATAGGTATCTTGAGCTTCATCTAAAAAGAGAATCGGATACTTATTCACTAAAATTTTTTTAAATGATTTCTTTTCAATTAATAATTTTGAAAAAACATCTATAACCTCTGAATGCTCTAATGAGCTTTCCTCAACATTTGAAGAATTTGGATTATAAGAAAAACGTCTAGTTGACTCTAATGAAGATAATCTTTTTAAAGACTTCTTAATCCTCTCTTGTCGACCTAAACTAGTTTTATTGTTTAAATTTCTAGATTTACTTAAGGCTTCCTCCTCATCGCTAATTGTCTCTTTCAACCTCTCTCTAATTATTTCTTTAATTTCTTTTGTAAAAGGTGAAATTAAACTCCAAGCAAAACTATGTATCGTGCTAACAAAAAAATTACTATCAAAGTTTATCCGTTCTTTAATTTCATCACAGGCAGCATTTGTATATGTTATCACTGCAAGCTTTTTATTTTCTCGACTCAGAGACAAAAGAATATTTTCTTTTATCTTCTTGAGTGTTTGATGCAAAGTATGTGTTTTCCCTGCACCAGCACCTGCATATAAAACGAAACTTTGAGGGGGTGATGAAGATACATAATCAAAAATTAAATCCTCTAAAACCACAGCATCAACAGACTTCATTAATTTCCCCTTTTACCAACTCATCAACACCTATTATTTTATTTTCTAGCCAACTTAGGCCTTCATCAATATATTGCGGTGTTTTTAATTCTTTGGGTTCTAGGCCATAAATTAAATCCATAGCCATATCAACCTTATTACTGTCTAACGCAGAAAAAATATTCTGCCTAAAATGATCAATGTCTTCACACTCCTCTGCCTTAATCATTTTTAATAGAACCCCAGTTGCCTTTATCCGCTTATCATCCTTATTTATATCTTTTTTAAAGACGGTATTAATCAAGGGTCTATTTTCAAAATAAACAGACTCTTCAAATGTATAAGGAAATGCTATTTTCTGTTCACCTTTAAAACCAAAAGAGACCTGAGTTTGGTAACTAACTCTTATATTTCCATTAGCTTTCTCTTCATACCCCAGCTTTAATAGATCATCAACTTGATCTTTCATAGGTAACCATTTTATTAGTGTATCATTATTCGTTAATTGACCTTTATTAAGAAGAGGAATGCATTTCTCATACTTTACTTTTTCAGTATTATCTTTATTCATCTTAATATTCCCCTCTTCGTCCATTTGGATTGTTTTTATAACTGAGTCTAAATCAGTAATAATCAAACAGGGTAAGTCAAGTTTTTCAATCAAACTTTGCAATCTATGAGCGTGTGCTCCACCGACAGAAAGGATTGAGATATAACTACTATTAAGTTTAGGAAAATGATTTTTAATAAAATGAGGTACTAACAACCTTTCTGCATCACCTTCAACCAGAATAATTCCATTCGCAAAAAATAAATCACAGTGAGTAGTTTTAATATAACGAGTAACAAATTTCTCGTTTTGTGATGCATTTTCATCAAAAGTTTTAGAAAGATCTACTACCTCTGCATGTGGTATCAAGTCACTATTTTTTCTTTTAAAGTAACGTAGATTTGAAAAGTCTAGTTCCCGTGCCAAATAGCTTGAATGAGTACTTACCAATAATTGTGTTCTACAATGACTAGGTTGACCATGACACAAGGTTTCATATGCTTTCTTTATAAAAACTTGCTGTACCTGTGCATGTAAATGAGCTTCAGGTTCTTCAATAAGAACTAGATGTAAAGGTTCTATGGGTTCTTGATCTAATCTATTACTTCTTAACCAAGACTCACGAAAATCTATTAATGTTAAAGTGATAGAAATTAACCGACGAAAACCTAATCCATTTAACCCTTCAGGGATTTTAATTTCCTCTTCACCATCATCATTATTGATCTTAAAGCGTATTGCACTTTCATGACCTAATGTTTCTATTTGGTCAATCTTACTGGAAATACTTATATTAGGATCATTTTTACTTCCAGGATATCCTAAGTCTCTTATTTCACTTAATATTTCTGAGAAAGTTTCCGTTAGAGTCGTATCAAAAGCACTTTTAGAGTCATTAACTGCTCTAATTGCTACTAAATCATTAGCTGTTTTCCTACGATCATCATTATCAAAATGTGATTTATAAAAACTTTGGATAATTGTCGATAATAAATTTTTTGCACCATTACTATTAAAAAAACCTGCATCTTCACCAATGACGTCTATTTTTATTAGGCCTTTCAGAGGCTCACTAGTATCCAATATAAGCTCTTCTGTATCTTTAACATATGGATCAATAACATATGATTTTATCTTAAAATATTTATCTAGATGGCGACTTAAAAACTCTTGTATATTTTCATTAGGCCAAAGATTACTAAGTTCAATTTGTCCATTCTCCGACATAACTCTCTTATTCTCATGGCATAATTCAACAAAATCATTTCGCAATTCTTCTATATTTTTAGGCTCTAACCTTAATCTCAAGCCAATGAGCCCCCCATCCCAATCCAAAGAAGGTAAAAACTCTATTACATGATGAATTTCAGAAGATTCCACATTTAGGATGAGGTCTAAAGTAGGACACAAATTTTTCCACTCTTGTAATTCTTCCTCTGCATTCATTATAACTGTTTCATTAAGCCAAAATTGAGCCCTCTTATTCAATTGCCCCCAATTATCAAATGTAAAATCTGTGTATTTAAAACCTTCATTTGAAGATTCATGTTTTAGAAATAATTTTAAAACTTTCATCGCAGAGGTTTTTCCACTGTTATTTGCACCAACAAGAATCGTTTGATCTGATGAAAAACTCAGTGAACAGTTTTTTAGTTTTCGGAAATTTTTTATTTCAGCTTTTACTAATCTCATTTTTACCCCTAATTATTTTATAAAACATAATCTTAACATTACGAAATTATTTTGAAATCTTCTATAGTTTTGTAAATAAAATTCAATATATTACACAAAATGCTGAAAAAACAATAAGTTAAATTAAAATCAAACTTGATACCCTCTCTCAACTTGTATATAAATAAACCTATATAGACATATTTCTATGTAAGGCATTTTTTATGAGAACACCTGGTGAAGTCAAAGAAACTTTACAAATCAGAGGATTATCAATTGCTGAATGGGCTAGAGAGAATGGTTTCTCTCCAAAGCAGGTATATCAAGTTCTAAATGCCAAGCATAAGCCTACCCGAGGTAAAAGCCACCAGATCGCAGTCAAACTTGGTCTAAAGGATGGAATTATAGAACCTGATTTTACTTTCGAAAAAATTAAGGAGACGCTGTGACAAGAATTTCATAAAGCACAAATAGAAACGGATCCTTTCGGATCCGTTGGCTCTACACCTAGATATAGAGACCTGACAATCCAAGTATCTTCTGTGTAGAGCCATTCGTCAAGAGTTGCACTCGTATTTTGTTTTTACAGAGCGAATTTTTTCGTCCCTAAAAAACAAAAAAGTGCACATCGAATGAAGCATATATGGAAGATATATCATGAATATTTTTACAACTGATCCATGGGGAAATTCCCCAGACTTATTACATCAGCAGATTGTTGATGCATTCAATAAAAAACCAGATCTTGATGGTGTCTTGCATGGTCAACGACATATTAGTCAAGGCAGTGTAGGAAAAAGAACAGGATTATTTTCTAGTTATAAGAATAATGGAATGATTCCGTACGAAAGCCAACTAGAATTAGCCCATGCAATACAACTTGAGCGAAATCCGTCTGTTAAATGCTATCGTACCCAAGCCTTAAAAATTTCAATAAGCCAGGATCAATTTCTTTTTCCAGACTTTCTCATCAAATATACAAATGAAGAGATTGCTTTCCATGAAGTTAAGCCTTCAAAAAGGTTTCTAGATCAGGAAGATATCGAACGTTATCAACGTTTGAAAACTTTCTTAGCTCCAAACGGAATTAGTTTTGACATTGTCGATCGTCATGAATTGTATTCTGACGCGGAAGTAAAAGTCTTACTGCATTACAATCGGCGAAGTCATGCAAGAAGCTGGTCTAGTTTTGAAATTCAATTTGCTCTATCCCTGCTGACACCTGGTACATTGCTGATTAAAAAACAATTGATGAGCATATTAAAAAACAATAGCTTGCCCTTGGAGTTAGGTGAGTTTCTCATCTTTCATAAATATATAAAGCTTAATACGCCAAATGATAAACAAGGAGGAATCTAAGATGACTCTT
Source organism: Acinetobacter sp. 1125_18A (assembly GCF_052824985.1). NCBI lineage: Bacteria > Pseudomonadati > Pseudomonadota > Gammaproteobacteria > Moraxellales > Moraxellaceae > Acinetobacter > Acinetobacter sp. 1125_18A. The sequence goes on from NZ_VTDG01000002.1 coordinate 313,495, forward strand.
CCTGATTTTATTCCTCAAGTAGGTCTACGTTTTTCTTTTAAAGATACAAATTTTGAAGTGACCTATGTACACAACAATGTAGTTCGTTTTTCCGCAGTGAATGGTGGGAAAATAAGTAACATCCCCATTAATAGCTTTTCTGAAAGATATAAAACTGGAGAGATTCAATGCACCTCTGCTCCCCATAAGCTATTACTCAATGATCAATTACTTGATAAGACTAGACGAGCTGAAAATTATATAAAAGTTATTGTTACCACATTAGATGACTACTTTTCTCATAAAAAAATTGGAGCTTTAATTCCTGAAATTGCTAAAAAGATAAATGACCCTTTCCCTCCTAGTACATCAACAGTAGTACGTTGGGTTCGTAGATATCTAGAAAATGACCATAATTTACTTAATGTTTATAAAGAAAAACCTGGCAATAAATACTTCAGATTTACAGCACAAATGGAGCAAATTATCTTCAGTGCTATAGATGAAATCATCAACGATGAAACTCTTGCACTAACAGTACAAAATATTGAGGTAAGTATTAGTCAAAAAATTTTAGAGCAAGACTTAAAGGAGGAACCACCATGCACTCGAACAATCCAACGTAAGCTCAAGCTATATGATCCATATATACTTGTTAAAGGAAACGAGGGAGCACATACAGCTAGACAGCTTCTTAAAGCAGCAGGACGAAAGACAAAAAGCCCATTCATTCTATCGCTTGTTGAAATTGATACTCATATTCTAGACATTATCATTATTGATTCGACAACTAAACTTCCCCTTGGACGCCCTTATCTAAGTTGTGCGATTGATGTACATACCCGAGCTATTGTTGGCTATTACATTTGTATGCTTCCTCCAAGTGCGACAACAACTTTAGCTCTATTAAAAAATATGCTTTTACGACCATCTCAGAATTTACCTGGGGGCATTCCTTCCCTAATTATCCCAGATAATGGGGTCGAGTTTAAAAATTCTGCACTAAGCCATATCTGTAATCATTTGAAAATTACAATTCAACCAGCTCAAAACAGGAACCCAGATAATAAAGCCCATATTGAGCGTTTTTTTGGTACGCTTACTTTTGGCATAATTCAACAACTACCAGGTACAACATATTCAAATCCTAAAGCTCGGGGAGACTATGAGTCAAAAAAACATGCAAGTGTTACCCTAGAAAATTTGAAATCATATGTTAATGAATGGATTCATAATATATATCACTGCTCAATCCACTCAATGACGGGAAGAGCACCAATGCTATTTTGGGAAGATGCTTCTCAAAGTTGTCCACCATTAACCATATCAACTGATGAAGTAGATATTATTGCGCGTCGGCCAATCAGTAGAAAAATTCATAAAGGACAAGTCAAATTTGAATATTTGACCTACTTTTCGCATGCGTTAGCAACCCTTGAAGCAAATGGCTTAACTGACGTTATTGTGATGATTGATGAGCTCAATTTAGAGTACGTATATGTCAAACACTCATCAATTGATGAAGTAATACGAGCGGACTCAACAGAGCCTGATTACACCAAGAATCTCTCTCTGCAAGAACATCTTGAAATTCGCAAGGAACTTAAACTGGTATCTCAAGCAGATAAGCAAAGATTAGGAAAGCATCGCGTATGGTACGCTCGATGGAAGTTATACGAACGTATTCAAAAAGATGCTTGCTCTAAAAACAAGAAGTTAAAGCAGTTGAAACTAGAGCTTCCTGAAACACTCAAGAATCTCTTAGAGCAAGATATACGTACAGTGTCTCAACCAATAGACCCATCAGTTTCAACATTTATCTCATCTTCCGAAATGGAGCTTCTAAATCAATCAAACGTCGATGATGGTTTTGGGACATTGGAGTTTGATGATGAATAAGTTAGATGCAGTTGAATTAATTAAAAGAATTAGCAACATGGTCATTACCTCCTCAGAGTTTACCAAAGCTTATAACGGTATTACATCTTGTGCAGAACAGACGAAAGCCTATCAGAAACCAATAGGTAGCTTACTTATTGCAGAAGGTGGGCTTGGCAAAACGACACTTTCACAAGCAATACTGAAAAAAAATCCTTGTTATGAAAAACAAGAAGATGGCTACACCAAAAGAGTAGTTCCTGTGTTCTATATACAAATCCCATCGCCAGCAACAGTTAAATCTGTTGCTGGCATGATGCTAAAAGCCTTGAATGATCCAGCACCTCTTTCTGGAACAACAGCACAGATGACAGAACGTTTGTGCTATCTGTTAAAGCTTTGTGAAACGGAACTGATCCTTATGGATGAATTTCATCATTTATTTGATATGCAAAAGGTATCGAGGAAGATGAATATTGATGTCTGTAATTGGATCAAAACAGTGACAGACTCAACCAACATAAGTTCCTGCTTAATTGGCTTACCTGAATTTGCACCTTTATTGCAAATAGATAGCCAGCTTGCACGACGATTTCCACTAATATTCAAGTTATCTCGTTTAAATATCGGTTCAACTCAATCACCAGGAACCCTTTACGGGTTCCTATCACAAGTAGAACAGAATATTGAAAAAAGACTCACATTAAAATTTTTACCGCGATTAATTAATCCCTTATTCGTTCTACAGATTTACGCTTCAACTAGGGGATACCATCACTACATTATTTCACTGATCACAGAAGCACTACTATTCGCCCTTCTTGCAGATAGTGACGTTATTACTCAACAGCATTTTTCCTTGGCGTGGGATAAGGGCATTACCTCATATACCAATATGACTACACAGAATCCTTTTCATATGGACACGTCAAAACTAGTACAACGAATGAAGGGTGATCACTGATGCAAGAGAAGCCTTTAATACCAGCAATCCCAATACCATTTCCTGATGAAACCGCTGGAAGTTTTCTCATCCGTCTCATCAAGCTGAATGGGCATATCCATAGCTCAACTTTTTATCGATCTAGAATAGATCTCAAATACAAAGAGACACTGAGCTCAATAATCACACATGATTATCTCTTCCTTAACATACTCAAGAAATTTCAGCTTCCTGATTATTTAAAAGAGTTATCGCTCAAAAGGCATAGTTCTACCTTACGTGGGAATGTAATCTGGAAAAATAAACTAGTAATATCAGATTATTTTTTTTCAAACGATGTCGAACGATTTTGTCCACTTTGCTTAAAAGAAATACCGTATTGGAGAAAAGTTTGGCTAGTTAAACCATACTATGCATGTTTGAAGCACCAAATTCGCTTACACACGACTTGCCCTAGATGCCAATCAACGCTCAGTAGTTTGCGTTCCGAAATCTATATTTGTTCAAAGTGCCTAGGTGATATAAGGAATTGCGAAATTAAGGCAGTATCAGATGAACAAACTAAACATATCCGATGGTTTTTAGAGTTTATAGAAACTGAAGAACAAGAAAAATTCAATTTATTAAAAATCTTCTGGTCCACACTTAAAAAATTTTCAGCACATGATCCAGTCCCACCTTCAATAGAACTATTGCTTGAAATAACCTATTTATTCTTTATGAATCGTGATTCCTCTATAGAAAGGATGGTTGACTGGATATCTCAGAGGTCCCATCAAGTCCATCCAAGAATTCAGCTAGTTCCATTCCTTATTATGGATACCATGTATTTTGGACAATATACTAAGAAGATTCTTGAGCAATTGCCTGTATCCACTGAATTGGCCCCAGAACATTTATTCCAATTATTAACTATTAAGGAAAGCTGTCAAATCTTAGATATATGCTATTCGACGATTCAAAGGTGGATAGAAAACAATAAGTTACAGTATGTAGTATCAAAGGATATTCCTAAAAACCGTAAATTCCTTTCGAGCTGCGATATAGAGTATTTCCTTGTTCAGAAGGCACTTCACCCTTCTCCCAAAAAACTGAAACATCCACCAAGAAAAGATGGGCAAAGGCTCACTATTACTAATGTGGCTGCTAAACTGAATGTTAATTATGAAAACATTCGTTACTTGATTAGGACTCGCTATTTAAAAGCAGAAAAACTGTTGGTCAGGTTTAGATGTGCTTATTTTATTAATTCTAAAGACTTAGAGGAGTTCAATGAAAAATACATCTTGGTTGGCAGCTTAGCAAAAAAGCTAAAAGTTATCCCTCAAAATCTTACTGAAAAGCTCGCTAGTATTGATATTCATCCAATCAGTGGGCCACATATTGATGGAGAATTCAACAACATTTTTTTGCAAGAATCCGTAAGAGATTTAAATCAAGAAATTGTTGATAAAATAGTTAACTATCCGACTCTTACAGGTCGCCATTCTAGTTTTGAGGAGCAACTTCCTAAACCTCCGCCAACTTATATTTCTTTGAATGAGGCTGCAACTAAACTCAATATCAGTCCGAATAAAACTGCTAGATTAGTCGAAAAAGGCGTCCTTGAAAAAAATACATCACATAATTTAAGTATTTCAATCAGTATTCAATCTTTAAACATTCTAATCGCAAACCTGCATAATCCTAAATTCATATCAGTAAAACTGGCACTTATAAAATTAAATTGTTCTGCAAACTGGTTTCATGAATATTGGGTTGAAACAGGTTTTATTCATATTCATGACTTTCTATACTGGCATTTTGTTGAAAGACATGAGCTTAATAAAGTACTAAAGTTAAAGAAAAGTTATCTTACTAGCACCGAAGCAAGCACTCTTCTCGGCATGCACAAATCTCATGTGACAAACTTAGAATCCCAAGGTTTAATTGAACCTGTTTATTTCGGAACGCCAAAAACAATTAAGTTATTTAAACGAGAACATGTATTAAAATTGAAGAAGTTTGGATATGGGGCAATCAACTAAATTACAAATAGTTCGCTTTATATCTCTTATATCATTACTCAGTTAGTTCATTAAACAATGTTGCTCTCTTCATAATAATTAGCGCTGATTACGTTCCTCACGACGTTTTTTGAGACGTGCAACCACCTGATCATGTGGAATTCCAGGTCGTTGATCTGCTTGTGATGCCTTAACTTTGGCTTTGAACCATGCGTTATATTTAGCTTCATGGTCTGAGCTATCAAACTCAGAAACAAGAGGATCAAAATCAATGTTCATGTATGATTACCGATCAATGTATGATTAAAATTTTAGCAGAATTTGCCCATTTTAATAAGAGGACGCATAATTTATTTAAATTGTACAATTATAGAAGAATTATTATACAAGCTTACTCTTAAACCTTTGATTTTTGGAGTAGCAACAAAACAAAGATTAAAATTAACTTTTAACTTTCACACGTTTACCATAGGTACGTCTGTCTGCACCAGAACAAACTGGACACCATGAGTTATTATGAAACAAATTTTGAAAAGTTGGATTCCATTTATGCCCCTTTTCACATTGCACCTCAAGCTTTTGACGTACATTAAGATACTCTGTAGAAAATAATAATCCGCCTTTATTTTCTATAAACTCCTTAATGAATTCAAGAGTATGTGCAACATCCCTATTACTACATTCATTGCACCAAGATTTTTTATATATGTGAACGGCAGGCGTGGCATAAAACTCATGACCTTTTTCACATCTATATAGATGTTTAACTCGCCTACCTAGATATTCTTTTGAAAGACATTCACCTTCATGCTGCTTTGCATAATTTTGACACCATTCAAGATTGTACTTAGCTAAAGCCATAGAGCCTCCTTTAAGCAATCTAATATGAAACTTTAAATGGTTTTTTTATAGATTGAATATGGATATAAGATATTGATTAATTTATCTATACATTTATTGAGCCGTAAAGTATTCTGTTTTGTTCCTTCTAATTGGATAAATTCCACTATTTGCATCTCATCTGAACAACCAACTACATTTTTGATAGGATGATATACACTTTCTTTGTTTATGAAATATTCAGGTAATAACTGACCTAATTTAACTACATTCTGATCAGTATTAAGAAACAACATAGCCCTATGAGCTTTTGCTGATACTTCTTTAAACCGTGATAACTTTAACTCTAATTCTGTCTTACTTTTTGAACCCTCATATACTATATTCAAATTTATTACAGAAAGCTCGAGTAAGTCTTTTATTGCTTCTTTAGACTCATTAGCAATAACTTCACTTCCTTTCTGTTTCTTCCACTTTTTAAATATGCATATAGCAACAATAGGTGTAACCAGTGGTATAAACTTAGAAGCTAGGTTAAAATCAAAACTACAAATGTCCATTTATTACACCTTTAAAATTATATAAATCATAGCTATAACACAATTAACAAATTTTGTATTTTTTTTCTTAAGGTAAGTCTTTGGCATTTAAATCTTTTGTCTTATTATGTTTAAGTTGTATTTGCTTTTCCACCAGCGGCTAGACGAGTTCTTGATTATAAAAGGAAAACCAATTTTCAATCCGTAAACAAGTATCTATCATCACACACAAAAAAACCGCCTGCACTAGCAAGCGGTTCAATTATCTTAGCTTATAAATACATTGACTATCTGCAACATATCAGCAACAAAACTGACAAGTTGAACAAACAAGTGAAAATAGTTCACCGTCATTAACCTCTTAATTAGAGGGCATCACTGAAGTAACGTCTAAATCAATAATACATTCTTGCGTCACAGTTTGCCGTTCAGCTATATGTATAAATGTACATTTTATTGCTATCGCATTAACGATAGAGTAACCTTTAAGGTGAATCAAAAAGCAATAATGTCAGTAATGCCATTGTTGATATTCAGCTACTCCACTCGAATTTTTGGTCGAGGACGAGTGGAGTAGCAACCTTCGAAAAGATATCGTTCATCGCACTTTTTTAGTCATATCAAATGTTGAATCTATCTGTTATGTAAAGTAGGTGGTCAACGTTGTATAGGAAAATTATTCCTATTCGATTCTATGTTTTACTTTATAAGAGTTATGTCTAAATGGCTACCTCTTTCCCTAACAACTGCGTTAAATGTTGTCGCGCAGCATCATCAATCTGCTGTTTATTAGCTTTTATTTAAGCTATATATAATTAAGTATAACTATGACTGCTTCAGTACTACTAGTTTCTAAAAACTACTATTCAATCATTAGGGTAATCTATTTATAATCAAAATTAGCAAAATTACAGTTTTAGATTAATTCATTTCACTTGATACATCTTTATTGATCCCATGTATTTATCCAAATAAGAGTAACAGCTAAATTGTCCAGAAGATTGGTTTAACCAATATTGGGTTGGTACAGGTTTTATTCATTTTCATGATTTTCAATGCTGGCATTTTATTGTAAAACATGAGCACAATGAGGTATTAAAATTAAAGAAAGGTATCTTACTGGCGCCGAAGCCAGCACTCTTCTTGGCATGCACAAATCTCACGTGAGAAATTAGAGTACCAAGGCTTAATTGAGCTTATATATTTAGGAACGCCAAAAATAATTAAGTTATTTAAACGAGAAGATATATTAAATCTGAAGGGTTTAGGATATAGAGCAATTAATTAGAGCCCAAATAATTCGCTTCATTGATACTCTTTTAAAAATCTCTCAAAAGCTTTCTTTATTTGTTTGGCCCAAATTATGTTTCTACTCCAGAAGCATATATTTAGAATAAATCGTATATCTACCAACCAAGCTAGAGCCTTCCAAAAATAAAATTTTTTTGATTTTTTAAATCTTGCGTTAAAAGCATGAGCATGGAAATATCTTGATATCTCATCTTTTTCCGATTCTAAGAAATCTAAATTCCACCACTGCCCCCATTTATAGACATCACTTTCTTTTTTTGTAAAAAATTTATCTAAATTATCAACAGGATAAACCGTATTCTTCAAATCCCAATTAAAATCAATAGCATTCCCTTCCTTATCAAATATTTCCTTTATTTCAATTTTAACACGACTGAAGGGTTCATAGAGTCTGTCATTTTTAACTTCTATATTTCTAAGAGGAATACTTGGTAAAGCTACTATACAAGGCATGTTAGATACGTCATAAATATCTACAACAGATTGATACTTTAAATTATCCAAAGAGGCAGTAATACAAAAAGTTATTTTATGAAAATATTGATTATTTCTTGCTTTTACACGAAGTGTACAGTTAGGTTGCTTCTTATTAAGATAAATTTCACTCCAATTTATATCATAATCTACAATTTCACCCAGACTAAGACGAAATATTCTATTTATTTCTAAATACAAATTATATGTTGTTGAAACATTATATGCTTCTAAGTACAAAAATTTACCAATCAACTCAAATGGTTTTTTAAACAAAATACCAAAAATAAAAGATATTATTTTTATAAAAAAACTTGTTGCATAGGTTAAAGGCTCTGCCATATTACTTAAGCTCGAATGAAAATTAGGAGAAATTATAAAAAATCAATTAAATATTACCAAAACTAGGTGAGAATACTAAGAATTAAAAAGTCGATTGTGAAAGCCTAAGTTATATGAAATCACAAAGCCATGACCTATATTTAGTAATTTTTGATAGTTAAAATACATTAGCGGCTTTAACCATTTGAAATTAATAAATTTTAATACTAATTTTTATCTTGAGCCAAATCACCATTTACAATTACAGGCGCAACCCACTTGTAGAAAAACTCTTGTGCATTGTTCTTTCTTGAGCCTTTCCAAAAGCCATGCCAATGAGCACGTCTTATGTGAGGGGCTTGGGTTTTTCCTGAATTATGATAGACATTAAGTGCTTCTTTAATCGAACGTCCATCTTTTTCTCCAACATCAAAGTAGCGAATCTTTTTGGCTTCAAAAAGTTTATTTTTACCCTTAATACGTTGTGGAGTTGGATTGAAATTCAGCTCAAGAATTTCATTACCGTTTTCACTAATATCTGGCTCATCCTGACAGATATATAAAATAATCTGTAGGGCTTTCTTTTTAAAAATGACAAGTTCATTAAGACTTACACTAGTAAGCCCTTGTTTAAACCATTGACTAATTTTTATTGTATCTTCTTCTAAAGACTTGTTATTAGCATCAAGACTTATACAGGTGCTAAAATCTGTTCCGAATGTATCCTCAAAAAGCATTGTAAAATGTAATATTTTTTTTCCTTTATATAGTGAGGACGGAAAATAATTAATACTTGCCCAAAAACCTACAATTTTTCTTCCGAATGTTGATAAAGCAAGATTGCTACAATCCACATAAATTGACCATTCAGGAAGCCTACTTATTCTATCAAGTGGAATATTTCCTTTAAAATCCAAATTTAATAAGAAAGGCGCGATGTCATCATTAATCTTATATATCCCTTTTGTATATCTCCATGTACCTATATCGGCAATTGCCATTGTTTCAGGTATAAAGCTGAATGGTATATCAAGAGGTGTGACTGGCTTTTGTTCGATCTGAATTTTTTTGTGAGCGAGAAACATTTTATCAGCCAAACGAGGATGTTTGATTCTCAATATGATGAACCACCATGCAATATACGCCAATAATACTTGTCCATCGCTATTGCCTTTGTGACCAAACTCACCATTTTCTAACACACCTGTATTTACATATTTCCAAAGTTCTAGGTAGTTTGCAGACAAGGCATTTAAAACCTTAATTGGTGATATTTCTTGTGATTTAATAACCTTCATAAGCTGCTTTGGTGTACCTCTTAGTTCTGTTTGCCCCATAGCGAATGCCTTGTAAATGGTATAAAAAAACATATCAATTTCACATATCAAAAACAATGGTGATGTTATGCAAAAAACTATGTATAAAAAAGACTCTAGTGATCCAACTAAACTAGATATTTTGATTGCTCAAATTAAGGCTAAAGACCATAAAATCACTGATACTTTTGGTGTAGATCATCAAGTACCATTTCGTATATTTCAATGGAACTATTAGCGATTAGAAGCATTAAAGCGACATATTGGAAATCCAACAAGAAATAAGTTACTAAATAGTTTACATGAAGTGGCATTGGAACAAGTTTTTTCAGAATTGAAAGAGACCAATCCTGAACAGCTAAAAGAAATTTTAGAAAGTATAGGCAAGCCCCAAAGTGTATAAAATTTAAGTAATTCAGTAAGAAACTTATTACTCTCATACATTAACGACTGGCTTTGCTACTCTTTCCTCATGACGTTTTTTTCATCATGCTACAACTTGCTACTGTGGAATGGCAGGATGGGGATCGGTCAAAGCCTTTTCAACTTTCGCTTTAAACCATGCTTTATATCTTTCTTGGTGGTAGGAGCTATCAAATTCGGATACTGTTAAGTCAAAATTAAATTCTTTTGAGATGCTCTCTCAATATCTAATCATTGTTTTCATTTTAGTATGACTATACTGAATTTCAATATCCAACTTAAAACTAAGCGTCAAAATATGTCGCCCATCAAAATGTCATCTTATGTGTCGTTTTTCTCAAAAAATGTTATCTTATCTGTCGTATTTTCATGAAACTGGCTGTCGTTAAGCTTTCTAACTATCTGTTTTATATAAGACACGAATGTCAACTTATGTGTCGCGTGACGGACATATAAATTGTCATTTATCAGAATAAAAAATAGAGCCTTTTGGCTCTATTTTTCAAAATATTAAGCTTGTTATAAATCGAGGGAAAAAGAAAATTTTAAGTTTTTAAAATAACTTTCTAATAGTCTAAAATTTCAAGTAGATGAATAAAAGCAGGAATTTTTAGGCTAGTTGGGAAAAAGTATCCTTAACTAATAATCTATTCATAATAATTAACGGCAGAAATTCCTAAACTATTCAAAAGTTCAGTCGTCATTCGGCCATTTATTGATAAATTCTTATCAACTTGATAATTAGCAATAGCCTTACGTGTATTCTTACCTAAATCACCATCAATTTTTCCAGAGTAATACCCTAATTGAAAAAGAGCCATTTGCACTCTCTTTATCTGCATTACTTGCATTAAAACTGGATCTTCTTCTGTTGCAATATTACTTATATTAGAATTATTACCATAATAAGTATTAACGTGAGTATCGACTCTAGTTGGAACATTCGGGTATGTTTTAACAGTTATATTTGAATTATTTCTTGTTGATGTTGAAGATCTGCTTGAACTAGAGTTTGAGTAATTTGGCACAGAGTATACAGGAGTCCTTGAGCTTGAGTAACCCGAGTATCCTGACCCTGAGTAATGACTAGAATGACTTCTATGACTAGAATGACTTCTATGGCCAGCAAACATATTCTCATACTCATAATTTAGTGGTCGTATAGATACAGGTTCTAAGTTTTCATATGAGTTTATACTTGTATTAATTGCTGCAGCTACTTTGTTATTAATAACAGGCGCTGATGCAGCAAAAACAGCCAGTGATTTTATAAATTTACTCAAAAATCCCCCCCCTAATAAATCTATTTATTATTGAACATTCACATTATGCAAGCGATTAACAATGATTATCAACTAGTTTTATAGGATTCAGAACAGATGGCGTCCAGCCATTTTGATACCACGTGAATAAACCGCAGCATTTTTTCTTCAAGTCACAACTTTCACATACCTTATCATAGGTATTTTTCCAATCTGAGATGCTTTTTGCAGAAAACTCCCATAAAGATTCTGGTAAACAACATAAAGGAACATTCATTAGAATTAAACGAATTTTTGAGTTTATCAATATATCAACTGCGATATTAAGTTCTTCCCACCAATCTTTAATATCAACTCGACTAAGTTCTTTATTAGCAAGTGCAAAACCGATAGGTTCACAACCAATCAAAGCCACTTCATTCACAAATGGAAGATTTGTACGTATATAAGCACATAAATCAATCAAACTCTCTAATACTGGCTTAACTAAGACAATTCTTAACTGTATTGGTTGTTCGTAATGTTGAAGAATATAAAGACCTTCTAATGTTTCCTCAAAAGCTGAATGTTGCTGTACTACAAAATCATGCAATAGATCTGCATGACCATATAAGGGAACAAGCCAGTTTACTTTCATGCCAAGATTAGATAACACTAATTCAGCTATATTAGGATTACTAAACAAACGTCCATTCGTTAATACATCAATTTTGGTTGAAGGAAATTTATTATGAATGGTATCAATAATTAGCCTTAAATTTTTATCTAAAAATAATGGTTCACCACCTGTTAAGCCAATATTCATTGGCTCATAGTTTAGATGATCAATAATTTCTAATGCTTGAGTTACTAACCACGAATCATCATGCTTTGTAGGTGGCTGTGAGCACATAATGCAGTAGTTATTGCATCTATTAGTCAAGAACAAAGTATGGTGAGTATCACTTGCTCTTAAAAGCACACTTAAACTCTTTTTTTGTGGATCAATAGCAACTACATCGTTTGATTCTAATAATTCCTGTTCTGGAATAAAGAGATTATTTTCACCAACTTGGTTAATCAAGCCTGAACTATAAATTGGATAAAGATTATCTAACCCAATCTGAATATATCGGTTTAAGATTTCAACCTCTTGAACAAAATTGATCGGTACTAGAATAGATTGATGAGGCAACCATTCCGCATCTAAATTATCTAAACAAAGTACCCTAAAGATTTGTGGTGTATACTCTGTGATTGACTCTAGTTTTATTTTTCTCATCGTATCTACTTACTAAAAGCCCATCGGTTTGCTAACTTTCTGAACTTGTCAGAATTTTGGTATTTGTTAAAGATTAAATCGAATAACCCCATGTAACGCTTACAATGACTGGTTAAATGTGTTGGTGGAGTCATCGTTTTAAATTCGTTATAAGCACTGATAGGATCAGGCCCACAATACGGTAGATAAGCACATTGACTGCAACTCGGATCATTAAAATTTAAACTTGAAGTAATGATAATTCTTTGTAGATTAGAGCTTAACAATTGAGATAAAGGTTCACCAATTTTACCTAAGCGTAAAGAACTATCACCTGTTTCTTTCAACATGCGTGATTCATCACTTGGATATACATATCCATCATAGTTATAAACAATGCACCCCAGCCCAGCACCTGATGGACTTTGGAGATCAATATAACCTTGATCAAATGGAGAAAGGATTTTGTTTAATAAGACTGCGGAATGAACTTCTATTAATTCATATCCTCTTTCATTCCAATAAATAACACGCTCCAATGCCTTCTCATAAAAATCTAAGAACTCAGCGTGAGTTGGTGCAAGTCGCTTTGAGTTTCTCTTAGCAAATCCATAATCACTTAAACCTCGGATAAAAATATCCTTAAAACCTAATTTAACGTATGCATCTACAATCTCATTAGGATAATCCAAGCTTTTACGTGTAGTCGTCATTAAAGCAGAAACTGAGCCTTGACCTAATTCTTGACGTGCTAGCTCTAAGCCTGTAATAGTTCTTTCATAAGCATCTCGATTAGCAATTGGTCTATTTTTATTATGTAAGTCTGCAAGACCGTCGATACTTGTAGACAATACCACTTGATGTTCTTTGAAAAATAAACACATTTCAGAGGTTAACTGGTGCAATGTTGTTGTTACTACAAAACGAATAGATCTATTAAGCTCTTTATTTTTTTCAGTAATGTACTCAATTGCAAGTTTCACTAAATCATATTTGATTAAAGGATCTCCTCCTTGGAACTCCACGGTTAAAGTCTTTGATGTACTTTCAAAGATAGTATCGCAAGCCAAGAGTAAATCTTTTCTAGAAATTGTGAACTCATCTCCCGCCTGTTGGCGACTGACCTGGCAGTAGGAACATGAGTGCATACATTGAATCGTCACAACAATAATGTGTAATGAAGTTCCTTCTAAAATTGTTGATTTCTTTGCATGTAACCTTGAGGCTAGAGCTCTCTTTGAACCAATAGCATTTTGACTCATCAGAAAAAATTTGGATTTCAGTTTGAGATAGAGATCCATATCTAATGATTCATCTTTAGCAATGACTTTTTTTAAATTATCATGAGAAATAAACTCAAAATCGCCTGTAACACTTGTTATGAGATAGTTATCATCTGCCATTCGTTTAAAATTAAATGGCATTAGTTCCACATTTTTAAAAATCATTTTACTTACTTATACTTGCTAAAATAATTGCATCAACAAAAGACTTTTGTTGTGGACTAATTTGCTTATCCAACTCTTGACGTAATTTAAAATCATTTAAGAAATTAAGAATGAGGCTTTTTTGTTGGAAATCTACAACTTTAAAAAAGAAACGTTGGGAATCTAATTGCTCCACGTCATAAGAAATTGGGCAGAATCTCAATGCCTGTATGATTTCATCTATTGACATTTCACTATGAATATCAAAACCAAACTGAATTAATTTTTGACCCACATTATCCTCAATAAAAATTTAATGTACATTAGATATAATACATTAAATATCAATATACTAGTTTATATAATAAAAATTTAGATAGTTATACAACTTAATTTAATTAGAAGTGCTCATGAACAAGTTCTCTGATAATTACCCTCATTTAGAAGCTCTTTTAAATGGCTACTCCAAAAAATACTCACAAACAATCTATACATATCATGATCATACTCAAATGCTTTCTCTGGTAATCCACCTAAATTTAAACAATTATAAGGACTTTGGCTTCCTACCTATTAAATCAATTTAAAATGGGGGTATTACCCTGCCAGCCAATCCATTACTTCAATCACATCTATACGGCTTTCTAAAACTCCCACTTTAGACACATAAGATTGTGACTTATTCAAACGTCTTGCAAACTCAACCTGAGTCACATTTTTGACTCGCGGAGTTCAAAGTCTTGATACCACAATTTTATTAAAAATAAAGCCGAGCAATACTAGAATTTAAATCATTTAATTTTCTTGGTATAGCCTCAAATAAAATAATGATAAAAGCTCAATTGAGCTTCCAAAATACCCCCTATCAACCATAAACAACGATATATCTCCCCCCAAACAACACTACCCCAACCCATCCAAAAAACACCCCACTAACCGTTCTCGATCATCCACACTGTTTTCACCCTGAAGCTGAACCATTGCCCCATCAATCACAAACAAGAACATATGTGCATCTTGTTTTGAAGCATTCACATTGCTGGTTAAAAGCAATTTATAAATTTCATCAATCAGCCAATGTCGATACTCAACTACGATTTGATAAGCATTGGGATAGCGCTTTTCAATTTCAAAAATAGCCTTAAACGGTAGATGATAAAACCCTTCCAAATTGGCATGTAAAAAGAAAATATGCTTAAGCTTTTCATAAACAGTAAAATCTTTCTTTTTATAAATCATCGTAAATACTTCTTCTTTCAGTGCATCTTTTTGAAAGGTTAAACTCATTTCAATCAAACACTCTTTAGAATAAAAGTATTTATAAAACGTGGCTTTTGGAATTCTGGCAGACTCAATAATACGGTTTACCCCAACATGATGAAAACCGTATAGGTTAAAGAGTCTTCGAGAGGTGTCGAGTACCCTTAAAGCTCGAAATGAAATATCTAAATTTGACATAATCTTCCCTATAAATATTTTTTTGTTTTAATGAGATAAAACCACACTCTATCTTGTTATAAGCAAAGAAGCATGCAACGGCTTCAAAAGGTAAGCAGAGTGGATCTCAAGTTTTATTGTTGATATTTTTTAGGTATAACCAGCCAATGCCTAAAAGCCCAAAGGCTGTTAAACCGCGCTAAACGCTAATCTGAAGGTGTACGAATAAAATACATGGCCAACTCCTGAACAATTCAAAATTCTGCCAATGTATAAAAATTATGGTGGCAGAACGAAAGAGGGTTAGCAGACTGAACCTAAGAATCAGCACGCCCTGAGGCGTCCCCCTCCCGTCCTACCGCAACAAAAGGGGGACGAACGAGTCTACATCAAAAAAACAAGTTTTTTCAATGCACTTAGGCAACGGTCTGCTAAAACCGACTGGCAATGTAGGCCAGCCAGCAAAGAATAATCGGAGATTTTTCGAGTGTCAATGTTGGATTTTCTGTAAAACATTAAAATTATTATTATTTTTCAATCAATTAAACAATTGATTATGACTATATTAAACCCGCGTATTTGATCAATTCAATCGATCAACACGCCTTATTATTTTTAGCTCTGGCATAAGACGCAAAGCCAAAAGCAAACTGGCTTTAAGCAACTTCAGTCTGCCCAACATGATGATAAGAACGATTAAAATAAACCAAGCTTTGATCATGTTCGCTTTGTTGAATCGCCACAATACGACAAATAAAAATCGTATGTGTTCCAACTTCTTGAATTTGCTCAATCTCACAATCGAAATTCACCAAAGCATCATCTAAAACCGGTGCGCCAGTTTCTAATTCTGTCCAAACACCATGTTTAAATCGTTCTTCTGGGCTTAATTTAGACGAAAACGCTTTAGAAATATGCTGATGATGTGCACTTAAAACATTTACAGTTAAAATTTTATTTTCAACAAAATGCACATGAGAACTCGCCGCTTTATTCATACAGACCAATAAAGTCGGAGGCGAATCCGTCACACTACATACGGCAGACGCAGTAAATCCGTAACGACCAGACAAACCTGTCGTGGTAATGACACTGACTGCACTGGTCAACAAAGACATTGCATTTCTAAAGTCTGTTGCTTCAATCATTTCATTATTCCTAAATTGAACCGTACTTTTTTAGATTTAGCATTACCCTGCTATTCCGTCATGTAGGCACTGCATCTGGATGAGTTTCTCAGTAGAACTGATGTTCTCTAAATTGTGATCAGGGTTTCCCGTTGGGTCTTGGATATCCATTCACCCAAACAGGTCACCCTTTTTACACCACAATATCGTTGAATACTAGCGGCTAAGTTCTTTACGAACGATTTCTGCGCCAGCACTTAAAGCATTAAGTTTGCCTCTTGCAACTTCACGAGATAAAGGAGCCATACCACAGTTGGTCGATGGATAAAGCTTATCCGCATCTACAAACTGAAGTGCTTTTCGTAATGTGTTGGCAACCTCTTCTGCTGTCTCAATGGTATTGGTTGCCACATCAATAGCACCAACCATTACTTTCTTACCACGGATCAATTCGATCAGATCCATTGGCACACGAGAGTTTTGGCATTCTAAAGACACGATATCAATTTTAGATTGTTGAAGTTTAGGGAACGCTTCTTCATATTGACGCCATTCTGAACCTAAAGTCTTTTTCCAATCTGTATTGGCTTTGATACCATAGCCATAACAAATATGCACCGCAGTTTCACATTTAAGCCCTTCAAGCGCTCTTTCTAAAGTCGCAACACCCCAGTCGTTGACTTCATCAAAAAACACATTAAATGCAGGCTCATCAAATTGGATAATATCCACACCCGCAGCTTCTAACTCTTTGGCTTCTTCATTGAGGATTTTGGCAAATTCCCAAGCAAGTTTTTCACGACTCTTATAATGCGCATCATACAGCGTATCAATCATGGTCATTGGACCAGGCAACGCCCATTTAATTGGCTGATTGGTTTGTTGACGTAAAAACTTGGCATCATCAACAAAAACAGGCTTTTGACGAGACACCGCACCGACAACAGTTGGTACGCTTGCATCATAGCGATTACGAATGCGTACAGTCTCACGTTTCTCAAAATCAACACCATTCAGATGTTCAATAAACGTGGTGACAAAATGCTGACGAGTTTGTTCGCCATCACTGACAATATCGATCCCAGCGTGTTGTTGCTCTTGCAATGACAAGCGTAAAGCATCTTGTTTGCCTTCAATTAATTGCTCATCTTGTAATTTCCAAGGTGACCAAAGTTTTTCAGGCTCAGCAAGCCAAGAAGGTTTTGGTAGGCTGCCAGCAGTTGAAGTCGGTAATAATATTTTCATAATCAATAATCTTGTCTATTTAGGTAAATTAAGCAACGTAATTTGCAGACCACTGCTCAAGGATATGTTTGTATGGCTTGATGAACTGCTCTTCAGTAAATTTCCCTTGCTTAATCGCCAACTGACCACGCTCTTCTCGATCATACACAATACGAGTTAGTGAATAATCCTGATGCTTTAAACTTGGTTGGTAAGATTTACCTGCCACAGAATTCGCGTTGTAAATCTCAGGGCGGTAAATCTTTTGGAAAGTTTCCATGGTGCTGATAGTACCGATCAACTCAAGGTTAGTGTAATCACTCAGCAAATCACCACGGAAGTAAAATGCCAAAGGCGCAACACTATTTGGCGGCATAAAATAGCGAACCTGCAAACCCATTTTTCCGAAGTATTCATCTGTTAATGAGTATTCATCTTGTAGATATTCCACACCCAATACTGGATGCACATTTGCAGTACGGTGATACACCTTGCTACTTGAAACACTAAGACAAATCACTGGTGATTTTTTAAAGTTTTCTTTATACGCATTTGAATTTACAAATGCGTTGAAAATCTTCCCATGAAGCTCACCATAGTTTTCTGGCAGGCTAAATTGATCTTTATTTTTATTATGTTCTAACAGCAATACACTAAAATCATAATCACGCACATAAGAAGAAAAATTGTTGCCCACAATACCTTCAATACGTTGATTATTTTTGTGATCAACAATATTGGTTTTCAATATTTCAATCGTAGGGAAAGTCTCACCGTTGCCTTCGATATCAATATCAACTGAAATGATTTCTAGCTCAACAGAATAACGATCTGCTTCAGGATTATCCCAATGCGCTAAGGCATTAAAACGATTGTCAATCATCGTTAGGGTATTGCGCAAATTGTCATGGCGACTCTCACCTCTTGCTAAATTGGCAAAGTTGGTTGTGATACGCGTATTATTAGAGGGATGATAGTTTTCGTCGAAACTAATGCTCTTAATCGTAAATGTAAAATCTTTACTCATGATGATCTGATACCCTAATTTCTGAAATAAACCTGAATTTTTTTCATGCTCTTTCTGAACCATCCAATTTATCTTTGGATCTATCCAGCCAATAGTATTTCCCGTATTTTCTGACTTGTACTTGGTCGCTCAATTCAGAATCAACGATAATCTTGTCTATCGTGAAGCGCTTGGTGTAATTTATACCGCAATCCGCACATGAATAAAAATGATATAATTTCACAAAAAAGTGAACCAAATTCATGTTTAGGGATGAGTAACATGAATAAATGGATTGTGAGGCTTGGTGTTTAATCAAAACTCAATAGATGAGTAACCAAAAATGCTGTTAAAAGCGTATATAAACAAACTGATGTGATTGCTAATGTGTTGCGCCGTATTGTGTTGGTTGCTATTTGACTTTTTTCTTGGCTTAGTGAATTAAGAAGAAATGAAGATCGAAAGTATTATTTTGATTGATCATTTAACTTTTCTATTGTGGGGCTGTTGGGTAAAAGTCACCTATTCAAAGATTTTAATAACTTAAAATCCGTATATATTTGAAAACAAAATTATTTACTCATTCACCACTAATTTTTTTCATATTTATAGTCTTAAACGATTTCGCTGAGATGTTTATACACCATCCAGTTATATCCAAAATCAACTAAATAACATTGTAATATTTTGGGCAAAATTATAATTTTAAGCATGCAATAATAGAGCCAGTATCATTTTGCAAAGAATAGATTGAGGGTAAAAAAATCTAACAATTCAAACCCACCCAGTATATAAAGTTGATCCACTTCACATTATGCGATTAAAATTTGGATAAATTTTTTCTTAAAAATATATAAAAATTTACAATAAAAATGAGTAGCTTAGTTGAGTTTAATCATCACAGAACGAAATATTCCCTATTTATTTTCAGGTTTTTTTATGGTTTTTATAATTAAACAATGTATTCCTCTTAACTTTTCCATTAAAATAAGCCAAATATCTTTTTGTAATTCGTCACCACCCTCTCCTATTGTACCTATTGAGTGGTAACACGAATAAAACATGCCTTTGAAAATTCGCGTGGCTAATAAACTGTAATGACTCAAGCAACTCAGCATCCTATGGAATCCATTTCCAACATCCGTGTATTGGATGAATGGCAAGAAGAAATTCCAGAGGATTTATATATTCCTCCTGCTGCATTCGAAATTCTGCTTGAACATTTCGAAGGACCACTCGACTTTTTAATTTATCTGATTCAAAAAAATGGTTTCGATCTTTTACAGTTAGATATTGCCCCGATTGCAACACAATACTTGTCTTATATGGACGGTATGAAATCGTTAAATATCGAGTTAACCGCTGACTATATGGTGATGGCAGCATTATTGGCAGATTTAAAATCTCGCTTGTTATTGCCAAAACCAAAAACTATTCATATTGAAAAAGATCCAAAACAGGAATTAATCGATCGCTTAGAAACCTATTTACGGATTAAAAAAGCAGCTGAACGTTTAGGTCAGATGCCTGTTTTAGACCGAGATACTTTTGCGACCCATGTTGCGATTGGTCATATTCCAAAAGTGTATGAAGGTTATGAGGTTGAGATGTTAAAAGATGCCTTGTATTGCATTTTTAACCGCCCTGAACCCATAACCCATAAGATTGAACAAGAACCTGTATTACTTGAAGAACGCATTGCTTATATCGAATATATGATTGAATCTGGAGAAGTTCTCAGTTTCCAAGAATTACTCAAGCCAAACCAAGGTCGAATGGGCATGGTGGTTACATTTATGGCAATCTTGGAGCTGACCCGTCAGCAAAAAGTCCAAATTATTTCTTCTGGTGTTGAGGCCCCGCTTGCAATTCAAGGAGCAACGGCATGACCATTGATCAAAATAATGCCTTTAATGTTGATGAATTACATCACGAAGTTCTGATGCAACTTGAAGCGATTATCTTTGCAAGTGATGCCCCTGTATCGCTTGCTCGCTTAAAAGAAGCATTTCAAAATCAGTATTCTAAACAACAGTTGCAACAGTATTTACAGCAATTGTCTGTGTTACAACATGGTCGTTCAATCGAACTTGTCGAAACAGCTCAAGGTTATCGTTTTCAAGTGCGGGCAAAATACCGCAACGTGATTGCGCAAGTTTGGCCAGATCGACCAACTCGATTATCGCCGTCACTGTTAGAAACAGTTGCAGTGATCGCTTATCATCAGCCAGTAACCCGTGCTGATATTGAGCAAATACGAGGGGTTACAAATAATAGTCAAATACTCAGGACTTTGTTTGATTGGAACTGGATTAAAGAATCTGGTTACCGAGAACTCCCAGGTAGACCCGCGTTGTTAGTGACAACGCCACAATTTTTAAATGCTTTTGGTCTAGTGTCTTTAGATCAATTGCCTCCCCTACAGGATGCCAAGGAAGCTTTTATGATTTTGGATGCGCAAGCTGCCAAGTCTTAAATAGGTGCACTGTTGATGATTATTTCTAAGGTTATGCTGTCATGAGTGAAAAATTGCAAAAGGTACTCGCACGAGTGGGTTTGGGCTCTCGCCGTTATATGGAAGAGGTCATTGCCGCTGGTCGTGTAAGTGTCAATGGGCAGGTTGCTCAAGTGGGCGAACGTATTGAACCAGGTGATGAGCTTCGCATCGATGGTCGTAAAGTTCAGTTCCAAATTGAAGACGAAATTCGTCGTCGTGTATTGATTTACTACAAACCTGAAGGTGAAATCTGTTCTCGTAATGATCCAGAATCTCGCCCGACTGTGTTTGATCACTTACCCCCGATTTCCAATGACCGTTGGGTGATGGTGGGTCGTCTAGATATCAACTCAACAGGTTTATTACTTTTTACAAATGATGGTGAACTTGCCAATCGTTTAATGCATCCCTCAAATGAAATCGAACGTGAATATGCAGTTCGAGTCATGGGTGAAGTAACGCCTCAACTCAAAAACAACATGACAAATGGCGTTGTTTTAGATGATGGTCCAGCAAAATTTGAATCTTTCTCTGAAATTGGTGGTGAAGGGATCAATCGCTGGTACCAAGTCGTTGTAAAAGAAGGTCGTAACCGTGAGGTTCGCCGTATTTTTGAATCACAAGGTCTAAAAGTAAGTCGCTTGCTCCGTACTCGTTACGGTACTGTGATTTTGCCTCGTGAACTTCGTACAGGTCGTTGGATGGAACTTGATAAAACTGATATCGATAATTTAACCAAAGCTGTTGAACTGAAACCACGTCAAGGCACAGGTTTATTTGGTATGGCAAAACGTCGTACTGAACGTATGCAAGACAAACCTATGGCTGCGCGTCGCGGTGGATTCCTGCGTCAACAACGTCGTGATAGCGAAGGTGAAGAAGCTCACAACCATCAAAATGATCGTCGTGATGCTCAGCCAAGTGCAAACCAATATGGTCAAAATCGCACTGAAAATCGTACTGACAATCGCAATGAACGCTCAGAAAACCGCTTTAATAAAGCACGTTCTGGTGGCAACAGCTACAACAATGAGCGTGCTGACAACCGTGGTAATAGTTTTAATAGCAACCGTTCTGAAAACCGTTATGGCAATCAACAAAACCGTAATCGTTCAGAAGGCCGTTATAATCCAAACGAGCGTCTAGATCGTTCAGATCGCCAAGAACGTAGTGAACAACCTGAAAAGAAAAAACCGTTTGTTGTGACAAAAGGTTTTAAAAAGTTCTAAGTTCTGAATAGATTTAAAGAGCAAAAGCCACTATTTTTAAATAGTGGCTTTTTTTCGTTTAAACTATGCGCTACATCATGCATTAAGGTTTAAATATATTACTGTAGGCTATGCCTCAGCTTGTGCTGTAAACAAAACAGTGCAAAACCCTTTAAGCAATATGATCTTAATATGGTAATAACAGGATGAATAAAAAATACCTGATCCTCATTCCCTTATTTCTTATCTGGTTTATTGCGTCTATATCGATAGCATATCAAGGGCTGTTTTATTCAGAGTATCTGATCAATTTTCTTAGAAAGAAACCACAGGATTATGGTTACCCACTTTTTCAGGTTGTCATTTTATGCTCAATTTATGGCCTATGGATGTGGAGCTATGCCTATTTACTTTGCTCAGAAACAGCCATTCGCAGACCATTTCTTAGCTATACAGTCTGTTCAATCTTACCGATTGTTATTCCAGTCTATGGCGTAATAATACTGATTTACTCACCACCTGATATAATCACTTTTATTCTAATCAGTTGTGCAACCAGCCTATTTCATTTTTTATTATTGCCTATTCTTATGCCTATCTATCGCAAGTATATTTATCCTAAACAAAACGCATCAGCTTAATCGTGTTATATATCAATAAAAATACTCCTTACGCTACTACAACAGTAGCTCTCCCACTTAGAAAAAAAAGGGAGAGCTAGCTGAGACTAAATTAATTAACTTTAGTAAAACTCCTCCTTTTTCAAAGGTGAGAAGTATCAACTTCGCAAAGAGGAAGATTTAAAATCCTTCACTGACTGGCAGCAACTGAATCCAGCAGCTCTCACATAACAAAAATCTAAATCACCTGTCTGGTTCCTTGTGGAATTGAACTCAATAAGCGTTTGGTATAGTCATGCTGTGGTGACTGGTACAACTCATCCGAATTGGCGATTTCAACGATATCACCATGGTTCATCACCATAATTTGATCCGAAATATATTTCACCACAGACAAATCATGTGAGATAAAAATATAACTTAAGCCAAATTCATCTTGCAGATCTTGAAGTAAGTTCAGGACTTGTGCTTGAACCGATACATCGAGTGCTGAGACGGATTCATCACAGATTAAAATTTCAGGTTTTAAAGTTAAACAGCGTGCGATTGCAATACGTTGACGTTGTCCCCCAGAAAACTCATGCGGATAACGATCAAAGGCTTGCGCAGGTAAGCTCACTCTTTCCAGTAATTCCAAAGCCATCTTTTTACGTTCAGTATCATTTGCACCAATTTTATGAACTTGCATCGGCTCCATCAAAATCTGCCCTACGGTAAAACGCGGATTAAGTGAGGCATAGGGATTCTGAAAGATAATCTGAATCTTACGTTGATACTGGGCAAACTCTTTTTCAGACATTGCCAAAATATCTTTACCTTGAAATAAAGCTTGGCCGCCAGAAGCTTGTTGCAAACGCATCAACAATAAACCAATAGTGGTTTTACCTGAGCCGGACTCCCCAACGAGCCCCAAAGTTTTACCTTTCGCCAGTTGGAAAGATGCCCCTTTGACTGCCTGAAATTCATCTTTGCCAAATAGCCCTTTACGGCTAAAAAATGATTTTTTTAAATCACGCACCTCTAAAATAATTTCTTCACCGCCAACAAGGCCGCGCTTACGCTCCGCAAAATCCACCTTAGGCAAACTCACTGCCTCAGTCACAGGTGCATCTTGAGCTTGCATAAAATCACTAATGACCGGTAAGCGATATGGACGATACGAAAGTTGCGGACGGCATAATAATAATGCTTTGGTATAGGCATCTTGTGGCTGTTCTAAAACAGCCTTTGCAAAACCTTGTTCACGAATTTCACCATGACGCATCACAATCACTTCATCGGCAATTTCACTCACCAATGCCAAGTCATGGGTAATAAACAACATCGACATTTGACGGCGCTTACGTAAAGTCTCCAACAAATCTAATATTTGTTTTTGGATGGTGACATCTAATGCAGTAGTCGGTTCATCGGCAATCAGTAATTTCGGTTCACAGGCGATTGCCATGGCAATCATGACCCGTTGCTGTTGACCACCAGACAGTTGACTGGGGTAAGCATCAATCTTGCTTTCAGGGGATGGAATCCCCACTTCAGTGAGTAATTCTAAAGTACGTTGTCGTGCTTGTTTACGCCCCATATTTAAATGAATACGCATAATTTCAGCGATTTGATCACCCACCGTAAACACAGGATTAAGTGAAGACATCGGCTCCTGAAAAATCATAGCAATGTCTTTACCACACATTGCACGCATTTGTTTGCTGCTTAAACTGAGTAAGTCTTTACCTTCAAAAATAATTTTACTGTTTTCAGCAATACGGGATTGGCCTTTGGGTAATAAACCCATGGTTGCCAATGAAGTCACAGACTTACCACTGCCAGATTCGCCGACCAAGGCCACAGTAGTATTGGCAGGAATCTGAAATGAAATACCTTTTACGGTTTCAATAAATTGCTTATTTTCACCCTTAAAACTCACACTCAGATTTTCAACACTGAGTAGCACAGGAGGTGTCGCTTGTTGTTCTGACATCTTTAAGCTCCTTATTTTAGTTTAGGGTCTAATGCATCACGTAATGCATCTGTAAACATTGAAAATGCGGTCACAAGCACGGCCATCGCTACTGAGGCTGCCACCAATTGCCACCATTTACCTAAAATCAGCTCACTTTGCGCTTCATTCAACATACTGCCCCATGACACCACACCCACAGGTACACCAAAGCCCAAGAAGCTTAAAATCACTTCAGACTTAATAAATGCAACCACCAAGATCGACATCTGAACCAAAGCAATATGGCTTACATTGGGGAAAATATGCACAAACATCCGTCGGGTATTACTGACACCAATCGCTTTGGCTGCCAGCACATACTCACGTGAATTATGTTTCATATATTCAGCACGAATTAAACGAAATACCCCAGTCCAACCCGTTAATCCAAGAATTAAAACAATGGAAAGAATGCCTTTTTGTTGCAATACAGCGGCAATCGCCAATACCAACAATAGATAAGGTATCGAGGTAAAAATGTTATAAAACCAGTTTAGAACATCATCCACCCAACCACCAAAGTAACCCGCAATTGCCCCTAAGAATGTGCCGATTACCACGGCCAATAACGCCGAGACCAAGCCCACAATAATTGAGGTTTCTGCGCCTTTAATGGTTTTGAGTACAACATCCTGTCCCCATTTATCTGCACCGAAAGGCAAGGTTTGTTTGAGTTCACTTTGCTGATCAAGTAAATGCCCACCCAATTGCTGATCAATAGCTTTCATATCTTCTACAAGCGGATCTTGAATACCGTAGTAGTCAATCGCGCCACCTGAAGCTTGTTCTGTTGCAATTTCAGTATTTAACTCTTTGATCACATCTTTTAAAGGATCAACAGGATTTTCAGGTAAGGCCTCTACAGTTGCGGCTTTCTTTGCAGAATCTTGTGTATTTTGATCTGCCCCGATAAATGTAGGTGGCGCATAACTCACGGCTACTTCTTTATTCCAATTTGATGCAATCACACCTGTCATGGAGAGTACCAATATGATGAAATAACACAGCAACACCAATAACGACAGCATAGCAATACGATCTGCTTTTAAACGTCGCATCGCCAATCGCCATAAACCGGGAGAAGTCTGTTGTTCTTGGGCGTCTACTTTTTTCGATAAAATTCCGAGCATCATCCCACCTACTTCAACTGTACGCGTGGATCAACCACTTTATAAATCAAATCAGCGATCAGGTTAAAAATCATGGTCGCAGCTGCAACATAGACCGTGATTGCCTTAATCACTGGAAAGTCGCTTCGTTCTACTGCAATAATGACTTCTCGCCCAATCCCCGGAATACCAAAAAATCGCTCAATTAAAAATGCCCCAATCAACAACGCTGGCAGGCTCGACATCACGTCAGTAATAATCGGAATAGATGCATTACGCAGTACATGTACACCTAAGATACGCCCCTCACCCACTCCTTTTGCCCGTGCAGTACGGACATAGTCCTGATTGACTTCATCCAAGACAAAGCTACGGTATAGACGTAAAGTCGGTGCAATACTCACCACCAACATGATTAAGATTGGCAATAGTGCGTATTGCAATAGATTTTCACTGAGACTATCGCTCCAACCTTGTACAGGAAACCATCCCAGTTTATAGGCAAGTCCGTACTGAAATACGATGATATAGACCAAAATACTGATCGACATCCCAATGGTACATAACAACATCACCATACGATCCGTCAACGAACCACGTACCGAAGCAACAGCCAAAGCCAGAATGATTGAAATCACGGTTTGTAAAATTGTCAGTGGAATGATGATGGTCAGCGATGGACCTAAACGGGTCAGGATAATGTTTGAAACTGATTCCCCGGTACTCCAGCTATTGCCATAATCAAAAGTCAGGATTTGCTTAATAAAAATCCACAATTGAACATAATATGGTTGATCTACCCCAAGTTGCTGACGAATATTTTCAATCTGTTCAGGGTTTGCCATTTTTCCAGCAAGGATATAAGCAGGATCTCCGCCAACCCAGTTAAATAGAAAGAAAATCAGCAACACGACTCCCAACATGGTCGGAATCATTTGCCATATACGGCGCGTGATATATGCCAGCATAGTTCTAATTCCTTTTAATCACGTTGGCCGGTAATTTCTTGAAAGAATGCCTTGTTATCCGGTTCTCTGCCCAAGAAATCAACCACCAGCTGCTCTGCTTTCTTTTGTCCACCTTGTGACAAAATCGCTTTACGATAACGTGCTCCAACCTCTGGATTATTTAAGTTATCGCCAAAAGCAGAAAGCATGTCTAAGGCCATCACTTCAGACCACATATAGCCATAATAGCCGACTTGATATCCGCCCATAATATGACCAAACTGTCCCGGGAATTCTGTGGTCGGCACATACCCTAAGGCGGTTTGGTTTTCGAGTTTTTTCCATACCTCTAAAGGCTGAGTTTTTAAAGCATCTGCGGTATGCAGTGCCATATCGTATTGTGCGTATAAGGTTTGACGAGAATAGAACAAGCCACGACCATAGTTTTTAACGGCTTTTAATTTGCCAATCAATTCATCATCGACACGTGGACAGGCTGGTTTACAATAATCGGCTAAGGTCGACAGCGTTTCTTTACGGCGTGCCCATTCTTCATACATCTGTGACGGTGCTTCAACAAAATCTCGCTCGACTGAAGTACCAGATTGCGAGGCATAACGGGTGTTTGACAAAATTCCATGTAAAGCATGTCCAAACTCATGCACAAAAGTTTCCAGTTCATCACTGTTTAAACCTTTGCGGTTAAAGTTGGTGACTAAGGCTGAAATCGGTTTACGCTGGGTCAGGGTACTGCCACCCTTAACGCCCCACACCGCTGCATGACCATACTTTCCTTCACGTGGAAATTTATCGATATATAAACCACCTAAAAGCTGACCTGTTTTCCGATCTGTGACATCGTAATATTCAACTTCATCTTGCCAGACATCAACCTTGGCAGGCTTAAATTCAATCCCGTATAGATTTGATGAAATTGCAAATAACCAATCTTGTGATGCTTGGGTCGGGAAATATTCACGCATTTTTTCTTGGTCAATTTTGTATTTTTCTTGACGCAATTTTTCGCTCCAATAGCCCTCACTCCAACGGTTAATTTCCGCTTTTTCCACTGGGATATTTAAGGTCTTGGCTTTAAATTCACGCAGTGTTTGCACTTCTTTTTTCTCTAATGGCGCAACCGTACTATGTACCTCATTGAGGAATTTATTGACCGTTTCAGGATTCTTAGCCATACGATTTTTCAATGCCCAATCGGCATAACTGGCTTTACCAAATAATTGTGCAAGTTCATGCCGTAGATCAATCGCCTGTTTAAGCAACACTAAATTCTTTTCAGTACCACGGCGGGTATAAGCAATTTGATAACGTTTACGTGCATCATCACTGTCTGCCAATTCCATAAAAGGACGGTATTCTGGGTAGTCAAAGCCCAATAGATAATTGCCTTTTTCATTTTTCTTTAGATTGGCAATATAACTTTCTGGTAAGCCTTTTAGCTCGGCTGGGGTAAATTCTAATTTTTCAGGATTATCTCGAATGTTGCGGGCATATTCTTGTTGAATCTTGGTCAATTCATCTAAAATCACTTTTAAACGTGCTTGTTTTTCTGCGGGAAGTTGTACCCCTGTATCTTCAAAACCATCTAAAATATCTTGGCGATATTTACGGTCAATCTCATCACTGGCTTTGGTTTTTTTAATTTGTTGATAAAGTTTCCCGTCTTGGTACACTTCAGTTTGGAACTGACTGATTTTAACTTCGCAATCTTCTGCGGCTTTACGTAAATCTGCGCTTGGGTCAACATTACTGGCTAAATTAATTGGCCCATAAAAATCTTCAAACTCTGCAAAAATTTGATCCCACTTTGCCAATACTGCTCCAGCAGGCGCATTATTTTTGAGTTTAACTTTGGCAAATTCAGCCAACTTGGTTTTAACATCTGCAATTTTTGCATCACATTGGGCAGGGATATCTTTGGCCTGAAACTTGGGTAAAGTACTGCGTTCAGTTTCTGCAAAGGTCCATTGCCCCATACCCATTGACAACATACAGAGGGTGGTTAATTTAAATCGCTTCATTTTCATTTTCTCCAATCTTTCATTTATTCATTTTCAAATTTCAATCTGTTTATTTTTAAGCTTTTGATAGAGGTTATTTTTTCATATCAAAATACATCCATTCCGATGGAATAATCGGATGCTTTTTAAAGCCGATGACACGCGGTTGCGCCAAAGCATTGCGATAACGCGTTGATGCCATTTGTACCGGCATATACACTTCTAATATACGCGCCATCTTATGATATAAAGCATCACGCTCAGGACCCGGTTTCAATTTTTGGGTTTGTTCATATAAGCGATCATATTCAGGAATTTTCATGCATGCACTATTGGTTGCATGGATATTCTTTCCATAAAACAGCTGCATAAAGTTATCTGCATCGGGATAATCTGCAATCCAAGCTGATCCCTTAAACATGGTTTTACATTGTTTTTCAGCTTTTAAACCTTCCGCAAAAGGCAAGGATTTGGTGGTCATTTTGACCTTGATATTGTCTAAGGTCTTTTTCCAAAATTCAGCACTTTGCTGACTACGTGTACTATTACCATAAACAGTTAATTCAATCAGCAAGGGTTTGCCATTCGGCAAGGTACGCCAGCCATCGGCAGCAACCTTATAGTGATAACGATCTAACAGTAGATTGGCCGCTTTAACGGAATAAGGAATACTGGTTTTATAGTTTGGATCATGCCCAATCACCCCATAAGGAATGGGGTATTGTAAGCGTTGTGCATCACCCTTCATCAAAATCTTAATTTGATTATCAGGTGAAAAGGCCATTGCCATGGCACGGCGTAAAGCAATTTTTTCTTTACTCAAACCACCAACAACAGGGTTTTGCATATTCCAGTAATAATAATCAATTGAAGGATCGGCAATACGGGAAAGTTGAATACCTTTTTTAGCAAGTTCGGGTTTAAGCTGACCATCTTGGATGGCTTGAACACTGAGATCACCATCCAACACAAATAAGTCAGTTTCATCTTTACTAAATGATAACCAGCGTGATTGTGATTCTTCCATCACTTGAATATCGACCACACCGATTTGCGGCATTTTTTTGCCTTTCATCGCATCGACAATTTTTTGATCTTCTGGCGTGGATGCTTTGAAATCCCAAACATAACCACGATAATCTGGATTGGCTTTCAGGATAATCCGTGAGCCAGGTGTCCATTTTGCCAAGACATAGGGACCTGTTCCGACAGGATGGGCCATGGCAAAACCAGACCGATCTCGATAGTGTTCAATCACTTCTCGTGCCACTGCGCCAGCTGGTTGATGTGCCAACAGCATTGGGAAGTTTTGATCAACTTGTTTTAGTTTAATCACCAAGGTATAACGATCTGTGGCCTGAAGCCCTGCAACAGGTAGATCATAATTAAACTTGCCTGTTTTTTTAGCTTGCTCAAGCACTTTGTCCATGCCTAGAATTTTGTCATCAAACAACCAACTATTGGGCGAATGCAAACTTGGGTCTAACAACCGTTTATAAGAATAAACATAGTCTTGCGCGGTTAATTCACGGGCTTTGCCTTTAAATACAGGATCTTTGGCAAAATAAATTCCTTTTTGAATTTTAAAAGTATAGGTTAAACCATCAGCACTGACTTCAGGCAAGCTCACCGCGGTACGGGGTACTAATTTGGCAGGTGTTGCTAAATAATCGTAGGTATATAAACCTTCAAATATTGAATTATGCACATGCGCAGAATAAAGATCTTGGGTGCCTGCTGGATCAAAACCCGTTTCTGCAACGGGGAAAACATAACGTAAAACTTTATTTGGATCTGCCGGGCTTTTGGCAATTACACTCATCGTGCCTGTCAGGAGCATACCGCCCAAGAATGCACTGCCCCCAATCTGCTTTAACTTTTGCTTTAAATCATCCTTCATCATTTTATTCAACTTCATCTGGTTATTTTTTAACTGGCTGAACATCAAGGTATTGCCAAACGGTATTGATCATTGGATGTGCTTTATAGCCTTGAACTTGTGGTTGCAACAGCCAATTGCGAATACGGGTACTATGAATAATCCAAGGGTTATCTGCCTCTATCTGCCGACTGATTTTTTCATAAAAAGGCGTTCGTTGTTGTGGCGGTAAAGTTAACGCTTGCTGATACAGTGCATCATAAGCTTTGGATTGATAGCAACTTAAATTTCCTTTGCCTGAGTTTGGACCATAAAGCAATTGGGCAAAATTTTCTCCTTCAGGAAAATCAGCAATCCATGCCCCACCCCAAATCATATGTTTACATTGCATGGCTTCTTTTAAATTATCGGCAAAATTACTGACCTTAAACTCAACACGTACCCCAATAGCATCTAAGTTTTTCTTCCATAACTCAGAATGAATGACTGAGCTTGAGCTATTTTCAGTATTATATTTCAGGGTAAATGGCTGCCCGTTGGGTAAAGTTCGATAACCATCTTTACCTTTCTTATAACCAAATCGATCCAGTAATTTATTGGCCAATAACGGGTTATAGGCAACACTACTTCTATATTGAGCATTGTGCCCTTGCACCCCATCTGGTACCAGCATTTCAGCTCTAACCGCTTGACCTTTATAAAGTTGCTTAATCGCTTCCTGTTGGTTATATGCCAATGTAATGGCACGGCGTAGTGCTATTTTGTCTAGACTATACCCCCCCACAATCGGATCTTTCATATTGAACATGGTATAGGTGATTTCAGGGTCTTTATTGGGAAAATGCTGAATGCTCTGCTGTTTAAGTTCTGGTTTTAATTGTGTGCCGTTTAAAGCCTGTGGAACCGCATTTGAAGTTAATTTGTCAAAATCCAATTGACCTGACTTAAATGCCAACCACCTTGACTGTTCTTCCTCAATAATACTCACGACAACCTTACCGACTTGGGGCATTTTTTTACCCGACATCTCTTTGACAAGTTGGTTATCCCATACCGTACCTGTCGATTTATAATTCCAAATAAAGCCACGATAATCAGGGTTTGCCACCAGCTCAATTTTACTGCGTGGTACGTATTTACTCAGTTGATAAGCGCCTGTACCTACAGGATGCTGCCCGATACGATCACCATAAAACTCAACAACTTCACGCGTTGTTCCGCTAAAAGTGACATAGGCCAAAATATAAGGAAAATTATAATCTGCACGGGTTAAGGTGAATTGTAGGGTGTATTTGTCTAAAGCTTTAAGCCCTGCAATGGGCGCATCGTAATTAAACTTGCCTGTCTTTTTCGCATTGGCAACCACTTGCTCTAAGCCTTGGATTTTGCCATCAATAAAAGAATAGGTAGGCGAATGGTTTTTCGGATCACTCACACGTTGAATTGAATAAATATAATCTTGGGCAGTCAACTCACGTCGTTTGCCTTTGAACGCAGGATCATCGGTAAAATAAATGCCGGGTTGTATTTTAAAAGTATAGACCTTGCCCTCTTGTTCTATTTTTGGCAATGCTTGTGCCGTATTGGGCACCAATACCACGGGACGAGCCAGATAATCATATTTGAGTAAGGGTTCAAATATCGCCTCTGCAATATTTCCACTGTAGAAATTATAGGTTTTCACCATATCAAAACCATCATCTGGTGCTTCAAAAGCCAAATTCAGGATTTTATTCGGTTGTGCAGGCGTTTTCGCAATCGCCATTTCCCCACAACCCATTGCACCGACCAACAACGCAAATTGTAAAAGCTTGGATTCCAAATTCACACCTATGTATTTTTATTCATCAAATTATTTAAACAGAATACTGGCAGCACCATCATCCTGTCGATTGCTGCTTTGGTGCCGAACCAGAACGTTAAATTAACAATAGTGAAAAATTGAACGATATAACAGTATTAAATACAAAGCGAATATCATGCCACTACACTTACCCCTTCTAAATTTTGTTTATTTTTACCGTAATAAAATTGCATTTATTCAATGATTATCTGTGATTGACATCCTAGCGTCATCTTCTGTCTCAATCTAAATATTAAATTCAGATATCATTTATCAGAACTACTCATAATGCACAATTTAAGTACACACACGTTCCAAAATTGATCACTTATTTTATCAAACACTATAAATATCAAATTAATCATTTGATTTAAAATAATTAATAGCAAAAATAAAGCCATAATTAATAGTTATACCACTCATTAAATATAGTTAAACTCTTTAATTAACAACTAAATATAAAGAAAAACTAAAACATTTTGAGTATTTTTTAACCACATCTTCATATTGTATTAACATTAATCAGGGCAACTTCCAAACTTATTTTTCTACTATCAAGTCACGGATGAATAAGGAGATTAAACACTAGTCACGTAAATTCTTATCATTTTTTTGTATATTTTTAAAACATATAATTAGATAGTTGGCACTTGAATTGCTAGAAAGCAATGCAGCAATATCGCTAAGTACAAAAAAAAACGGATGTCTGAAAATATGAAAGTAAACAAAAATGTTTGCACTTTGGGATCGCCAACGATGGGGAAAACATTACTAAAATTAAGTACGCTTAGTCTAAGTATGATGTGCCTATCGCTAGCGCATGCAGCAGAAACTGAAGAAACAACACAGCCAATAAAAGTAGCCAAAGTCACCGTTACAGGATCTTCAATTAAAGGGGTTGCAGCTCAAAGTGCTTCACCCATTACCATTATTAAAGGTGAAGATTTAGCCAAACAAGGGGTAACCACTGTCGAAGAAGCACTGACCAAAGTCAGTTCCAACCAAGCTGGTTTTTCTACATCTCAAAATGTGGGTGCAAGTAATACCGAAGGTTCATCAGCCAATTTACGTGGATTAGGTACAGATAAAACCCTGGTCTTATTGAATGGTCGTCGTCTGGCTTATAGCCCGTTTAGTACATCAACCACCAACCTCAATATTATTCCAATGGCAATGGTTGAACGTATCGAAGTCCTCCGTGATGGTGCATCTGCGGTTTATGGCGCCGATGCAATTGGTGGTGTCATCAATTTTATTACCAAAAAATCTTTTGAAGGTCTCAACATCAGTGTGGGTGCAACTCAACCCGAAGCCAGTGGTGGTGATAAACAAGATATTTCCATCTTTGGGGGCTATGGCAATCTAGATGAACAAGGCTTTAACGTTTACGGTGTGGTCGATTATCGTAGAAGCAACAATATCATGGCAAAAGACCGTAAAATCAGTCGCCGTGGTGGTGTAATTCCTGAGCTCGGTTTAGATGCCAGCTCAGCAAATGCCTTCCCTGCAAACATTTTTGATCCTAAAAACAATATTTTAGCAAATCCATATGGCAATACAAATTGTAATAACACACCAAATGTCGCTGCAGATGGTGGATTATGTTATCTCAATACCCAAGCACTGATTGGGATTACCCCAGAAGTTGAAACAATTTCAGCACTTGGTCGCGGAACCTTTAAACTTTCAGATAAATTTAATCTGATTGGCGAATATATCTTCTCACGTAACGAAGTTACCACTTCGATTGCGCCTGATGTATATAGCCGTTCAGTCACCTTACCCTCGACAAGTCAATATTATCCAGGCAAAGGCATTGTTCCTGCAGTGAATGGACTCAGCGATGGAGATTTACAACTCTATCTGCGTTCACAAGGTGGTAACCGTTCAGGCAAAACAACCAATGACTCACATCGTGCATTTGCAGGAATTGAAGGTGAAGCCTATGGTTGGGATATCAATGCCGGTTTAACCTATGCAAAAAGTGAAGCAACCGATAGCTTTAATGCGGGTTACCTCAATCAAAGTAAAGTTCAAGCTGCTTTAAATGACGGTTCACTCAATCCATTTGGCCCTTCCGCCGATGCTAATATTTGGAAATCCTTTGAAGTCAATGGGGATACCAACAAAGCCAGTTTAGACTCAACTTCTTTTGATGTTACTGTATCTCGTCCAATCTATACACTACCTGCAGGTGAAGTTGGATTTGCCTTAGGCGGTAGTTTTACCAAACAAAATTGGGATCAAAAAATTAATGCTGAGATCGTCAGACAAGTGCCTGGTAGCGGTATAGA
Source organism: Acinetobacter sp. 1125_18A (assembly GCF_052824985.1). Taxonomy (NCBI): domain Bacteria; kingdom Pseudomonadati; phylum Pseudomonadota; class Gammaproteobacteria; order Moraxellales; family Moraxellaceae; genus Acinetobacter; species Acinetobacter sp. 1125_18A. The sequence continues at coordinate 348,659 of NZ_VTDG01000002.1, forward strand.
TCCAGATAAACCTGTGAGTAAGGGTGATCGAGATATCTCAGCGGTATTCACAGAATTACATATCCCGATTTTAGCCAATTTAGAAGCGCAGCTTGCAGCACGTTATGATGACTATAGTGACTTTGGCGATACCTTCAATCCAAAAGTCGCTTTACGTTGGGAACCGTTAAAGCAATTAATGTTCCGTACCTCATACAGCACAGGTTTCCGTGCACCAAGCTTATATGACATCAACTCACCGCAAAGCCAAACCTTCACAGGTTCGAAATACAATGACCCTGTGCTCTGCCCCGGTGGTACTGCAACTGCACCACAATACCAAACTGAATGTAATATTCAATTTAAACGTATGCAAGGTGGAAATCCCGACTTAAAAGCTGAAGAGTCAACATCTTATACTGCTGGACTTGTGTTTGAGCCAATCAAAAATCTGGTATTTACAGCAGATTACTACAACATCAAAGTAGACAATCTGATTGATACAATTACCGATTCAATTATTTTTGCTGACCCAAGTAAATATTCAAGTTTATTTGTCCGAGATGCAGATGGACGAATCAAATATGTGAGTACCACTTTGATCAATATGGGTGGAATTAAAACTCAAGGGGTTGATTTAAGTTTGAACTATCTCACGCCTGTGACTAAAACAGGACGTTTTGGTTTTGGTATTGATGGGACCTATGTCATTAAATATGACAAACAAGAAGAGAAAGGCGGTGAATGGATCAGCCGTGCAGGTAGCTATTATAACCAACAAGTCTATTCCCGCTGGAAACATGTTGCCAATGTCAATTGGAGTTACGACAACTGGAAAATGATCTTTGAGCAACAGTTTAGCCGTGGTTATAAAGACTCAAATTCTATTGGTGAGGCCAAATATGATAACCATCGTGTCAGTGACTACATTCTATATAACATTGCGGGCACTTATAGCGGATTCAAGAACTTAGAACTCACTGGTGGGATCAAAAATATCTTTGACCAAGATCCGCCTGCATCCAACGTGACTGATAACTTCCAATACGGTTATGACTCTAGTTATGCAGACCCAACCGGTCGCGCATATTACGTCAGAGCAACTTACAAATTCTAATTGGGCATTTCGCAAACATTGTCTAGGCCTAATCAAGTCATGGTGTTTGCGAAATTGATTCATTCACTTAGCCAAACAAAAGAATTGAACAGAATTTTTTTATCGTCTCTCTTTTACTATTTATTGTTTGTCTCTCATTTCAGGAGTAGCAATGGGCAAGAATTTTTCAGAATTAGAAAATAATTCTTCCAAACGCCTGATCGGGATTGGAGCAGTCATCTTACTGCATCTAATCATTCTCTATGGCTTGATTACGGGTTTATCCAAGACAGTTGAAAAACCAGCGGATGAACCTGTTGAATTACTGATTATTCAGGACAAAAAACCTGAACCAGAAAAACCTAAACCCATTGAAAAGCCACCAGAACTGCCAAAGTTGGTGGAGAAAGTGTTGAAAACACCAGATCCAAAGCCGACCGAAAAACCAATGGAAAAACCTACAGCAACACCAAAGCAGACGGCTACACCTACACCCACAGCAACGCCAAAAACCTCAGAAAGTTCTGAGCCGACACCGACGCCAAAGCCAGAAACGACGTCAAAACCTGAACCTGCAAAACCCAAACCAGCAGGTGAAACACGAGGTGTATCGAGTGGAGAAGCAGGTTGTAAAACACCCGGGTACACGCGTGAAGCTTTACAAAATGAAGAGCAAGGTGAAGTTCTTATTTCGGTATTTGTGGGTAGTGATGGAAAAGTTAAAGAGGCCAAAGTTAAAAAATCGAGTGGGAGTAAAAGCTTAGATAAAGCGGCTGCGAAATCTTATAGCTTATGTACGTTTAAACCTGCGTTAAAGAATGGCGAACCTCAAGATTCTTGGTACGACATACCTTATGAATTTGTATTGCAGTAATCAATTAAATAAAAAATTGGAGATAAATGATGAATAAAACGCTGAAATCTGTACGACTATTTGCTTCTGTTGGGATTTTAACTGCAAGCACCCTACTGCCTGTATCTAGTGTATTTGCAGAAGAAACCACTGCAACGCCTGCGACTGTAACGACGACCAATACAGCAACCAGTGAAACACATACACCACCACCTAAACCAGCAACAACACAAGCTGTTCACAACCCTTACGGTTTAGAAGCACTATGGCGCGAAGGTGATATTGTGGCTAAATCAACCTTATTTATCTTGGTCCTGATGTCGATTGGAACGTGGTACATCATGGTGACCAAGTTTATTCAGCAGGCAAAAATTAAACGCCAAGGTAAAGAAGTTGAAGCCAAATTCTGGGATGCTGCATCAATTGACGGCGCTGCGGGAACGCTAGGCGAAGCAAGTGCTTATCGTTTTATTGCTGAAAAAGGCATTAACTCAACCAAAAAACATGGCGGAAACCTACTCGAGCGTATCGACTTTAATACTTGGGTCACAATGTCAATTCAACGTGCAATTGATAAAATTCAAAGTCATTTAAGTGGTGGTTTAGCATTTCTTGCAACCGTCGGTTCTACCGCACCATTCGTTGGTTTGTTCGGTACAGTTTGGGGAATCTATCATGCACTTACTGCAATTGGCATTTCGGGTCAGGCCTCTATTGATAAAGTTGCTGGACCTGTCGGTGAAGCACTGATCATGACGGCAATCGGTCTTGCTGTAGCCGTGCCTGCGGTACTTGGTTATAACTGGCTCACCCGCCGTAATAAAGCAGTATTGGATAATGTACGTACTTTTGGTTCTGACTTACATACTGTTCTACTCAGTGGCGAGATCAAAAACAGTGGTGATGCGAAATAAATGAGGTATCTATTATGAGCATGACAGTCAATTCAGGCAGTGACGAAGATGATGTAATTTCAGCGATTAACACCACACCTTTGGTGGATATTATGCTGGTTCTGCTGATTATATTTTTAATCACCGTCCCCGTTGCAATTCACACGGTTCCAGTCAAGTTGCCTGAGGAAAAAAATACACCTTATGTCACTAAGCCAATTAATGTGCAAATCGCGGTCAATAAAGCGGGAGATATTTTTTGGAACGAAAAGTATATCACAGATAAAAATACACTGATCAATCGTTTACAGGCTGAGGCAGCAAAACGCCCACAGCCAGAGGTACATATTCGTGGTGATCAAGTGACAAAATTTGAAGCGATTGATGAAGTCATTAGTGCTACCAAGCAAGCAGGTATCGGCAAAATCGCTTTTGTCACGACACCTGTTGCCGCACCATAATCGGGAGAAGGAACAGTTTATGGGTATGAATGTAGGTGCCAATAAAGACGATGATGATGTGATGTTAGATGTCAATATGACGCCACTTATTGATGTGATGTTGGTGTTGTTAATTATGTTTATTATCACCATCCCAATTCCAAATAATGCGATCAATATTGACTTGCCCAATGGCGCACCACCACCTACCAATGAGAAGCCACCTGAGCCAGTCACCTTACGTATTGACCCTCAAGGTAAAATCTTTTGGAATGATCAAGCTGTTGAAAATAAACAAGCGCTAGAAGTTTTATTTGCGGGTGTTGCACAGAAATCAGATCAAGATCCGATTAAAGTGCAGCCCGATAAACTGACTGAATATAAGGATGTGGCAATGGTGATGGCAGCCGCGCAACGATTAAATGTTAAAAAAATCGGAATTGCAGCAAGCCAATAATATTTAAGGGATGAACAAAGCTGCACAGTGCAATCGACTTGCAGCTTTGAGTCCTTGATCTATGCAATCTTTCGGGACGATTTATTCATAGTGCAACATTATAAAGAACACAACACTCGATATATTTGGCATTCACTCACACTTAAAAAAGCCAGCATCTGCTGGCTGATCATCGACATGGAATCAATTAAGTGATTTTAAATGCCAAAGAAATGGCTTGATCTTGTTGTTCAGGATCAGGCCATTTTTGTGAAACAGATTTTAACTTGGTATAGAAACGAGCGGCATCTGGACCATATAAATGCGACTCACCAAATTTTGAACGTCGCAAACCACCAAAGTTAAAATAACTCACTGGGAGTGGTACAGGCACATTAACACCAATCATGCCCGACTCAACTTCCATAAAGAAGCGATGTGCTGACTTTCCATCACGGGTAAAAATCACCGAACCATTGCCATATTCATGGCTATTGGTCACAGCAATTGCCTCATCTAAACTATTGACGCGTAAAATTCCTCGCGCTGGGCCAAAAACCTCTTGTTGATAAAAATCCATATCCATAGATAAATAATCAAATAAAGTTGGTCCGATATAATAGCCATTGGCATACTCTGGATGTTTAAAATCACGACCATCCACCACCAACTCAGCACCATCTGCAATACATTGATCAATTGCCTTTAAAACAGATTGTTGCGATTGCGCACTAATCACCGCACCAAAATCTGCAGTCGGATCATTGTATGCGCCAACTTTCAATGCTTTGATTTTTTCTACGATACGTTGGCGTAAGTGATCTGCCGTTTCAGCACCTACGGGAATCAGCAGTGATACCGCCATACAACGCTGACTGGCTGAACCAAACCCTGCTGAAACAAAGGCATTTGCAGCCGCTTCAAGATCGGCATCAGGCATCACCACCATGTGATTTTTCCCGCCAGTAAATGCTGCAACACGTTTGTTATGTGAGGTGCCTTTTTGGTAAACATATTCACCAATCTGTGTAGAGCCCACAAAGCTCACAGCCGCGATTTCAGGATGTTCAAGTAATGCATCGACTGCTGTTTTATCCCCTTGTACAACATTAAATACATCGTCTGGAAGACCCGCTTCTTTCCATAACTCTGCAAAAAATAATGCAGCCGAAGGCACTTTTTCAGACGGTTTCCAAACTATTGAATTCCCCACAGAAACAGCCATGGCTATCATGACAGCAGGAATCATGATGGGAAAATTAAACGGGGTAATGCAGCCCACCACACCCACAGGAACCCGTACAGAAAACACATCGATGTCGCCTGCAACATTACGTGCATATTCGCCCTTAGTAATCTGTGGGGCATTACAAGCAAATTCAATTCCTTCAATCGCACGGCCAATTTCACCGATTGCATCGGCAATGGTTTTGCCATGTTCACGACCAATGATTTCTGCCAACTCAGCTGTTTTGGCAATCATTAATTCACGTAATTTAAACAGAACTTGCAAACGTGTAGCATGTGAAGCTTTTGCCCATTTTTTTGCATTTGCTGATGTGGCGGCTTTCACGGCAGTATCAATCACTGTTGCATCACCATAAGCACAACGCGCAATTTCTTCACCCTTAGAGGGATTAAATACTGGGCCTGAATGTTGAGTTTCAGTGATATGACGGCCTGAAATATAATGTCCGATCAAAGTGTTCATCCTGATTTTTCCTTCACGCTGATACTGAAACTAAATTTAAAATGCTACTGAAGACGGTCTTTCCATGACCACTTTGGCGAGAAAACCCCATATTCCCAAGGCTGATAAAGGAAATATTCATATTCATTCCTGAAAATTAAGCGTGGTAAATTGAATGATTGATTGCAATGCTTTGCTTTGAATCACTACTTTGCATTAAACAGACAATTTGCTTTTCACTGATTTACGCTGTCTCGCGGGGCTAAGATCATCACGCTTCATAAAGAAGCTACAGAAGATTGCGAAAATCGCCATACTCATGATGTAGGTAATAATCAAATGAGGACTACCATTACCAATACTTAGTAATTTGGTGGCGATCAATGGTGCAAGTCCACCGCCTAATACACCTGCGAATTGAACTGAAATCGAGATGCCACTGTAGCGAATTTCGGCAGGAAACTGTCGAGCAAATAACTGAGACTGTGGCGCATACATGATCGGAAACACCACGCCGATTGCTAAAACAATTGCGGTCCATACCAAGACTGGGTCCTTGGTATCCAACATGCTAAAGAACGGATAGCAATACAATGCAAGGACCACTAGACCAAACATAAACATATTACGCTGCCCAACTTTGTCGGATAAATGTCCACATAATGGCGTCATCACCATGATTAAGCCTGCACCACAAATCGTTGCAAACAAAATGTCTTGGCGAGGAATACCCAACTTGGTTGTGGTGTAGGCTAAGGCAAAAGTAGAGGCAATATAAAACCATGCATTTTCAGCAGCACGGGCAAAGATAATCGTGAGTAATTCGCGTGGATGATTTTTAAAGACCTGCATTGCTGGAACTTTAACTTCTTGTGCTTGTTGTTTTACTTTTTCAAAATCGGGTGACTCAGGCACTTTGACACGGATATACCAACCCACACCTAACAATAAAATGCTGGCAAGGAAAGGCAGACGCCAGCCCCAACTAAATAGACTTGCTTCGGGTAAAAGTGAAACCAAACCCAATGCGATAGAGGCCAACATTAAACCACCACCAGCACTTGCTTGAGGTAGACTGCCCCAAAAGCCTTTACCGCCTTCAGGAGCATGCTCCACAGCCATCAACACGGCACCGCCCCACTCTCCGCCCATTGCCATACCTTGAACAAAACGCAAAATCACCAGAAAAAATGTCGCCCAATATCCAATACTTTCGTAGGTTGGCAATAGGCCAATTAAAACGGTAGGAATCCCCATCATAATCAGCGTGGTTAGCAGCATGGTTTTCCGACCAATTTTGTCTCCAAAATGACCAAAGATAATGCCTCCCAACGGACGTCCAATAAAGCCAACAGCGTATGTGGCAAACGCGGCCAATACACCTGTTAATGGATCAAGATTGGGGAAAAACAGTTTATTGAAAATTAATGCTGCGGCTGCACCGTAAATAAAAAAGTCGTACCACTCGATTGTCGTTCCGACCATGCTGGAGATACCCGCCAGACGGTGTGAAGACTTTTTCGGTTGTTGAGGACTTGATCCTTGTATATGCTCCATCGCTACCTCGCCCAATTCTTAGTATTGTCATCCATTCATCACCTTAGAGATAATCCATCCTGATTATATTTATTAAGGTGATCTAATTCTTTTTACATAAACAATTTAAAATAAGAAGCCAAGATTAATATTGATTTATCCTGATAAAAAATTCTAAATAACCTGAGTGCTTCTCATCATCAATGTGAATCAATTGCTTTTTTCAGTCAACACCCTTAATTACTTAAGTAGTTTTTAAAATTAAATAAATAAATTAAATACAATTACTTATACAAAAAAACACCAATATAGACTAAAGTTAAATATAAAAAATGTGATCCATTACAAACTATTCGAAACTCTAAATTTATATGCATCACATTAAAAAAATAATCTATTTAATTTTCATCATATTATAAAAAATCAACGATCGAATACTTGTTATTTCTCGCTATCGCGTTATATTCATTATTATACTAAGTAAGGATGCTTATTATGAACTATAATAAAATCGCATTTGATTTTAGCCCTGCACCGATTGTTGTATTAAGTTATCGACACATGATGGAAATGAATGCTGCATTTGCCAATCTGTTTGGCTATGAGCGTGGGGAATTAATTGAGCAATCCATAGTCAAAATTTTTCCTAGCCTTGAGGATTATGAAAAGGTTGGGAATGATGCATTACAAAGCCTATTGTTAAAAAAAAGCCATTACTACTCTGATCAGCGCTTTATGCAGCACAAAAATGGCGAAATCTTTTGGACACATACCCATGGGCAAACCTTAACACCTGAAGATCCCTTTAAATTGATGGTCTGGCATTTTGAACGTAAAGATCAGGTGCTGTCTTCTAAGCAAAAATTGACTAAACGTGAATCAGAAATTACCCAATTGATTGTCAATGGATTTACCTGTAAAGAAATTGCACGAAAATTAGAGCTGTCGCATCGGACCATAGAAGTACATAAAGCAAATTTAATGAAAAAGTTGGGCGTTCGCTCCAAAGCAGAACTAACCTCAAAAATTATCATTCGAGAAAAATGATATAGACAAAAAAATGATCACAGTTGAATTGCTGTGATCATTGATGAACCTCAAAAAAATTAAGCTTTTTTCACAAATTCTGACTTTAACTTCATGGGACCAATACCATCAATTTTACAATCAATATCATGCCCATCATTACTGTCTACCAGTAAACGAATACTTTTGACTTTGGTTCCTACCTTAACCACTGCAGAAGAACCTTTAATTTTTAAGTCTTTAATCACTGTCACTGAATCGCCATCTGCCAAGATATTGCCAACAGCATCTTTAATCGTCACGCTGTCATCTGCTGTTACTTGCTCGCCATCTTTCCATTCATAACTACATTCTGGGCAAATCAATAAATCGCTATCTTGATAGGTATATTCTGAATTACATTTTGGACAATGTGGCAAAGACATAATGAGCTCAACTTCGGTTCAAATCACAATCATAGCATTTTAAGATTTTTCATCAACTTAAAAACCATAATAAATATAAGGAATAATTTAAAATCAACCGCGATCAATAAAACTAGGCTTTATGATTTAGAACATCCAACAAAACACTGACATGATTTCGCCCTTGATTTTTGGCCGCCGTTAATAAGGTTATAGGACCTTGTGCTATAAGTTTCCGCAGCTCTTCTAATTGTACTGTAACCTGTGATAATTCAACGCGATAACGTTGTTGAAACTCATCCCAACGGTTTTCGCTATCCTCGTGATACCATTTTCTGAGTTCATTGGACGGGGTAATTTCTTTCGGCCATAAGTCAATCTTAGCATCATCTTTTTTAATACCACGTGGCCACAAACGATCAACCAAAATTCGTTGACCATCTGTTTCTGAAACCGCATCATAAATTCGTTTGCTATAAATCGTCATTGTTATTCCGAACCGAAGTTATTCTAAAATTATTTCAAATGATGAGAAATATGGTTGTGTAAAGTGACAATGTGGGAATAAAAACACATTGTCCCCCATCACAGCTTAGCCTGCAAACATAGGCGAGGCTTGGTGCTTACTCAGGCAATCAATGATTGAATTGTATTGCCCGTTTAATGGATGATAGATGAATGATATAAATACCAAAGCAGATCTATAGCGATAGTTTATAGGTCACTCACGCGAGTTTATTGATCTGGAATTGTTGGATTGACCAAGAGACCAAGTAATTGCAAAGACTCTTGCCATCCCAAATAACAAGCCTCAACAGGAATCAGTTTAGGAATACCTGACTGGGTAATATTGACTTCCGTTCCGACAAGCACACCTTTTATTTCAATGATTACTTCAATTTCGCCAGCGAGTTCAGGATTATCAAATCGATCAAAATATCGTATGCGTTGGTTGGGAATCAGCTCTGCATAAGTTCCACCAAATGAATGGATTGTACCTGTAGAGAAATTGGTAAATGACATTCGATAAGAACCACCAACCGTTGCATCCATTTGATGAAGTTTTGCTGTAAAACCATGTGGAGGCATCCACTTTACAATTGCATCTGGGTCTAAGAAAGCTTTATAGACTCGCTCTGGTGGTGCACTAAAAACGCGATGCAACTTTACCGTATTACTCATACTCATATCCTTGACTATTATTGTTGTTGAAAATCAAGTTTAGCGCTGTACAAAGCTTTCATTTGTATGGTTTGAGTAGTCTGAAACTTAAAAAAAAGCATATCAACAAGGATATGCTTTTAAAACAATATGCGTCGTCTAAAGACCATTATTCTTCATCGTCTTCATCATCAAATATATAGGTTGTACATCCCCAACCATCATATTCACCTTCAAACTGCTCAGCAATTTTACTAAACCATTGCTCTAAATCAACAACATCTTCGTAGTCTGGAATCAGATGAACATAAACCGTAATCACCCATTCATTAGGCTGCACTTCTTCATCCAAATACAGCGAAATTTTTTGCTCTTCGTGTAAAAGATAGATTGCACATTTTTCAGCAAGTTCTTGTGTTTTAAAATACACAGAAAACTCGATTTCATGTACCTCTTCTAAATCATCACCATCTTCGTGCATTTGCCAAAGTAGATTACCATTATCATCTTCTGGGAATTTTTCAAAATCACGAGTCATGGCCAAGCCCTCTTTTAAGGTTATAAATATTATGACTTTTACAATAGCAAAGTTTTATGACAGTTTTAAAATATTGCCTATTCGCACACAAATTACTACTTTTATTTGGCATCAATTTGTAATAAAAATTGAATTAATTCTATGATTAGGGTCTGTTGTTGATCAATATTCATTGATGATTAAACCAATAATGAAAGGTGCATGATGCCAAACTTTAACCCACAACAACGACAAGAAATTCTGTTACTGATTCAACAAGGTCGTAAAGTTGAAGCAGTTAAATGGGTCAAAGACCATTCAGATTTAGGCTTAAAAGAAGCCAAGGATTATGTAGAAAATCTGACAGAAAACGCATACAACTTCGCATTTGCAGATACAGCTCAAAGTGATAATTCCCGTGATATACACTTGCAAATTCCTCAACAAGACATCCTTTCCCTAATCCAACAAAATCGTAAAATTGAAGCGATTAAACTGGTCATGGAAAATTCAAACCTTGGGCTAAAAGATGCCAAAGACTTTGTAGAACAGCTCACTGAAAATCCCAATTTAGCAATCAATCAGTTTCAGTTCGATGATGATTTTTATGACAGTCAGCATCCTCGCTATAAGACAATTCAGTCAAATTTTGAAACTGGTGAAATCTATGTGTTATATCAAGATCATCAAAAAGTGTTGATTGATGAACATCATCCTGACTGGGATGAAATTATGCGTCATTTTACACAAGGTGAAACATATGATTCGGCTGCTGCCTATATTGCTGCGATGAAAGCCAAAGCACGTGATAGTGCTGTCAATTCGACACATAATGTTCAACCAATTCCCCGCCCATCCAGCGCAACAACCCAACCTGTCGGTATTGAAGATCAAACCAAGAAAAAAGGCTTAGCTATTTTTATGCTTGTTGTGATTGTGATTGTTGCTGTGATTGCCCATCAATTTTTTATCAAGCAATAAGATGCAACACCGCGATAAAATTTAACACGGCAATAAAATTGAATATGCAATACAGGATGATTAATAAAGTTTAAAACAGTCAAAAGAAAGCCATTCAACTAAACGCTATTGTTCTCATCATTTAAATTATTCGAGATGCGTATGTACCAATTGAATCAAACACAATTACAAACATTGCTTGATCTGCTTGAACACCATCAAACAGAACAGGCTGAACAATTCCTTATTGCACACCTTCAGCTAGATCCAACCGCAGCAAAAAATTTAGTCCGCATCCTGCATGAATCACCAGATGCGCTTCAGGCTTTTAAAGCAAACCCTCAAATTTTATCGGGAGAAATGCCGAATATAAAAAATGAAAGCAAATCTTTTGAATTCAACTTTTCATCTAGTACGGTGAAAATGACCAATCAGGATGGTAAGACCATTGAAATCAATGATCAACATCCCGACTGGCAAGAGATCAAAAAACAATTCCAAATCGATTTGACTCAACCAGATGCTTTATCCAAATTTGCCGAAAACTTTATGCAAGGACAGACGCAAAATACCTCATCACAAGCAAAGTCTTCATCTTATGATTCAACAAGCCCTACTCACGCTTCGGTTCAAACCTCAGGGGTGGAAGACTTGAGTCATCAGAATAAGTCCAGCAGCATGCTGTTATTGATTGGGTTTCTTGTTTTGATTGGGATTGCAGCCTTTTACTATTTTAAAACATGATTGATCAGTATGAAATTTAACTCAGCTCAATAATATCAATGGTTGGTGGTACTCTAAACCGAAAAGGTACACCCACCATACCGGTACCGACACTGACAAATACATCGGCATTTTCATGCTGATACAAGCCTCGTTTATGACCAAGGATAGAAACTTTTTTCATCACATAACTGGTCAACCACGGCAATTCAACTTGCCCGCCATGTGTATGCCCTGACAGCATCAACGGACGTGTAGGCAACTGTGGCACCATATCTACCGTATCAGGGTTATGTGACAAAATTAACCACGGCTTGTCTTGAGGTAAATCGGGCATATAACGCATATCCGCCTTGCCTGCCCATAAATCCCCGACACCGATTAAGCGAAAATCATCAAATTCAACAATTTTACCTTCAATATCCATCACGTTATTGGCCTCTAAGGCACTGGCCAATAAGGCTTGAATCGGTGGTCCTGGATATTGCTCATCATGATTACCATTTACTGAATAAACCGGAGCTTCGATCTGTTTTAAAATCGCCAGTTCTTCAACCAATTTATTTTCAGGTTCATAGGTCCAATCCCCTGCAACCACGACAAAATCGGGTTGAGCCAAATTAATTTTTTTGACAATTGTTTTAAGCTGACGCTCATGTCCAGAAAACAGACCAATGTGTAAATCAGCAAGCAACGCAACTTTAATCGGTTGAGTGAAGGTTTTCTCCTGCCCCAACGAATATTGTATATGCTGAACATGAACTCGATGTGGTTCAATAAAGCGTGCATAAATCAGCAATGCACTAAGCAAGAAAATAAAAATACTTTCATGTAATGAGAATTTTCCGATATAACCTGCATAAATGCTAAAAAATAACAACGGAATTAATAAATAAGACAGGTAGAATGCCAGTAAATGGACGAAAGACTTAAAAGGATGGATCGTTTCAGTTCTAGATTGACTTAACCAGGCTTGGCTTATTCCCCATACCGCAAGCACAATGAAGCAGAGATAAAAAATTGATGTAACAGTTAGGGTTGGAAACATATTCAATCTCGCAAGTCGCGTGTACTTGTCATCTCTTTATTTATCTTTTGAAAAGGCTACATTGGCATTTCATAAATGGATTGCATTTCGGCAAACATCGACGAATTGTCAATATATCCTCAGGCAATTATACTCTAGCTCTGAGAAATCTTAGAAAATATTATGCAAAGAACGATCAATCGTAATACCCAATTACAGCAAAAAGCTCACAATCACCATGCTTCAAAATGCTGGGTGATGATCGGTTCTTGCCTATTACTCAGCCTTTCTGCCTGTTCAACCCTACCTCGACAAGAAAATATTAAACCCGAATATGCCTACGATATAGACACCAAAGACACCCCTTTGGCACAAATTATTTCTCCATTAAAAGCACAAAACCCTGAATTAACCGGTTATCACGTTCTTTATGATCCGCTGGAAGCAATCGCAGCACGCATCAACTTGATTGAAAAAGCACAAAAAACTTTAGATTTGCAATATTACATTTGGGACAATGACAAAATTGGCTCATTGGCTTTATACAAAATTATTGAAGCCGCAGATCGCGGTGTTAAAGTTCGTTTACTGATTGATGATAATAATGCCAAACAAATGGAAGGGGTTTATCTCGCCTTAGATCAACACCCAAACATAGAAGTAAAACTATTTAACCCTTACCGTTTTAGAAGTATTCGCCCCATAGACATGGTACTGGATTTAAAACGTATCAACCGTCGCATGCATAACAAGACCTTTACTGCTGACAATCAAATTTCATTAATTGGCGGACGTAATATGAGTAATCAATATTATAACGTCAGTGACAATTACCAATTTTCAGATGTAGATGTCATGCTGGTGGGGCAAGCGGTAGATGATATTACCCATTCCTTTGATGAATACTGGAATCATAGCTATGCTTATCCGGTGAGAAATATTGTCAATCACAGTACCTACACCTTACGTTATGACAGCCTAAAAGAACAATTAACCCACCATTACCAAGAAATTACGGTTCAAAATTATTTGAATTTAAGTAATCGCACCCATGCTTTTGATCAGTGGCTCAATCAGAATATTCAACTGGATTGGGTCAAAGCAGAGGTGGTCAAAGATGCTCCTGATAAAATTCAGGCCAAGGCCAAAAAAGAACAGCATCTTAACTTCCAAATGGTGAAGCGCTTAGATATCCCGACTCAAAATGTCGATCTGATTTCTGCTTATTTTGTTCCGCAAAAAAAAGGGGCAAAGAAACTGGTTGAGTTGGCAGATGAGGGCGTTAAAGTACGTGTCCTGACCAACTCATTTAAAGCCAATGATGTCGCGTTGGTGCATGCATTTTATGCAAAATATCGAGATAATTTATTAAAAAATGGTGTCGAGCTTTATGAGTTTCTGCCTGCCGTTTCTGAAGAGAATCTCTATGCCAATTCAGAAGAAATCTCAAAGAAAGCCAAAGTTAGCTTAAAAGGCTTAAGCCGTTCTAGCTTGCATGCCAAACTGATGGCTGTAGATAATAAACAAGTGTTTATTGGCTCATTTAATTTCGACCCACGTTCAGCCAACTTAAATACTGAGATTGGGGTCATTATCAATAGTCCACCGTTGGCGATTGCCGTACATAAAACTATGGACGATAATTTAAAAAAATATGCTTATAAGCTGGTTTTAGATTCACAGAATAAAATCAACTGGCTCAAAGAAACGCCTCAAGGCATTGTCACTTTAAGAAAAGAGCCAAAAATGAAGTGGTGGCAAAAAGCAGGAATTAAGGTGATTTCTTGGTTGCCGATTGAGGGCTTTATGTAAGCTGATCATTTTGCCTTAAATGATCATCATCTCATGTGGTAAATGATGCACGCTTAAAAGATCATACTCATTTACCACAGAGACATAGCTAGTTTCGCTTCTACTTAAAATAATCTAAAAGCTTTTGATCCTTAGCAAAGCCTAGCCTTGCAAAACTTCTTTCTGTAGATCTTCCAAACCTTTTTGCATCATCACTTGCACTTGTTGCGTCAGACTTTCAACCGTATGCCCTTCTGTTGCAATCGCCGGAAAGGTTTTGAGATGCGCCACAACCTTTGGCATTTCCAGCACAGCTTGGACATGTTCGACAAATGTGGTTTCGCCAATAAAAGGCACCACGGTATCTAATTGCCCATGTTGATTTACATAGCAAATCACACATACTTGTACGGGTTTCTTGGCTTCGATTGCCGCACCTAAGATCCGACCATGTACTTTTTTAACTTTTGAACCATCAGTGGTCGTTGCTTCAGGGAAAAACAACACTGGAATATCTTTACTTAAGAACTCAGCGATTTGCTCTCGAATACGCACCGAATCCCCTGAACCACGTTTAATAAATAAGGTTCCACCACCTTTAGCCAAATTGCCAAAAACTGGCCATTTTTCAATTTCAGCTTTCGCTAAAAAGAATACCCGTGCCCCTGAACCTAAAACAGCAATATCCAACCATGAAATATGATTACTCACCCACAATGCTGGTTCACGCGGAATATCGCCATGTACACGCACGTCGACATTAAATACTTCACTTAAACGGCGACAAAAATACTGCACATAACGGGTATTTTTAGGATTATTCGGATCTTTATAGAGTTGATGGCGGTAAACCAGATAAAAGCCTTCTGCAACAGCAGATGTTCCTGATACCAGTTTTTTACTGTACAAAAAGACTTTAGATAAAGCACTTAATTTCGATGATTTTGACTTTTTGATTGCTTGTTGTTGAGTCATAGATATTCACTAAACAAAATGTATGTCATATTAAACTGACACTATTGTATACATATCTAAATCAACTTGCATTCATCATAAAGACAACAACATTGATTTACTGTGCGAAATGAATAGCCAAATCACCTCAACGCTAAATTGTAGCAAAATTTGCGCTCCATCAAGCAGCTATACATTTTTACTAAATTTTAACTCCCCCGTTAAAACAACAGGAAAACCCAAATTAAGATTTCACCATAAATTCATATATTTATAATTTTATTGCAATACTTTGCATACGGCTTAGGATTTCACACGGAATATCCTTTAGAATGATTTTTCTAATCTAATGTCTGAGTTTTACAATCTGTGGAATACTTTGATCAAAATCAAGGTGGTGAAAAAACCATTTTAGTCAGTGTGAATGTTCAAATCTTAGAAGATCTTGATGCAGAAGAATTTCGATTACTGGCTAAATCTGCGGGCGCGGATATATTAGAGCATTTAAGCGTACAACGGATTAAACCCGATCCTAAGTTCTTTATTGGTTCAGGTAAAGCAGAAGAAATTGCTGAACAAGTTGAGGCAGATGAAGTGGAGTTGGTTATTTTCGACCAAGCGCTTTCACCCGCTCAGGAACGTAATTTAGAACGTATTTTAAAATGTCGTGTGATTGACCGTACGGGTTTGATTCTTGATATTTTTGCGCAGCGTGCCCGTACCCATGAAGGTAAGCTGCAAGTTGAATTGGCTCAGTTGGATCATCTTTCATCACGTTTAGTCCGCAGTCGTAGCAATCTAGACAGTCAGAAAGGCGGTATTGGTCTACGTGGACCCGGTGAAACCTTACTTGAAACAGATCGACGTCTATTACGCATCCGTATGGAACAGCTCAAAGATCGTCTGGAAAAAGTCAGAAAAACACGTATTCAAGGTCGTGCTGCTCGCCAAAAAGCCAATATCCCAACCGTGTCTTTGGTCGGTTATACCAATGCAGGCAAATCAACACTTTTTAATATTTTGGCAAATAGTGATGTTTATGCAGCGGATCAATTATTTGCCACACTCGATCCAACCTTACGCCGTTTAGATTGGGATGGTATTGGCACGCTTGTTCTTGCAGACACTGTTGGTTTTGTGCGCAATCTCGCTCATTCTTTAGTCGAATCCTTTAAGGCAACTTTGGAAGAAACTTTAGAAGCCTCTTTACTGTTACATATCATCGATTCGAGTAGTCCAGATGTCATGGAACAGATTGATGCTGTAGAAACGGTGTTAAATGAAATTGGCGCAGATGTTCCGATATTAAGAGTTTATAACAAGATCGATCAAAGCGGCGAAGAAGCCAAAATCATTTATGCCAAACCGCACCAACCTGAACGTGTTTATGTTTCAGCCCATACACAACAAGGTTTAGACTTGTTACGTAAAGCGGTCCATGAATGTTTGATGGGCCAAATTCAACGTTTTGAACTGCAATTAAAACCCGCTTATGGCAAGTTAAAAAATCAACTTTACGATCTTAATGTCATCGAATCTGAGCATTATGATGATGAAGGCAACTTACAATTGGTGGTTGCCATGGCACCACAAAAACTGGAACAGCTCATCAATCAGGCACATTTACCCCTCGTTGAAATCCTTGGAAATAAGGCAGAACAATTTAAAAGGCCGTTAGAAGAGTTTGAAATAAAGCGCTAAATCGGTTAAAACGTGAAAGATCAATTTTTATAAATAAACACACATGGATCAGTTAAAAGGTATCGATTGGCAAGCATGGATCTTCACAATAGGACTTATCATCTTCTTTCGTGAAGCTTCTGTGTTGGTGATGTCACAATTTAATCATCCTGAATTGGGCAATTTAACAGGTCTACTCAGCCTACTGTTTGTGTTGGTTTTATGGCGTAGATTCAAAAAAATCCCTGCCCGTCTGGTCGATACCAATAATAAATTAATGAGAGAAAGTGGCTTTGCCTTCCTACCGATATGTGCGGGTTCATTAATCATGCTGGTCAGTATGGGAAAAGAGATCCCCTTATTTCTGGTTGTGATGTTTGTCAGCACACTAATTCCACTCTGGATTTATGCAAAAATGGCGAAGAAGTGGCTATAGGAGGCTGATATGTTAAGTGTACTCACTGGGTTTTTAATCACGCTAATTGCCTATTTGGCAGCGAAACCAATTAATAAACGCTTTCCTCAAATTCCGCTTCTGGTCATTGGCATGTTTTTTGTGATTGGAATTTTAATGATCTTTAAAATTCCTTATGAAAAATACAATACTGATATGAATGGTCTATTTAGCCACCTACTCGGTTATGTCACTGTGGCCTTGGCTATTCCATTAGCGGCAATGCGTTATGATGATTTACCACTGAAATCTGTTGTGGGGATCTTGGTGTTTGCCAGTATCAGTGCTGTCGCATTACCCATGAGCTTGGCTTATTTACTGCATATGTCGGAACCGACCATTATGGCCTTTGCTACACGTGCCGTGACTACGCCAATTGCAATCAATATTGCAACTTTATTGCACTCACCAGTCACATTGGTGATTTTGATCGTCATTTTATCGGGCGTGATTGGGGCCGCATTTTCATCGATTATTTTACGCAATATTAATGATGAACGCGCGTCTGGCTTGGCTTTAGGACTGGCTGCACATGCCATCGGAACGGCCCAAGCTTGGCAACGTGGCGCGGTTGCAGGTCGTTATGCAGCCTTTGGAATGGCAGTAAATGCGGTGTTCACAGCCATCTGGTTGCCAACCTTCATACTTTTTATAAAATAAATGTGATTTATTTTACTTTTCACATGATTGCCTAGAGTAATTATTCAGCTTAAGATGAACTATTCTTTCCCCCATTTTGATAAGGAATCAATAAATGAGGTTTAATAAGTTCATCTTAGGGACATTATTTTCTGTTTTAAGCTGTAGCAGTATGGCAAAAGATATCACTGGTACTTGGAAAAATATCGATGATAAAACTGGCTCATCTAAAGCTGTGCTTGAAATACGCAAAGAAGCCAATGGCACATATACCGGTAAAATCATCAAAATTACCCCACGTCCTGGTTATACCCCAAAAGAAACCTGTATAGACTGTCCAGCGCCTTATACCAATAAACCCATTTTAGGTATGGATGTTCTTAAAAATCTCAAACAAACCAGTGAAGAAGATTATGTCGGTGGAAAGATTATTGACCCACTTACAGGTAAAATTTACTCCATGAAAGCCAAACTCAACTCAAACGGTAATCGCTTGATGTTAAGAGGTTATGTGGGGGTGTCTGCACTTGGTCGTAGTCAAACTTGGATTCGTGAATAAGGTTTTATTCACTAATCACAACATTTAAACTTAAAAGAAAATAGGTATGCTTATGAAAAAAGGAATTTTCAGTTGTATGCTACTGGGAATGATCAGCTGGACACATGCAGCTGACATCACTGGCACATGGCGCACTGTTGATGATAAAACAGGTTATGTTCGTGCACATATTCAAATCGAGAAACTAAAAGATGATACTTATGTCGGGAAAATCATTAAAGATTTTCCTGCACCCGGTGAAACCGCTTTAACACAATGTCGCAATTGCCCCGCACCCTTTACCAATAAACCAATTATTGGCTTAACCATTTTACAAAAGTTAAAAGCTGATCCAAATAACCCAAACAACTATATTGGTGGTGAAGTTCTGGATCCTCGTGGAGGAAAAATTTATCACGGTAAAGCCCGCTTAAATGCGAGTGGAAACCGCCTAACCTTACGTGGCTATCTTGGTATTTCTCTGATTGGTCGAAGTCAGACATGGATTCGACAAGAATAATTTGCTTTTTAATTGATAGACAAACCCGCCATTTAAAAGATTAAAATCATTGAAAATGGCACATTAACACTGTGCTTGAATCTCGTGACATTATCCAAAATAAAAGCCACATGTTGTGGCTTTTATTCATCTCAAAAAACAGGATTATCGACACTAAAAAGTTTTTGATCTTCTAGTCGATAAGCCAGCAGTTGATGCCCCCAGACACAGCCACCATCTACATTTTGGATTTGCGCATTGATACGCTCACCTTGCAACGCTGCCCAATGTCCAAAAACGATTTGATGAGTTTTTGCTGTCTGTGATTCAAATTTAAACCATGGCTGAAAACCGACTGGCATCGGCTCATCTAAAGCATCTTTAAAGCTAAACTCTAAACGACCTTGTGCATCTGTCAGCCGCATACGGGTTAAATAGTTAGTAATACAGCGTAAGCGAGCATGACCTTGTAAATCATCACCCCATAAATCTGGTTCAGTGCCATACATCTCTTTCAGAAATGAATCCAGTACAGCAAAGTCATCATGCGCTAAGACTGCTTGCACTTCTTTGGCCAACGCGGCAGTCTTTTCCGCATCCCAAATATTCGGGATACCCGCATGGGTCAAAATCGTCTTTTCATTGGGAAATAAACACAAAGGCTGTTTACGCAACCAATCAACCAATTCATCACTTTCTAAAGCATGAATGACATCATCAATATGGTCTTTTTCTTTGAGCTTTTTGATCCCACGTGCAACCGCCAGCAGATTTAAATCATGATTGCCAAGGACTGTCGCAGCATTGCCTTGTTCGCATAATTTTTTGATAAAGCGTAATGCACCCACTGAATTTTCACCACGTGCGATTAAAT
Source organism: Acinetobacter sp. 1125_18A (assembly GCF_052824985.1). NCBI lineage: Bacteria > Pseudomonadati > Pseudomonadota > Gammaproteobacteria > Moraxellales > Moraxellaceae > Acinetobacter > Acinetobacter sp. 1125_18A. The sequence goes on from NZ_VTDG01000002.1 coordinate 368,829, forward strand.
CGCCCGCAAACCAAATAAAATCTTGATCAGCATCGAACTGGATTTCTTTGAGTAGTGCTTTCAGTGCTTCAAAACACCCTTGTACATCACCAATCACATAATTATATCTGACTTTTTCCAGCGCCATTTAAGCCACCATTTGGTCAGATAATGCAACAAACTGAGCCAATGTTAAGGTTTCTGGGCGTGCCATTGGATCTACACCAGCATTTTCAAAACCATCTTCAACCAACATACCTTTTAAGCTATTACGTAATGTTTTTCGGCGTTGGGTAAACACATGCGATACCAAACGAGCCAAGGCTTTTTCACTTTTAGCAACAATTGGTTTAGTCGCATAAGGCTCTAAACGAAATACCGCAGATGTTACTTTTGGTGGTGGATTGAATGATCCCGGTGGTACTTCAAACAAGAACGTAGGTTTACAAAAGTATTGAATCATCACCGACAAACGCCCATATTCTTTGGTGTTTGGAGATGCGGTAATACGATCAACCACTTCTTTTTGCAACATAAAATGCATGTCTTTGACTTTGTCACCAAATTCCAAGAGATGGAAAAGCAAAGGTGTTGAAATATTATAAGGTAGGTTTCCGACCACACGTAAAGGACGACCTTCCTGAAATAATTCAGTAAAATCATATTTTAACGCATCAGTTTCAATGATGGTGAGGCGTTCAGGATGTGGTACTCGACCTGGCAAGCCTGCTGCCAAGTCACGATCCAGTTCTAGCACTGTCAAAGCATCACATTCACCATTTAAAGGTGAAGTTAAAGCGGCTAAACCCGGTCCAATTTCAACAATATTTTCCCCTAATCGTGGGGCAACAGAACGAACAATTTTGGCAATCACACGTTGGTCATGTAAGAAGTTTTGTCCAAAACGCTTACGCGTATGATGCCCTTCATCTTTAGGGTTTAGGGCATTAATTTGATACATAAAATTCTCCACATTGATTGATGACCACTATTGCGTATTCGACTCTAACTTGCTTAGGCTATTAAAGATTTCATCAGATTTAGTTAAATTTTCCCTTGTTGCTTGATATATAGCAACTAAGGTATCTCGTTTTTTAAGCAGGTCGAGTGCCTCATGATGTTCTAAGATCTTCGCATAATCTTCTTGAATAGATTGTAAGCTCTGACGCATCTCTGCATCTTTAACACGTTCAATACCTAATTCAGCATTACCTTTAAGCTGTGCTTGAAGATAAGTATCAAATGTATCAAGGTCAGACCAAAAATCCTCGATATTATAGACAACGTTTTCATCACCTTCTGATATTTTCTTCATTGAACGTGCAAAACGATCAGCAATAGAAGCTTGATTTTTCGAGATGATGGCTTGAGCTGAGGGATAATTTGCTCGAATCATTTGATCCGTTAACAGATTGTATTCAGCTTGAATATCAAGAATAGTGTCTTGAATGATGATATTGAGGTCTTGTATGGCAATTATACTACTTTTATGCTTTACCAAAAGATCAATATTAGCATTGATTGCTTCTCCGTCTTTAAGCATTTTATCCATGCCACTATGATTCGCATATTTTTTATGCACCATTGCCAATGCTTGATTAAATTTTTCTTGGCTGTTCTTTAAATTATCTACAGTGAGTGAACCAGCATATTGCACAACATCTTGTGACTGTCTTGGAATTTGCAGTGACAAAACCCGTAAATCACATACACTGTGATCTATTGCAAGGTTCGAGCAAGCAGATAGCATAGAGGCGATCAATACAGCCGCTATGCTACTTTTTATGCAACGCTTCATGGATTGTGGTTTTATATGGTTGTTCTTATGCTTAATGATTGTCATTACTCATTTTCCATTTGTTTGAAATTTAAATAATTATTATTCAATAAAGTTAATTCGAGCGAGCGAGATCAAGCGCTAAATCAACAGCGACATGCAAACTTGAACTTTTTGCAAGGCCTGTGCCGGCAAGGGAGAGCGCAGTACCATGATCAACTGAGGTACGAATAAAAGGTAACCCTAAAGTAATATTGATGGCTTCACCAAATCCCTGCGATTTTAACACAGGTAAACCTTGATCGTGATACATCGCCAAAACAGCATCAGTATCTTTTAAATGATCCACAGTAAATAAGGTATCAGCAGGCATACTTAAACTCATGTCTATGCCTTGGACTCGATAACTTTCAAGCACTGGATTGATCGTATCAATTTCTTCATGACCTAAGTAGCCACCCTCTCCAGCATGCGGGTTTAAACCACACACTAAAATACGCGGATGATTAATTTTAAATTTTGTTTTTAAATCATGAATAAGAATATCAATTACCTGATGGAGACGCTGTTTGGTAATGGCATCTGCAACATCCCGCAATGGTAAATGTGTGGTCACTAAAGCGACTCTTAAGGTTTTTGTTGCAAGCATCATGACCACACGTTCCACGCCTGCAAACTCTTGGTAATATTCCGTATGACCGCTGAAGTGGATCCCTGCGTCATTGATAATTGACTTTTGTACTGGCGCTGTAGCAACACCAACACTGAGGCCTTGCATGGCATAGTATGCAGTACGGCGTAATTGTTCGATCACATATGCAGAGTTTTGCGAGTTTAACGTCCCTAAAGCAACATCCACGGCTAAAGGAACATGTTCCACATAGAGCTGACCTTGAGCCAAACACTCCGTCTGCCCTTGATACTCAATAAGCTGAACGCTTTTGTTTAAAATTTTGGCACGATCCCTCAACATATTGATATCAGCCAATACAACAACTGGACGATCATCAATACGATCTGCCAAATCTAAACAAATATCTGGGCCAATGCCAGCAGGCTCACCACTGGTTATATATAAAGGAAGCATCTAGAACTCTTTTAACAGACCTTGCATAGACAGTATACATCGGTTCTAAATTATCATTTCCAATTCAAGTTCATTTTTATATCGAATATAACGGAAACATGTAAAAAATAAACCAAAAACAATTTCTCAAGAAAACTATGCGACTCAATTATAAAAATTAACGGATTGAATATCACATCGTAAACAGAATGCTTAGAGCTGACTTTTAGACGCTGGCCGAGTTTCTGGTTGAGCTTGCTCTTGATCAACTTTAGTGAAATCAAACATCGATTCAACGTCTTTCCCACACTTGGCTGGATCAATATGTTGATCAAAGATTATTCTGACTCGATGGTCTGGTTCAACTTTCCCATAGACCGTATATTCCCCACTTCGGCTTTTATCGTCATCATCCTCCCATTGCACGACAGTATCGACTTCTTCACCAATAGGGATGTGTTGCGTTTGAATGAGTAATCCAATCGCTTGGCAAGGATATGCAGATTGAATTTCTTCACTAAAATCGACAGTCATCCATTTCGCATCCAAGATCGTATCTAATTCTCCTCGCTGTTGTTTTCTTGCTGCTTTTTCTTCTTCGGTTTTTCCTACTTGTTTTATTTTTTCATTTTCCCATGTTTTTCCATTTTCTAGTACTTTCTTTGAATTCATTTGATTGAACTGGGCTTTCTTTAATTGGCTTGGCTTTAACTGGTTTGGCTTTAAAGAAAACGGTATATGTATTTGATTTTTTTGAGTTTGATTTTTTTGAACAAGTTTGCTTTCAACGGTTTTAGACGGCATCGCCTTCTCATTTGATACTGTAATAAAATCATGAAATGCTTCTGGCTCACACAAATCAAAAACAACTCTTGCGATACCATCTGCACCTACTGTCCCCCTTAATTTATATTCGTCTCCATTGTCATTTTCTGGATCATATAGCGTAAGTGGAATCGTTGAGCCTGCAACGATATCTTTTGTGGTCGCTTGAATACCGAAAGGCTGGCAATTGATAGCCACACCGCCTTTTAATTCTTTTGAAAAATCTTCCGTCATCCATTGAACTGCGATAAGCCGATCTCCAAGATCAGCTTTACTTTGATAATGTACTGGAACACTGGGATAAAGTTTCGGTAAAGATAATGCCTGATCCTGCAAATCCGCTTGAGCAAAACTCAGGTTTAAGTTACCTATACCCAATAGCAGTAGAACGAATTTTATTGAATTTATTATTTTCATTTTTGCCTGACTTATTTTCTGTATATCACCTTAATTATTCATGAATCCCGTCACAATTCCAATATAAATCAGAAAACCTTACTACATTTTATCCAAACTAAGCTTTGCTTTTGGGTACATTTGTCCATATAATGATGCGCTTGAAATTCAATATTTCAATTGCGACTCTAACTCTTTTCAGATAGAATTCGCACTCCTTTTTGTTTGGACAGATTCCATAGTCCAAACCAACTATAATAGGTAGTGGTTTAATGAAAACTCTCAGCGCTAAGCCAGCTGAAGTTCAACACGACTGGTATGTTGTTGATGCTTCTGGCAAAACTTTAGGTCGCCTTGCGACTGAAATCGCTCGTCGTTTACGCGGTAAACACAAAACTTCTTATACGCCTCACGTTGACACTGGTGACTACATCGTTGTGATCAATGCTGAACAAGTACAAGTGACTGGTAAAAAATCACTTGATAAGAAATACTATCGCCACACTGGTTTCCCTGGTGGTATTCGTGAAACTAATTTCGAAAAATTAGTTGCTCACAAACCAGAAGAAATCTTCGAACGTGCTGTAAAAGGCATGTTGCCAAAAGGTCCTCTTGGTTACGCGATGATCAAGAAAATGAAAGTGTACGCTGGTACTGAGCATCCTCATACTGCTCAACAGCCACAAGTTTTGGACATCTAAGGGATACAGCACATGGCTACTAACTATGGTACAGGTCGCCGTAAGACCGCAACTGCACGTGTTTTCCTATCAGCTGGTACTGGTAAACTCGTAATCAACAACCGCACTCTTGAACAGTATTTCGGTCGTGAAACTGCTCGTATGGTTGTTCGTCAACCACTTGAGCTTTTAGAAGTTACTGAAAAATTTGACCTTTACATCACTGTTGCTGGTGGTGGTATCGGTGGTCAAGCAGGCGCTATCCGTCACGGTATTACTCGTGCATTGATCGCTTCTGATGAGACTTTAAAACCTGCTCTTCGTCAAGCTGGTTTCGTTACTCGTGATGCTCGTGAAGTTGAACGTAAGAAACTTGGTTTACGTAAAGCTCGTAAACGTCCTCAATTCTCTAAACGTTAATTCGTTTACCGAATCGGACAAAAAACCTCGGCATTTGCCGAGGTTTTTTTATGGGGTAACTATTCGAAGTTATTTTGTTTTATCTCGTTTAGAACAGTCCATGACAGCGTCAGAAATCCCATCGGCAGCTTTTGATTCTGTAATCGTACAACCATTTTCCTGATAAGTTCGAGTTTCCTTAGAGAACTTATGATCTTTCGGAATCGGTGCATTACATGGCTTATCGGTCTTTACATTGACCATTTTGACAGGTCCATCATTATAGATCGTCACCTTACAACCTTTTACGACATATTCTTGTTTGATCCCACCATACATTTCATCTTCAGAAGCAGCAGACGCAACATCACAGGCCTCATCTGCACTACATAAGGCCCCTGCTCCAGCCACTTCCGCTCCAGCGGCTTCGATTGCTTCAGCAGCAGCCTCTTGTACTTGAGCATCTACAGATTGCTTCTTTGCATATGTATTTGAAATACTCATCATCAACAGCAATGCCAAAGCTAATTTACTGTGCTTATTTATTAAATTCATAGGTTTATCCTTATTTTCTATCTACTTGATAGCAATACCCACCATAAGCTTATTAAAGTTAAGATGATTTTATTGTCTATTTTTAGTATTCTATTCTATTCACTTCACTTAGTTTTTGGAATATGCCTGTCGAAAATGCACCTCAACAAGGGATTACGTTGTATAGCCACGAGGATGACTTTCGTTCACATTGGATTAGATTTCTTCTTGCAGAAAAACAAATTAAACACACCTTAATCATTGTCGAAGAAGATGATGAAGATTTAGCCAGTTTAAATCCATATAATCAACTACCTATGCTGATTGAAAATGATTTAAAGCTGTTTAATACCAGTATTATTTCTGAATACTTAGATGACCGTTATCGACAAAATAAACTCTATGCGGATGCCCCAGCACCACGCGCAGAGCAAAGACAGTATATTTGGCGCTTTGAACAAGATTGGCTTAAACTTGCAGACATTATGCTACGCCACCCAGACACACTTAATGAAGCTGCAAAAAAGAATGCACAAAAACAATTAAAAGATACTTTGGTATCCCTTACCCCACTTTTTCAACATTATCCTTATTTTATGTCTGAAAACTTTACAATTTTAGATTGCATGTTAGCGCCAATTTTCATACGGTTAAAACATATGGGAATTGAATTACCGAAACAGCAATCTCGTCCAATTTTATTATATTGCCAACGGATTTTTAGCCGCCCTGCTTTTTTAAAGTCGATGACTTTTAAAGAGAAAAACAGATATAGTGAATTTTTGGCAAAATTCTAGATCGCAAATCAATAGAGTATTTTTTAATGTCTGAACAAGAATTGAACTTAACCCCAACTCGACCATACCTTGCACGCGCAATATATGAATGGATTTGCGACAACAATTTAACGCCATACTTACTTGTTGACGCAACCAAACCCTATACCGATGTACCACAACAATTTGTACAAGATGGGCAAATTGTATTGAACATCGCACCACATTCTGTGCATATGTTAAATATGACCAATGAAGCAATTACCTTCTCTGCTCGATTTAGTGGTGCATCTAAAGATATCTATGTGCCTATAAATGCAGTATTAGGCTTGTATGCACGCGAAAATGGACAAGGATTATTCTTTGATCCTGATGAATATGCCAATGTGCAAATAGATGAAGATGTTTTAGAATCAAATACTAGTGAAGAAGTAGAAACTAAAACTGAGGCACCAAAGAAAAAACCAAGTTTAAGAATTTTAGAATAGAACAAGGAGAACTGAATGGCTTTTGATCTCGTACAATACTTTGCTGAGCAGATAAAGATTCAAAAGCCTCAGCTATTATCTCAATTAGAGCCTGCTCAACGTATAGCACATATTGAAGAACTCAATGCTTTAACGTTGGGTAAACTCATTACGCTATGGCGTAAAGATGATGATGCGTTGTATCAAGAAATTCTTTCGCAAGATCAGTTATACAGCCAAGAAATTTCTCGACACCTCACCACCTCTACTCAGAATAAATCCAGTTTAGATAAATCTATACTTGAACCAGCAACAACTGAAATTCTTGAACTACAGCTTGCTGAATTAAAGCAGCTGGAAACAGCAGGAAGTTTAGGTAAGCGAGGTCTTCGAGAATTGGTGATTGGGCAAATTGAGCACCTCTCAGGTCAGGCGAAAGATTGGGTTTGGTCAACAAACGAACTAACCGAACTGATTGGCTCTCAACCTGTGCCTGAAGAAGAGATATCATTAGATGAAACGATGAAGGAGTTTAATCAAATGGTCAATGTTCAAAAAGCAGATCTTCATACAGATCACCAAGAAGTTGTAGTAACCGAAACGGCAAATCCTACTTGGGCTAAAATTGCAGAACCTGTGGTGGCACTTGTGGTTTTGTATATTCTTTTTGAAGCAGCGACGAAGCTTTTTGCTTAATTTAGTCTGATAATCAAAAATTATAAAAAGCGATCGAAATGATCGCTTTTTTTCATGTAAAAAATACTTAAGTAATTTTAATCATTTCACGTGATTAAAATCACAGTAATAATATTATAAATGATAAAATATGCACAATCATAATAAACATTCAAATTACTATTAAGTTAAGCTTTTATTGATAAAAATAACTAAGCAATTTATTTAACTTTAAGATAGATTTTTTATAATAACTAATGTTAATTTAAAGCCATGAAACTCTCTAAACGTTAAGAAAAATTAACAGTTTACACAGGAGGATAATAATGCAAGAAATATACTGATTAAATGCCAAGCAATTAAACATTAAAAAAATGATTTTACTGGAAAAAGAACAAATCTAGCGTTAACTTAAACTAACTACGACCGTTAAAAAACAGTTTACACTTTAATTTTTTAATATTAGATAAGTGATATTATGAACAATCAATGTATCAATATCGCAATTTCAGGCTTAGGTTTAACCACCTCTGACGATCTTAAAATAAGACTTAGAAAAATTTTACCAACCAACATTGGTATAAATTGGACAAGTGTTTCAGATCAAAATATAAATTGTATTTTGATCAATGAGCAGTTTTTTGAAAATAATAATATCCAGAATATTATCCAAAATAAAAATATTCCTTATTTAAAAATTTCAAAACATAGTGAACATAAAGAAAGTGCTGAAGATAATTTACTCTGCATCCCGATTTATGACGAATTTACACTGAAAAACTGGGTCAATATCAAATTACTGCATAAGACTGAAACAGAACAATCTGAACTTAGCCAAACTCCAGATGATGAAGCTGATGATCAACTTGAAATCAAAGAAATTGATTTTTTTGCAGCGCTTTTCCATCACGACAGCCGCAAAGTTATTTTAAATGATCATCTCGGCACGATTGCGATTATCGACCATCATGCGCATCTGGCATGGCTAGAAGCCACCCGTGAAGAATACCAAACAGATCGCTCGATACACTACACCGCGGCAGTCACTGCGGACTTTATAAAAGTCTCTCGTAAACGACAATTCAATTTAGAAAATTGGTTATTTAACCTGATTTGGAAAAATCCCAATTTAATTACCGTACCTGCAGCTGATAAATATTATCGCCTCAAATTTTGGGTTCAACCCAATGAGCTGGATAAGAAATTACTGTTACAACTAAGTGCATGTTTTATTTCTGGGGCTGAGATTCAACACGTCTCAGACAAACTCAACATTCCAGTCACAACCGTGCAGCACTTTGTTGCTGCGAATTTAGCCATCCATAACGCTGAACTGATTTCAGCAAAAGAAAGCCTATTTGATAAAACATCAAGTGATACTGAGCAAACGGAAGAAAAAGGAATTTTAAAAAGCTTTTTTAACAAATTAAAAAGTCGATTTAAATTTTAAGGGATAAATACACGATGATTATTCAGAAGTATAAAATTGTTTTTGCAGGTTCAATGGGGGCAGGTAAAACTGAAGCGATTAAATCATTATCAGAAGTACCTGTATTAGCAACTGAAGCATTTAACACCGATGATCGTAGCCATAAAAAACTAAACACAACCGTGGGAATCGATTATGGCGAAGTAACCCTTGATGATGGCAGTAAAGTTGGGCTGTATGGCACACCAGGACAAGGTCGCTTTGACTTTATGTGGGGTGTGATATGCAAAGGCGCGATTGGTACGATTTTGTTGATTGATCATAGCTTAGCAACACCCTTAGATGAACTTGAATATTACCTCAATATTTTTAAACAGTATGGTGAAAACATTGTGATTGGAGTCACCCATATCGATGATGATATGAATAAGCCAACGCACCAATACCGTCAATGGTTGATGGAACGCGATCTAAATTTACCTGTGTTTTTTATTGATGCACGCAAGAAAGCCGATGTGTTATTGCTCTTAGAAACCTTGTTCACCACATTAGAAGTAAAATATTTATAGGCTATTGATATGTATCCGCTTACTGTAAACGTATTCGGATACTCAAAAGTCACTATATTTAAACCAGTTAATTATTCATATAAGTGATATCTATCAAGTCATTGATAAGAAATTAAGCTTATGTTTTATATTAACTTTTAGGGAATTTTGGTTATCAATTGATTTTTTGTACTTTGAATCCTAGATGGTTATCCTACCGCGGGGCGACATTGATGTCGCCGTTGGGCGGGGGTACAGGACGTACCCCTCGCCCAACTAAAGATTTTTGTCACTTTTCATCTCTGAAAAGTGAGGCATCGCCTACGCAAAGGGATTTAAACGTTGAATTTAAGGTATGGCATTGCAAGATTTTTTAATTAAACAATTGATTTTTTACATATAATTAATTTAATTAACAATATTAATTAATAAAAATTATATTCTTGTGTATGCGTTTTTTGACAGGTTAACTATATTTAAAGCCGTTATTTAAGCAATGGAGAAATAAAACCGAATCCACTTGATAGCATAAAGGAATAAAATCTTTAGCCTTATTACTGTTTGTAAGGCTACTGTTTATAAGATTGCATGAATTGTTGTTTGTGACTTCCCTTGTGCTTTAGACTGATACATCAATAGATCTGCCTGATGCGTTGCATCATCAACATCGTCAGGTAATTCATTGTAAATACGGATCCCCATACTAAAATCAATACCGAATTTTTGCTTTAAGCCACTAAATAAGAAACTATTTCTAAGTCGTTTTGCGTAGTCCTCGATTCCTTTTAAATCAGTATCTTGTAAGATCACTACAAATTCATCACCGCCCATACGAGCAACCACATCAGAATGGCGTGTCGCAGCTTGCAATACATGAGCGAACTCGACTAAAACATCATCACCGTTGCTATGTCCATAGGTATCATTTACCGCTTTAAAGCCATCTAAATCTATAATAGCGACAGCTAAGGTATGTTCTTTTTTGCAATATCGCTTTTTTAGTGCCTGATACTCTAAATTAAAGGCACGAGTATTATTCAGCGATGTCAGAGAATCTTTCATTGCCATTAAGGTCATTTCATTCAAATTATTTTTTATTCTCAACAATAAAAAAGCCACAACACTAAAGAAGCCAAGCCTTACACAAGCATTCCAGAAAGGGATAATCGAATTTGTATACTGGTGCCCTGCACTATAGTCAGCATATAACCAAGTAATCCCCGATAAAATAACAGCAATCATCGCGATATGCTTGTTGTCATACCACGCAGCAATAGAAACAGGAATCAGATAAAACACTGCAAATGAGTATTCATAGCCAGTCGCCAGATCAATTGCACCTAAAATGATGATGATAAAAAGCAAACTAATACGACGTACAACCATCGAACTCATCAACAGATAGGTCTCCAATTGTTTAATCATTTAGACATCATTCCTTGACCAATAGCAGTAAGCTTTTAAAACAGCTTGAATATAAAAAACCAAAAACAACAACACCACGAAACCGAACTAAAGCTATGTTTTAATTAATTTTAATAATAAAATTCAGACTTCATTAGTCACTTATAGTTAAAATATTCAATAAAGTAAAGTTTTGAGTACGATGATTTTTAGCTTCTTATAGATAATTTCTTAATTACTTTGTAGCTAGGTTAATTAGATCAAATAAAAGGAATTGTACAGTATAATTTTTATCGAATTTTTCAGGATGAGCGGGAAAACAACTCTGGTTTACTTCAACTATTAAAACTTTGTAAGTTTTAATCCTATTGCCTATAAACTTTTGATTTATAGCGTCCTAAGCCGAATCGAGACCTTGTGGGTAAGTACTACACTCACTTTGTACGTAACTGGTAGCAATCTACTCTTTTCGATCCCTTACATCCTTGAGATAAATATTAACGAAATCGGCTCGGGATTATTTTCCTAAGATAGATTAATTTTTTTATTTTTTAGGAAAATTTTCCTTCGAAAGTCACTTAATAAAGAAAATTTTCCAAGAAAGTATATTTAATGATTTTTTATTGCATGAATTCTAAAAAAAATGCAAATTTAATTTATAAATTTGCATTTTAGTCACTCTATTTCAATTGGCACATGCTTTAATCTGCTGAGTTAAGACGCATCTTTTAGTGAAGTTGCTTTACTGTCACGCAAGATATCTTCTAAGCTTTTGGTATCCTGATTTAAAAATGCGGTTAAACTCGCTTTTACCTGTTCAAGCGTACTGTGTTTGATTGCAAATACTTCTTTATTTTTCCGCGTCATCAAGCCAAATAATTCGCGTTGTGGGAAAATCAATTTTATATTGCTTTCTATCTTAAATTCAAAATCTTCACTTTTCGCATAAGCATTTAATGTAATTTTTAAAAATGCTTCTGATGCTGAGCTGAACACTGTAAAAATAGTATTTCGACCATCCAGTTGTAATTGTAAAACACGTTGACGGCGCCAGCTGATACTTTCAAATTTCGCCAATATCTCAGCAATATCTAAATCGCTCTCATGCTCCATCTCACGCTCATCTGTGTGATTAGGATACTGAATTTGAATTTCAAAATTGTTCATTATTTTATAACGCATACCTTTAAAATCTATTTGTAGTGTAACAATACTCATTGAAATTAATAGCAATTAAAACCAAATTTTTATAAATTAGTCATTGATTTTAAAGTTTAAATTGTATAATCGCTCACTATATTTAACCTTTATATGTACTAAGTGTATTTTATCCATTGGTCAAATAATCAAGCCCGTTTATTACTTTTTTTACAGATCAATAAGGAAGCTCACGCTTCCTTATTTTTTTATAGAAGATGCGACCTCTAGTCGTTATGCCAAACGATGCTCTTGCAGCATTTTTTTATGCATTAATTGTCGATATTGTTCTGTCATCTCTTCGATTTGACCATTTAGGAATAAGCTGAGCTGTTCTGAAACTTGCGATTGGTTTAAGTTTTTATACACCACATCATATTTCTTTTTACGCGTTAAAAGCCCCAGAAATTCTTTACTTTCAACAACCAGTTGGATATTGCTATCGATCTGAAAAACAGGGTCTGCTTTACTCGAGTGTGTATTTAACTGAATATGTAAATAAAGTTCTGTCTCCGTGTCCTGTACAGCAAAGGAAATATCAGAATTTTCAACTTGTCCCTGTATCAGGAATAAACGACGCCAATTGATCGCATAAAATTTTGCACGAATTTGCTCAATGTCCTCTGCCTCAAATGACACGATATCTTGCGCAGGCAAATTGATCTCGACCTCGAACTTTCTCATTGTTCTCACCTATCCATGTGATGTTTATATTATGAGCTATTAATAGCATTTATATCTTTTTTTTAAAACAAATATTTACGTTAAATCATTAAAATTTATTACTTTTTATCAAATACACATCACAAAAATCAGATTATTTATTAATGAATTTTTTATTAATTTTTCTATTTTTATATCAAACAGTAAAAAGTATCAGCATACTTTTAATCCCCAAGGTATTTTTAAAACGATGAGTCAGCATAAGCTTTCATCGTAACTTCAAACAATTGACGTTTAAAATATACATTTCAATTGAATAGGTATACGCTCTATCCCTTTTAATATTATGCCGTTCCACCACATAAAGATGGAACGGCAGGTAACCTTGGTGATGGTTAAAGGCTATGAGCTTCTTAACAACAGCAAACACATCCCTTAATTTTTTCACGAGGCCAATTCATCTTTGCTCGTTTAATTGCCAGCTCACTTGTCGCAAAAAATCCCAGTAGATTTTGATTTTCCGCCTTAGGTAAATGCTCACAAGCTTTGCTTGCATTGTGTACCTCATATACACCATTGGCTTGCGCATTTATATCGATAATGAACTTGTCCATCATAAAAGTTTCCCCCAATACTCTTAAAAAGACCTTGAGATTAAATCCATAAAGATGATGTTTTTATTAATCCCATAATAAAAGTATGCCTTTATGGTGCAAAAATCAATCTCTCTTTTATTGATTTATTGTTGGGGGAAATTTGTCTTTGTATTCGATTTAAAGTGAATCAACTTTCTATGTCAAAAAACAGAAAACACTTAATCCAATTTAATGACTCAACCCAATTGAATTGAGTCATTATCCTCTTTGAATCTTGATAAACACTTGTTTCACAAATGCTAAAACACACTAACTACAATGGATGAACAACGCTTTCTTGTTTTTTCTTTCTTAACCAGCGAACCGCTAGCACCATCAAAATAATACCAACAATCACCACCAATACAGGAACGATAAGTGATAATACCGATACCACGATTGCCCCAATCCACTCGCCTGTAGACACCAAAGGATTGGCTATTCCGCCTGTCGTTGCAGTAGATACACCACGGACCGCAACCGTGCCCATTTGTACAGCTGTTGCTGTACCACCACCAACGATAATCGCAGCCGTCCAACTTGCAAACTGTGACATTTCACCTGTACTGACCGCCATGGTGGTCAATGTTCCAGCCACCATCGCTGCTGGCGTGGCAATAGTATCTAAAGCATTGTCGACCCAAGGAATATAGTACGCACCAATTTCACAAATGGTTGCGACAGCTAAGCCAATACATACCGATGGTATCGCTAACCACTCAAAACCTTTCATTGGCTCAAACCAGCCCATCAGTGATGCAACACTCATCACCAATAACGGTACAAATACACGAAAACCGCAGGCGGCACTTAAACCAATGCCAATACATAGACTCAGGATTGTTTCCATAATGATTTATCTGCCTTTTTCTCGTTATCTTTTCAACTATTATTAAATTAACAAAAAGCCCTATCACTGGATAGGGCTTTTGCTTAAAACAGGGAGTATCTGTTTTATCTGTGCGGCTTAGCAATCTTATTTTTTAAATTGATTGCCAAGGCATTTGGTACACTGGGGTAAACGATCTGTACCAATTTCTAAGTAAGTGCGATGTCCGCATTGGACACAAAAATAGAAGCCTGTTCCGGGTTTTTCGCCAGCAGTAACCATTTTTGTTCTCCATAGGTTTTAGAAATGGTGAATAAAGTATAACCATATTTTGATGTATGTCTACTGTCTATTTCCAAAAATGATGGTGTCATTTTTGCAAGAAATGATTTCAAGAGAGAAATTTATTGTTTTGAGAGCTACTGCTTAATCATTAAGTATCGTAAACCATTTAAAGCTCTTCTCTTTCTTGAGATGGCTCATCTGTTCTTTCTTCCTCATAAAAATCATCAGACATCTGTGACAATACATTTAAAAGGCGCTCAGCTGTGATTGATTCATCAGAATTTACCGTATCACTTTGAGTTTTTCGTAATAAAGACATTTTATTCCCCAAATAAAAACCCCACTTAACAGTAGGGCTTTTTTACAACACTATCAATTACTTTTAATCCTCAATTAATCTTCTTTTTAAAAGAGCAGAACTCCCTTCTTTTCAAAGGAGGGTTGGGGGAGGATTTAAAGAACGGAACTCATCAAGCCACTTGCCCTTCCAAGAAATCTTGTGCAAAGCGTTGTAATACCCCACCCGCTTCATACACATGCACTTCTTCTTCAGTATCCAAACGACAAGTTACAGGAACTTCAATCACTTCATTCTTACCATCAACCGTGGCACGCTCAATCACCAAAGTTAAGTCTGTACGTGGTGCAATATTACCAATCACGCTATACAGCTCAGTACCATCAAGCTTTAAGGTTTTACGGTCGGTGCCCGCTTTAAACTCAAGTGGTAACACGCCCATACCAACAAGGTTAGTACGGTGGATACGTTCAAAGCCCTCAGCCACAATCGCTTCAACCCCAGCAAGGCGAACACCTTTCGCAGCCCAGTCACGGCTAGAGCCTTGACCATAATCCTTACCAGCAATGATGATCAGTGGTTGCTTACGATTCATATAAATCTCAATTGCTTCCCACATACGCATCACTTCGCCTTCTGGCTCAACACGCGCTTTAGAACCTTGCTTAATGGTACCGTCAGAACGAATCACCATTTCATTAAACAGTTTTGGGTTGGCAAAAGTTGCACGTTGCGCGGTCAAATGGTCACCACGATGCGTTGCATACGAGTTAAAGTCTTCTTCAGGTACGCCCATTTTATGCAGATATTCACCCGCTGCCGAATCCATCATAATTGCATTCGATGGTGATAAATGATCCGTGGTAATGTTGTCAGGTAAGATTGCAAGTGGACGCATATTTGACAATGTACGTGGTGCAGCCAAAGCCCCTTCCCAATACGGTGGACGGCGAATATAAGTACTTTGCGGGCGCCAATCATATAACGGGCTTTCTGATTTTTCTGTCACACCCAAATCAAACATCGGGATATACACTTTACGGAACTGTTCAGGTTTTACAGATTCTTTAACCAGCGCGTCAATTTCAGCATCCGATGGCCAAACATCTTTTAGGTAAATTGGATTACCGTCTTTGTCATTGCCCAATGAATCCGTTTCAATATCAAAACGAATTGTGCCTGCAATTGCATAAGCCACCACCAATGGTGGTGAAGCCAAGAATGCTTGTTTTGCATAAGGATGGATACGACCATCAAAGTTACGGTTACCTGAAAGTACCGCAGTCGCATACAAATCACGGTCAATAATTTCTTGCTGAATCTTTGGATCTAAAGCACCAGACATACCGTTACACGTCGTACATGCATAGGCCACTATACCAAAACCAAGCTTTTCTAAATCCTCAAGTACGCCAGCTTCTTCAAGATAAAGTGCAGCAGCTTTAGAGCCTGGTGCAAATGATGATTTCACCCAAGGTTTACGTACTAAGCCCAATTCATTTGCTTTACGTGCCAACAAACCCGCGGCAACTGTATTACGAGGGTTGGAGGTATTGGTACAAGAGGTAATCGCGGCAATAATGATTGCACCATCAGGCATTAAACCATCAGTACGGTTTTCAACTACGCCTGCAATGCCTTTCTCTTTTAAATCTGCAGTTGATACACGTGCATGTGGGTTTGATGGACCTGCAATATTACGTGTTACCGTTGAAAGATCGAAACGAAGTACCCGAGGATATTCTGCTTGTTGCATATCCGATGCCCAAAGACCAATTTCTTTGGCATAACTTTCCACCAATTTGATTTGGTCTGATTCACGACCAGTCAAGGTTAAATAATCAATGGTGTTCTGGTCGATATAGAACATTGCCGCAGTTGCGCCATATTCTGGAGTCATATTGGAAATCGTTGCACGATCTCCTACAGACATACTGTCCGCACCTTCACCAAAGAATTCTAAATATGCACCCACTACACGTTCTTTACGCAAGAATTCTGTAAGTGCTAAAACGATATCTGTTGCCGTGATACCAGCTTTACGCTGTCCCACCAATTCCACACCGATTATGTCTGGAAGACGCATCCAAGATGCACGCCCCAGCATGACATTTTCAGCTTCCAAACCACCAACACCGATAGAAATTACACCCAACGCATCTGTATGTGGCGTATGTGAATCGGTACCGACACAAGTATCTGGAAATGCGATACCTTCACGGTTTTGAATCACTGGAGACATTTTCTCCAAGTTGATTTGGTGCATGATGCCATTCCCTGCTGGGATCACATCGACATTTTCAAACGCTGTTTTGGTCCATTCAATAAAGTGAAAACGGTCTTCATTACGACGGTCTTCTACAGCACGGTTTTTTTCAAATGCATCTGGGTCAAAGCCACCGTATTCCACTGCTAGAGAGTGGTCAACGATCAACTGCGTTGGTACAACAGGATTAACTTTAGCAGGGTCACCGCCTTGATCTGCAATCGCATCACGCAAACCTGCAAGGTCGACTAATGCTGTTTGTCCAAGGATATCGTGACATACCACACGTGCCGGATACCAAGGAAAATCATGGTCTTGTTTACGATTAATCAGTTCTTTTAAAGACTGTTCGAGAATAGCTGGATCACAACGACGTACCAGCTGTTCGGCCAATACTTTTGAAGTGTATGGAAGTTTTGCATATGCGCCTTGCTGGATATCTTCTACGGCTTGACGCACATCGAAGTATTCGAGCTGGGTACCTTGCAGTGGTTTACGATAGTTGTTATTCATTAGTTTTGTGCCTCTTGCATCATTTTGTACTGCGTGTCTAATGATTGGCATAGTACACTGTCGAAAACCCATTTCCCAAATCGTTTATATTTCATAAGCTTAGATATAAAAACGGGGGTTTTGGAAATATTTAGTAACAACTTCATTAAAATATTTGCACTAAATCTGCTTTTTTTTGAAAAATAGCGGAAAATAAGATTAATTCTTTAGTATTAGATTTAAGATAAGCGAGCAATTCATGAGCGATCTAGCTTTCTCCTCATTTACCTTGATTGGTGTTGATGCAATCAAATTTCTACAAGGTCAAGTGACTGTAAACGTTGAAGCTTTGGCTGAAAATATCACCCAATACACTGCGATTTGTGATCTTAAAGGCCGTATCCATTTTGGCTTATGGCTTAAAAAAATTAATCCTGAACATTTAGAGATTGTTACGACTCAAGATCAAGCCGAAGAATTTGCTAAACATATTAAAAAATACGGCGCTTTTTCTAAAATGAAGCTTGAAGAAACTGGACAAGTTTTTCCAACATTGAATGGTTCAACGACTGATTTTTCTGCTACAGAAACCGATATTTCAGTATGGGAAATTGCTGCAATTCAAACTGGTCAGGCTTATATAAATCAAGCAATTGAACATGTATTTCAACCACAAGAATTACGCTTACACCAACGTGAAGGAATCAATTATGACAAAGGCTGTTACCTTGGTCAGGAAGTGATTGCACGCCTCTGGTTTAAGGCAAAACCAAAAGCATGGTTACATGTCATTCAAGGTACAGGTCCTGCCCCTGCTCAAGCTGAACAGTTAAATAAAGGTGTTCAAGTGGTAAACAGTGCAGCATTTGAAAATGGTTATATTGCGCTTGTGGTTGCCCGTCCTGATGCTTTAGAAGAGTTAAACGTGACTGTTTTAGCATTACCTGAAAGCTTAAGTGGTGATGTGGCGAGACCGCAGTAATTTCTCAAAATTTTCTACAATAATAAACCTACAACCTTGTAGGTTTATTTAGAGAATTAAACGATTAATTCAATCACAATAATTTCAATAATAATAACTATTTAGATTCACTTCCATAGATAAATACTTTACTAATCTAGTACTGCTTCCAAAGATTTATCGACAATTTATATTTTTACTTTCACCTGAATTTTGTATTCTCAGCCATGCTCTTTTTACTAACTCCTAAAATTTTAGAAAAGTTCAAAGTTTAGGAAGATTCTTTCTGCCTCACATAATAAATCACACCACTCTTATCATCGGAAAAATAAAATGAATTTTCATCTACCCGATAAATATCACAAGGGCGACCATAGACATTTTTGCCCACTAAAAAACCATCCATAAATGTCTGTAATTTTTGCCCTTTACGCATAATCACAATTTTATAACCATGACCAATTGTGGCATCCGTAGAACCATGTAAAGCAACTAAAAAAGAATTTTTGATGGTATCGTCTGTATCGGGATGATCAAAATAATCAAAGCCAAGTGCAGATGAATGCGCAGGGAAATAGGCATAAGGAGGCAATACATTTTTGCAACCTAACGGACGTTTAAATTTTGGATCTGCCAAAATTTTACCATTCGACGAATAACATGAAGCCCAACCATAATCTGCATCACGTTTGAGTGCATAAAAAGTTTCATCAGGCTTATTTTTACCCAAATGATCCACACCTTGATTGGTGGCAAATAAAAAATTACCAACCCATTTCAAACCGACTGCATTGCGTAAACCTGTAGCAAAAATCTTTTGTTGCGAACCATCGGGATTCATTTCTAATACTGTTGCCCGAACTTTTTCTTTCTCAGTACAAGCATTGCAACTTGAGCCGACTGAAACATAAATTTTCCCGTTCCCACCCACAGCAATTGTTCGCGTTAGATGCCAACCACCATATTTATAACTTAAACCATAGTCAGGAAAAGTCACTAAAACTTCGGCTTTATCGGTTGGTTTAATTTCACCTTTGGTAAATTTTCGTCGGGTCAGTTGATTAGTTTCCGCTAAATACAACCAATCTTGTCCTGAAGAATCTGTATAAAATTGGACTGAATTAGGGTTCTTCAGCCCCGTCATATAAGGAATAATTTTGCCGAATTTTCCCGTTTCAGGGTTCCATTCATCCAAAATATAAACGATGCCTTTTTTATTATCAGTCAAATCGTGCATATCTGTTACAAACATTCTGCCATCAGGAGCTTTGCTAAAAAAACGAACTCGCTTTAAGCCCTCAGCCGCTGGAATAATTTCGTAATTTGCTGGAAGATTTAAAGAAAAGCGCTTCCCATTTTTTAAGTTAACCTGATGAGGCACAAGATTTGGCTGTTGAGCTAAAATCCCCATTGAACAAACTAAACTTATGAATAAGATTGACAGTACTTTCATCATAGATACGTCTCGATTAATCTTAGCAAAAACAGCCTTCTTTTTTATATTATATAACTTGAAGCACGAGTATATAGTCAAATAATTTTGCTAGAAAAATACAAAGACCATCCAAATACAAACCATTATTTTATATTGTTTTTAGCCAAGCGCCGAAAGTATTGTTGTAGTGGATTAATGCATTGACTCTAGTTCTACGGCATGCAGCGCATCTATACTATTTTTTGTTCTAGGCGTTGTTAGATTCAATTGCCAAACCTTATCAACATAATTATCCATTAGAATATCAAGAATGGTTTAAAGAAAGACCATCAACTTTAGCACGATCATCCTATTCAATTTCTACTTCAAGCTCATCAAGTAGCAGTAGAGATTTAAGCGACAGCTCAAATGGTAGTAGTACATCAGGCTCATGGTAAACACCAAAAGCCCAATAGATTTAGCAGTTGATTAAAACCCATGAAATAATTTATTCATGTCTTTACACAAATAATCTTTAAAGTGAAATGCCCGTGCATGTTTTGCATCAAACTTGGCCGTCTGACCATCTTTTTCAAAAATATAAACACGGTCATCCTTACTGACAAGAAACTCACCACCCAGTTTGATCAACAAAGCATCTATCTTATCTTCATCGGCAATACTGTCATCTTGGCTGACTTTGTCATAATTACGTCTAATGCCTTTAATAAACATCGTCTACTCACACGTTCTATTTAGCCAGAATTATACCCTTTTCATTGCCTTTAAAATGGCCCTAAATAAACATTATCAAAATCATTCGGCTTGTTTACCCAGATAAATACTTATAAAATAGCCCAATCATGTGTTATCGCGGCTGCTGAACCCGATCAACTCATGAGTTTTATCTATGGACATTACACAACAATATTTTGAAAATGAATTAAACCGCAATCGCGCTTGGAGACGTAAGGTAAATTATTTACACCGTGGTCGAGATTGCAGACATACTTCAACCCTTTGGAAACCAGAAAAAGACTGGAAATTACTTTGGAACAGATCGTTAAAAAGATCTCGCTCGAAACAATTAAGAATTGAATATCCACGTATTTCTTCTGCCAAAAGACGAAAACAAGCACAATATGATTTTTGGAAGACTGCTGATTGAACACCCTTTTTATTTGTAGTCGTAACCAATGGCGTAGTCCCACTGCCGAGCGTGTCTTTGCAGTGGGCTATGGCATTTCCACACGTTCCGCTGGAACAAGTAAACACGCCAAACATCGTATTTCTGCCAAAGATATTGCGTGGGCAGATATGATTTTTGTCATGGAGCAAAAACATAAACAAAATATCAAAGAGAAATTCCCCAACCAGTTACAACATAAAAAAGTCATGATATTGGATATTCCAGACGATTATCACTATATGGATGAAGAGTTAATTGAAATTTTAACAGAGGCTATGCAACCCTATTTGCCTTAAATGCTAAAGTCGTTGCCATCAATCTGTATGACCAATTCATAATCAAAATGATGACGAAACAACCTTAAATTGCCATAACTCAACCCGATCAATATTTAACAATAAAATAAATGATGCAGAATCCACTAAAAGTATTTTCTATCCTTAAAACCTTCATGCTTATCTTAGTGATATGCGCGCTTCTGTTCAGCTTTAGTTTTATATTTAGATTTTCTGACTCAAATTCAGATGAGATTCCTTTTACTGCGACTACAGAAAAACTTGGGATATTTGAAAAATATAACAACCAAATCTATGCCGCTGTACCCAGCAATGGTGATTATTTGATCCCAGAAGCAGATATTCAAAGTTTTTATTTACCCAATGATAATTACCAATACCGACAACTAGGTGCAGATAAACTACATGTCTATTGTGGCAATATCATCCTAAAAGGTGTGCAACCTCAACAGGTGAAGACCATTGGCGATGGTTATTTTACTGCTGGAAAAGACACTTGGTATTGCTCCCCCTCCACCGAACGAAATAAGGATTTAGCTGCGCTTCGAGAAATTTGGCAAATCATGCAACAAAATTTTGCCCTAGGCTCAAAACCACAAAGCTATCTCTACCCCTATTTTAAACTTGAACGAGGCAACTGGCCTTATCGTGTTAATTCCGAAAATGATACGGCAAGTAATGGGACATTCACCTATTTTCAAGGGAAATTGCTTTCTGGAGCCAATCCAGACCAACTCAAACTTGTCTTAGGCGAACGTAACTATGCCTATCGAGCGGATGGTAAAAACGTCTATTACAACAACACTTTGCTCGATTTAAAAGACAATGGAAAACTTTATAGTATTGAAATAGATGGTTTAAATAACCAATATTATTTACTCAATCCTGTCGATGGTATGGTCTATGTCAACGAATTTGCCTTTGATCCCAAATACGCCCCCTATCATCTCTTAAGCGAACATGGCGATCACATTAACCATGCTTTGTTTTATAACGACACGGGGATTTACTATTTTGATCTGAATAAGAAAAAAATGCATCGCGCAGGTGATAATCCGTTTTTAGGCAACGCGTTTAAAGAAGTCGCACCGCTGATTTTTTCTGATGGCACACAAATACTCTATCTACAAGCCAGTGAATATCGCAGCAATAAAGGATCAGCCTCTTCCAAATCCACCCATATTCTAAAATTAGCTGAACCACTTCATTCCACATGGCAAAAACTTGGAGATGTAAATTACAACTATGGCACTGTATGGAAAAATGGCAATGCATTTTACTATTTTGATCAGTTGGGAAATAGCCAACTGGTTAAGGCCACGATTTATCATATTCGTGACCCACAAACGATTCAGAATTTACTGAGAACTCAACCACGCACTGACGATATTCGACAATGGATTGATGAGCAAAAAATGGTTGAAGCCAAACATGTAGAATTACTCGAAGTAGAGACAACTAACCGCTCAGACAAATATTGGGGCTTGTTTATTCCAATCATGTTTGTAGCATTTTTGAGTATGCTGATGTGGATCTTTAAACGGTTTAATTTAAATTTTGCCCCATTTTATATACGCAATCATAAACTGATCGTCAGTAATTTGATGATGACCTCTTACCCTTTAGATCAGGTCACATGCGTTGAATTTAGTGCCCATAGGACAACAGCGAATGGTGGTTATCTTGGGCACTTTCAAATTTTACAGCGCAATGGAAAACGCAGCAGAATCTTTAATTTTAGTACGCAATTACGTTTACGGAGTGACTCACAAGTAGAATTAAATCAATATATCCAACAACTCAGAAATGAGTTAACACGCCATGGTATCCAGAATACAATACGAAATTAAACGTGGTATCAACTGAATATCGCATTGGCAATTACATGATCTCAATATATTTTTGATCATTATTGAGTGCACAATATCCACATTATTATTTTGAGCTTTAACATGAAAATCTGGTTATCTCTTCTGACTTTGGGTCTTTTTACCTTTTCTTCTGCACATGCAGATATTCAAACTTTGCAGCAAAACTTAAAAACCAAATATCCTGAGATTCAGGTGAAATCGGTACAAAACTCACCAATTAAAGATGTTTATGAAGTCTATATGGGTGGACGTATTGTTTATACCAATGAAGAAGCAAAATATTTCTTTGTCGGCAATTTAATTGATCTTAAAGAACAAAAAAACCTGACCGAAGAACGTATGCAAGCCCTAAAAAGTATTGATGTAAAATCATTACCGTTGAAACAAGCCATTAAGCATGTCAAAGGTAAAGGTGAACGTGTAATCTACGTATTTAGTGATCCTGACTGTCCATATTGCCAACATCTTGAAAAAGAATTAAAAAATATCGACAACTTAACCGTTTACTTATTTTTATACCCAATTACCCGTTTACATCCAAATGCTGAAAGTATTTCACAGCAAATCTGGTGCTCTAAAAACCAGTACCAAGCGTGGGAAGACTATTTAATTGACAAGAAACAACCGACTTCAAACAAGTCATGTACGACCCCAATTGAGAAAAACATTGCTTTAGCAAAATCACTCGAAGTCGATGGTACACCGACATTCTTCTTACAAGATGGCACCCGTATTTCAGGCGCACGTGAGGCAGGCGAAATTGAATTACTCCTCAAAGCAGTAAAATAACAGCCCACAGCCTAGAGAATAAAAAATTTCTCTAGGCTTTAATGTTGTTAAAATATCCTTAATTCTTTCTTATTTATAAATAAATTAAAATTTAAATACACTAACTTATACAATAGGCATGTTTACATTTATAATTTTCAAATTATGATAAAAACGTCCTCAACAATGTTCTCACACCATAAATGGAATTATGTTGAAATTAAAACAAGGTATATCGTCAAAATGAAAAAAATTCTATTCGCTACACTACTCAGCTTTTCATGTATTTCTGCATTTGCAGCAGATACAGCTAAAAGTAACGTTGACCCTGCATTTGTCAAAGCACAAGAGCTGATTCAAGCAAAAAACTATCCTGCGGCGTATCAAGAACTTGAACGTCTTGCAAAAGCTGGCAATGCGCAAGCCTTATATAACTTAGGCTATTTAACCCAAACGGGACAAGGCACAACCAAAGACGATAAGAAAGCTTTGAAATATTATCAAGATGCTTCTGCAAAAGGCTATCCTGTTGCAAGTTATGTCTTGGCACAAAGCTATGCGGTAGGTCAATTGGGCTTAGCCAAAGACGAAAAGAAAGTTCGTGAATACTTAGAAAAGTCCTCTGCTCAAGGATTTGATGATGCTACAGTGGAACTTGCGGTTTTATTATTTGCTGAAGGCACACCCGCATCTGACAAGCTTGGCTTACAAAAACTTGATCCTTTAGTGAAAAAAGATTTTGCACCCGCGATTCATGCGAAAGCGCTATATGACATCACCGATGGTTTAAAGAAGAAAAATGCAGCCGCAGTCAATCAAGGTTTAAAATCAATCCAAGATTTAGCTAAAAAAGGATATATTCCAGCATTGATGGCTGTCGGAAATATGCTGACCAATGGCAATATCATTGATCAAAATCTGCCAGAAGCACAAAAGATTTTCTCAGAACTTGCTAAAAATAATGTGCCTAAGGCAAAAGAGTCTTTGGATGTTGTAAACAAACTGATTGCTGAAAAAGGCAAAACACCTGCTCCCAAAGCACCAGCAAAAAAATAAGCAGCTCTTAAAAAAATACTCTCGCAAGAGAGTATTTTTTTACCACCAAACACCAATCAAAACACTCACCACAATAAAACTCAGTAAAGTACTAATCATCAATGGTGTCAGTGCTTTTTCATTTAAACCATAGACTTGCCCAAAAATTCCAAATATAGAAGGCATAGGCAAAGCGGCAATCAAGGTACCTGCATAAATCATCTTTTGATCCAAATCGGTTAAATGAGTCAAGCCTAAATAGACCAATATCGGCATACAGATATTTTTAGAAACCACCAAATAAATAGTTTGCAGATTAAGTGATTGAATCGTAATCCCAACCATCCCACCACCAATAATAAATAACGCTAAAGGTGAGGCAGTCTGACCTAACAAGGCAAATACTTGGTCTAATACATGTGGAATTTGAATTTCGAAGATCGCACAGCTCATGCCAATCATCACTGACAAGAACAATGGGTTTTTTAATAAAGTCAGAAATGTTGTTTTTAAAATAGCGGCTAAATTGGCTTGTCTTTGTCGCCCTATTTCGGCCAAGGTTAACATCAGCGGTACAAGAAATACGCTTTCAATGATCACAATCAGTGAAATATAAATCATGGCTTCACTACCCATCAGCAAAGTCAAAATTGCTGCGCCCAGTAACCCGGTATTGGACATTGATGCGCCAAGTGAAAACACAGAAGCATGGGTAAAATGGTTGTTAAAAAGCTTTTGCCCTAAAATAAAGGCCAAAATAAATAGAGTAAAAGTGACGCCTGCATAAACAAAGAAATAAGCAGGATACCAAATCTCATGTAAATCTTTTGCAGCCAGTGCGTGAAGTAATAAAGCAGGTAATGCAATTTTGATTACAAAAGCACCAATTGCAGTAATTTGCTCTTTAGAGATCAATTGGATTTTGACAGATATAAAACCCAAAAATAACAGGAAAAATACTGGAAAAATTACCGAAAAAATCATTCAAGCCGTTCCTTTTCCAGATCATACAAATAAAGATATATCCTAGAATATATCTTTATTCAGTTTAAATACGTTTAAAGAATAATGAGTGAATCAAAACTGTTATGCCATCAATATGCTGAGAACAAATCTTTGATTCCGTGCGGCTGACAACGTAAATATTGTGGTGCAATCGAGATTTTTGCACCCAATTTTGCTGCGGCATGCCAAGGCCAGCGTGGGTCATATAAAATCGCTCTTGCCAATGCAATTGCATCTGCTTCGCCTTGTTGAAGGATCTGTTCAGCTTGTTCAGCTTCGGTAATTAAGCCCACCGCAATGACAGGAATATTCACCTGTTTTTTAATCGCATTTGCAAAAGGCACTTGGTAATTTGCACCCACTTTAATATCTTGTTGAATATGTAATCCCGCAGAGGATACATGGATATAAGCAGAACCAAGTTGCGCTAAAGCTTTTGATAAGCCAATGCTTGATTCAACATTCCAGCTATTTTCTGCATCCATCCAGTCGGTTGCAGAAATACGTACACCTACTGGGTAGTCAGTTGGTACAACTGCTCGAATGGCTTGAAAAACTTCTAATGTAAAACGAATACGATTTTCAAAACTTCCACCATATTCATCAGTTCGGTGGTTAGACAATGGCGACATAAATTGATGCAGTAAATACCCATGCGCTGCATGAATTTCAATCAGTGAAAAACCAGCATCTACTGCACGAATTGCCGCTTGCGCAAAGTCCTGAATAATTGTTTTAATTTCGTCAATGGTTAATTCATGCGGGGCAATATCATTCGGGCTAAAAGCAATATCACTGGCTGATACAGTTTGCCATCCGTGTGCATGATCGGGCGCAATCTGACCTTTCCCCTGCTTGACCAACCAAGGCTTTTCAGTCGAAGCTTTACGACCTGCATGCGCAAGCTGAATAGCAAAAGGTGTTGGAGCAATGCTTTTTACCTTATTGAGTAAAGCTTTGATTTGATCCCGTTGCGTATCATTCCAAAGTCCCACATCGGCATAACTGATCCGCCCTTCGGCTTGAACCGCTGTTGCTTCAATAATACATAAGCTCGCGCCTGACAAAGCGTAACTTGCCCATTGCTGTTCATGCCAATAGGTCACTTCACCTTGATCTGTTGCAGAGTATTGACACATTGGCGCAATAATAATTTTATTGCTGAGGGAGAGTGAACCAAATTGAATAGATTCAAATAACTTTGGTTGAGCAGACATAAATTATTTTCCCAATGAATTAGAACTGTTTGGTGACACTGAGTCCTGCACTCCAGTTAATACCATCAGCAGGTTCAAAGAATCGACTATTACCATCATTTACAATGACTGAACCGACATAATTTTTATCGAATAAATTATCGACTCGAGCAAAACTACGTACTTTCCAATCGTTGTTTTTCCAGATATAACCGACATTCATACTGGTTACTGTATAACTTGGTGCAGTATCTGTATTGAGATCGTCCACATAGATTTTATCCATATATCGAACATCGACACCTGCATTAAAGCCCTGCTCAGGCAACCAGCCGAAAGATACAAAGGCTTGGTTTTTTGCAATTCCCGGAATGTAATTGCCACTTTGGATGACTTTTTTAGGATCTGTGTTGGGAATGTCTGCATCAAATGTTGCATCAAGGAAACTATAACTGGCTTGAGCCGTTAAATTTTTCCACAGCTTTTTATTCCAAGACAGCTCTACCCCTTGGCGCAGTGTTTTATCTGCATTTTGATAGGTTGCACGTCCATTGAGTGTTCCCGCAGAAACGATGTCATCTTGGGTATTACTTTGGAAAACTGCGGCAGTAAAATTACCTAGACGATTTTGTGCTTTTAAACCAAGCTCATAGTTATCACTGGTTGAAGGTTTAAGCGCAAAGTTAATCCCTGCCGTTCCTTCTGTTGGATAGGCCATTTCGGTAAAGGTTGGTGTTTCAAAACCTTTGGCATAACTGAGATAACTGCTGATCTCAGGAGTAATTTCCCATGTCAAAGCAGCTGATGGGAGCAGTTTTTTATAATCGGTTTGACCACTGTCATCGCCATTCAAACCAATGATGTAGTGATCTTTCGACTCATAATGAACATTGCTATAACGCAATCCTGTATCTAGACGTACAGTCGGCAAAAATTGCCAAGCTGCCTGTAAATATGGATCTAAATTCCATAAAGTATTTCGTTCATCACGGCGTAAGTTGCCTTTTACCCCATATTCGCCCTTGGCATTAAAATTCTCATACCCTTGACGATCTTCATTCATCGCATCATAAGCCAAGCCTGCACTGATCCGTGTATTCGGTAATAAGTCTTTGCCAGTCCAACGTAAATCAGCACCATAAAAATCTCGTTCGAAATCAATCACCCCACCTGCATGGCGTGGATTCTTTTGAGCAGAACTTGGAATAGACTGGTATTGGGTCACTTCACGATGACCAATATAAGCCATACTATAAAGCTCTTGTTGATCATTCAGAGGCTTAGTCCAATTGATACCTGTCTGTGTTTGGTTAATATCTTTGCGAACATCATAGATATTTTTACTGTCATTGACCTGCTTAGGATTTTGCTTCCATTGCTCACGAGTCAGACCTTGTGGATCATCAGCAGAAATATCTACATGATTGATCAGCCAATTGATCTTAGAGCCATCATCTAAATCCCACGTGAGTTTGGCATTGCTCAACACTTTTCTTGCGGCACTGTGGTCACGATAACCATCGGTATCAAAATAAGAAGAACTGATCACATAGCTCGGTTCATTGGCTTTATCTGCACCACCTTGTAAGGTGATGTCAGCGCGGCCTTTATTATTACTTCCACCTGAATATCCTAACTCGACCGAATCACGCCCTGTTCCTTCTTTGGTCGTGGTGAGAATAGTCCCCCCAGAGGAGTTTCCATACAGTGATGAAAAGGGCCCACCCAGCACTTCAATATGATCTAAGCTCGTTAAATCAATATTTGAAGTTTGGCCTTGTCCGTCTGGCATCGTCGCAGGAATCCCATCGACATAAAGACGAATCCCACGGACCCCAAAAGTTGAGCGTGCGCCAAACCCGCGCATAGACAGTTGTAAGTCTTGGGCATAATTTTCACGATTATTGAGCTGTAAACCCGGAATACCTTTGAGTGTTTCAGTGAGGTTTACCCCAATATTATTTTGACTTTGTTGTTGATCGACTCTATATACCGATGCTGGGGTGTTTAATATGCTGGTATCTGAACGTGTTGCTTCAATTTTGATGGTTGGAAGTTGCTGAGTAGAATCTTGCTGAATGGAATCTTGAGATTCCACTTCAGCATATAAGCTCTGTGTGATACATACCGTTAAGCAAAGTAGTGTTGTATTAATTTTTAGATGTTTCACTCTTTGCATAAAGGTGTCCTCGGGTGGTATTAAAAAATAATTTTAGACCCCAAGCCAACGACAAACGCATTGTCCACCTGATTGGTTGCACCAGGATGTACCACATACTGCACTAAAGGACGAAGCATGAACCATTTGGCAGGGTAATATGAGTAATTCAACTCAACATTATACTCTGCATCTTCATTCAACTGTCTTAAATTTGTTCCTGAACGAGCACTATTCACATAATTAGTATACCGATCGTTCAAATGTACCCGATT
This sequence comes from Acinetobacter sp. 1125_18A, assembly GCF_052824985.1. Classification (NCBI taxonomy): domain Bacteria; kingdom Pseudomonadati; phylum Pseudomonadota; class Gammaproteobacteria; order Moraxellales; family Moraxellaceae; genus Acinetobacter; species Acinetobacter sp. 1125_18A. The sequence goes on from NZ_VTDG01000002.1 coordinate 398,617, forward strand.
TACAGCCAAACCAAGAATATCGTTTGGTTGACCATCAAACAGACCATAGTATTTTAGACCAAGTTGCTGTGAATCATTTACGGCTGTCGTCGTACGATCATGAATGGTGAAATTACCAAAACTATGTAAACCACGTTTCCCCTCTCCAGTTGAAGTCAACTGCTGTTCAAACGCAATCCAACCGCCATATGTGCGATCTTCAGCCTTAGTTCCTGCTTTGTAAGCAACATCGTACTGATTTTTAGCCTCATCAGCAGTATTGTAAAGCGTACCAATACGATAACTGCCTGGTAAATCATTCACACCCTGCTTAGGTGACCACACCACTTCAGAAAGAATATTTACACCATCAGCATGCTTTGTATCCAGATTCCAGCCCTGTCGCTCTAAAGCATTATCAGGGTTGTATTCAAACACCCCCACTTGTGCAAATAGTTCAGGATTGATGTGATATTTTAAGCGTGCGCCCCATTGTGAGACTGGTGTGTTATACCAAAGCTTACCTTGCCATTTCCCCATCTGTGCTGCACAAAATGCATTGCCTTGGAAATCACAAGCCATGGTATTGAATTCAGTACCTAAACCCATACGACCTAAACGCAAGCTTAGTCCTTGATCCTTAAAATTCTTTTCTATATATAACTCGCTGAGACGGCTCCCCGAATTACCACGTCCCCAATTGGCTTGCGAGTTTGCCCATTGAGGTGCATCTGGTGCTTGAATACCTCTGAGTGAAGTACTTTCACCTTGACGTGCTGTAACTAATGCACGAATAGTCACGTCATTCCAACCCGCCAGTTTCCCCATATCTAAGGTTGTACCCAGTCCGAATTGTGTCGCAAATGTTGGCGCTTGGTGCGCATCATAACCACCATCAGCGAGATATGAACTGTCCATGGCAATGGTGCCATCAAATTTGATTCCCTTTTCTGCAAGTTCAGTCCGACTCCCATTCCAATCACCCGTCATGGTTGAGCCGTGTAAATTAAACGCATCTTCAGCTGATGCAAAAGACATCATGCTACATGCAGAGATTGCCAATAACGGATAAGCAATTTTTTTCATGGGAAAGCCTAATCAGGAACAAAACGAATAAAGATAAACTAGTCAACTCTCAATCACTTTAACCGTCTAAATTTAATAGAAAGTTCCAGCTTTAAAATGACTATTTTTCCTAAAATATCGAGATAAAAAGAATTATTTCAGTAAACAATTCACTAGAAATTTACACATTTTTTTACATATAACTATCAGATATTTTTTATCAATTGGAAAACTTTATTTTATCAATAAACTTTATTTTAGATAACAATCACTTAATAACAGAAGTGCAATCTTATTCTACGATCATATCCATAATTTTAACCTAAAGTCGTAGGCTCAACACAACCGCCCTTTAACGCAATCCAATTCTTGCATACAATATTCAGTCCTCACACCAATGTGACAAGTGCATGCCTGAATTACCAGAAGTTGAAACAACAAAAACCAGTTTACTCCCCCTGATTGACCAGAAAGTTCTTCATGTTCAAGTGCGTGAGCCACGGTTACGCTGGCCTATTCCAGAAGATATTCAACAACTTCAAGGTCAAAAACTCGTTCGCTTAACACGTCGTTCAAAATACATTTTGGCAGAGTTTGAAACCCATAGCATGTTATGGCATTTGGGTATGTCGGGTAGTTTTAGAATCTGTGATGAACATGAAGCGCTTAGAAAGCATGACCATCTGATCATTCAGTTTGAAGACACACAGCTGCGCTATCATGACCCTCGACGTTTTGGATGTATCATTTGGCTGAATGAGGAAAGCCAAACAAAATTGATTAATACTTTAGGGCCTGAACCATTGAGTGATGAATTTCATGCCGAATATTTAGCAGAAAAGTTTAAAAATAAAAATGTCGGCACAAAAGTTGCAATCATGGATAATCATATTGTTGTGGGTGTAGGCAATATTTATGCAACCGAAAGCTTATTTAATTTAGGGATTCATCCGGCGCAGCCTGCTTCGAGTTTGACGAAAGCGCAAATTCAAAAATTGGTTATCGAAATTAAACGAATTTTAAAGCAAGCGATTGATTTGGGTGGTTCAACCTTAAGAGACTATAGCAACGCCATGGGTGAGAATGGCTACTTTCAGCAGACCTTATTGGCTTATGGTCGTGCGGGTGAGATGTGTATTAACTGTGAAACCACTTTAGAAAATTTAAAGTTAGGACAAAGAGCCAGTGTGTTTTGCCCACAATGCCAGCCATTAAAGATCGCGAAAAGCATCCCGCAAAAACCACGAGGAAAAAGTAAATGAAAACTGCAATCGTTCGACATATTCTCGTCAAAGATAAGGACTTGGCCGAACAACTTAAGAAGAAGATCCATGATGGCGCTGATTTTGCCAAAGTGGCCAAACAGCATTCCACATGTAATTCAGCAAAACGTGGTGGTGAACTGGGTGAAGTAAAAAAAGGACAACTTGTTCCTGTGATTGATAAACTGGTATTTACCGCTGCTGAACGTGTACTTCATGGTCCAGTAAAAAGCCAATTCGGCTTTCACTTGGTTGAGATTAAATTTCGCATGGATTTTTAGTTTAAAGATTTACATTCTTTTGGAGACATTGAGAGAATGTTCCACTATTTATCAGCAATGTTCAAATTAGAGTCACAACAACCACCATCACTGAAGCTAAATTAAAATACTTTTGCTTTTCGATCATTCAGGCTTTCAAAGTGTGTCTATCATGTAGCGCAATGACAAGGATGTTAATATTTGCTTTAAACCTTATTGTTTATTAAGACAACAAAACAATAAAAATCTGAGCTGTTCTCGTTAATTTAAACCCTCCTATATTTTTGAATCAATTTGCTCAGGTTTAAATTCATGGATAAACTTGGCATAATCATCAATATATGATCTAAATGCTTCTTCGCGAGTGGTAAAGTAAAATATTTCATTGCCATTTCTAACGATGGTTTCAGGAGATTTACCATTACAGTACCCTCCTGCTGAATAGACAGCAGACTTAAGCATTTGAAAACTTTGCTCAGCAACCTGTTCATCCTTAAACGCAAAAACCAGCAAAACAAAATCTGGACGATATTGTTTTTCATCACCTAACTTAACTTTACTGATTGCCTTATAAGAACGGATGCCCTCACCTTTTACTTGAATCACTTTATTCAGAGAACAATCATTTTCAGACCAAGAACTACCACTGTCTTTTTCTATAAACTCAAAATTGGCTTTTAATAAACGTGTTTGTAGGGCCAACAGTAATGTTTCATTTTCATCCACTGAGTCTGTTTCTATAGTGGCATAGCTGGTATCTTCATTTGGCATCTCATTAAAGGTTAAACCACTGGCAGGTCGGTTTCGATCCGCTTGTGTAGATGTTTGAGTATCAGCGGATTGTTGCTCTTTTGGATGCTCTGAACATGCATGCAAACTGATAAGTATTGCCATAATCCCTATGTTTTTTTTCATCAGCCCATCCCTATTTTCTTGCTTGCATAAAAAACGGTACTTGATCGTACCGTTTCATTCAACTCTTTTACAATAATTTAATACCTTTATCAGGGTTTAGACATATTAAAATACTGTAATTTGAATCAATTTAATGAAGATTAAGCTTCAGGGCGTTTCTTTATTTCATCACGAATTTCACGCAGTAATGCAATATCTTCTGGTGTAGCAGCTGGAGCTTCTTCAGCAGGTTTACGGATTTTATTTAGGAATTTAACCAACAAGAAAACCACCCACATTAAGATCAGGAAGTTCAATACAATTGTGATGAAATTACCATAGGTTAATACGTTAATTCCGGCTTTGGTTAATTCATCCAATGATGAAAGGTTATTTGGGTTATCGCCAAGTACGACAAATTTTTGGGTAAAATCAACACCACCACCCGTAATCACTGTGATTAAAGGCATAATCACGTCTTTCACTAATGAGTCGATAATTTTATTGAAAGCACCACCAATGATGACACCAATTGCCAAATCCATCATATTGCCTTTAACAGCAAATTCTCTGAATTCTGAAAGAATACTCATATTTTAACTCCACGCCGATTTTGCGTATTTTTTATGTGACGAAGTATACATTATGTTTCAACATATATTTCCGCCTAATTTACTCGCTTTTTATTAAAAACCAATATCCTTTTACATTTATATAAAAAAACCGCAATTTATTAAAAAATTGCGGTTTTTTTTCTAGAAATTGAATTATTCCCAGTTTGAACGCTTAGCCACGTGAAGCACGTTTACGTTCATTTTCAGTTAAGAATTTTTTACGAATACGAACTGATTTAGGTGTTACTTCAACTAATTCGTCATCTTCAATAAATTCTAATGCTTGTTCAAGCGTGAATTTAATTGCAGGTGTTAACGTTAACGCTTCATCTGTACCAGATGCACGCATGTTAGTTAACTGTTTCGCTTTGGTTGGGTTCACAGTCATGTCGTCTGAACGAGAGTTCATACCCACGATCATACCTTCATAAACTTCTAACTGTGGTTCAGCAAATAGACGACCACGGTCTTGTAAAGTGAATAATGCAAACGCTAAGCAAGTACCGTTAACCATAGAGATCAACACACCGTTTTGACGTTTCGCAACTGCACCTTGTTTAGCTGTACCGTAATGCGAGAAGCTTGAAGTCATGATACCAGTACCAGAGGTAATGGTTAAGAATTCAGAACGGAAACCAATCAAACCACGTGATGGAACAGTTGCTTCAATACGGATACGGCCTTTACCGTCAACTTCCATATTGGTCAACTCACCTTTACGGTTACCCATTTGTTCCATAACAGAACCTTGATGTTGCTCTTCAACATCAAAAGTAACGTTTTCGTATGGTTCTTGAGTTTCGCCATCAACTTCTTTCATGATCACTTGCGGACGAGAAACACCCATCTCGAAGCCTTCACGACGCATGGTTTCAATCAATACTGAAAGGTGAAGTTCACCACGACCAGAAACTTTGAAACGGTCTGGACTGTCAGTATCTTCAACACGTAAAGCAACGTTATGGATCAATTCGCGATCTAAACGCTCACGGATATTACGTGAAGTTACAAATTTACCTTCTTTACCAGCAAACGGTGAGTTGTTTACTTGGAAAGTCATCGAAACTGTAGGTTCATCTACAGACAATGCAGGTAATGCTTCAACATTTTTAGGATCACAGATTGTGTCAGAAATGTTCAAAGCATCTAAACCAGTGATACATACGATATCACCCGCTTGAGCAGAATCTACATCTACACGCTCTAAACCATGGTAACCCATAATTTTTAAGATACGGCCGTTACGTGTTTTGCCATCTTTATCGATAACAGTCACTGGTGTATTAGTTTTTACTGAACCACGTTGAATACGACCAACACCAATTACACCCACGAAACTATTATAGTCAAGTGATGAAATTTGCATTTGGAATGGACCATCAATATCAACTGCTGGTGGTTCAACGATATCTACGATTGTTTCGAACAACGGTGTCATATCTTCTGCTAATTCTTCAGGAGAAGGACCAGCAACACCACGTAAGCCAGAAGCATATACGATTGGGAAGTCTAACTGTTCATCACTACCGCCTAAGTTATCGAACAAATCAAATACTTGATCGATTACCCAGTCTGGACGAGCACTTGGCTTATCTACTTTGTTGATGATAACAATTGGCTTCAAACCACGAGCAAACGCTTTTTGTGTTACAAAGCGAGTTTGTGGCATTGGGCCTTCTTGTGAATCGACAAGAAGAAGTACGCAGTCAACCATAGACATTACACGTTCAACTTCACCACCAAAGTCAGCATGTCCTGGGGTGTCGACGATGTTGATGCGGTATTCAGTATTTGTACGCTTGTCTAACCATTTGATTGCAGTGTTTTTTGCAAGAATGGTAATACCGCGTTCAGACTCAAGCGCATTCGAATCCATAACACGCTCAATCTCACCCGCGCGGTCACCGAGTGCACCTGATTGTTGTAAAAGTTTGTCGACAAGAGTCGTTTTACCATGGTCGACGTGCGCGATGATGGCAATATTACGGAGAGTTTTAATATCAGACATGTAAATTCGATACGCTTTAAATTTGAGGGCAAATTATACAGAAAAATCTTAACTTTTAGTAGTGACAGTTTATTGACAGTTACAAGTTTTTTTCACAACAGCAGGCTTTTTATTTTGTAATAGTGTGTAAAGCGATTAGAATAGCGCCATCTTGCCACTTCCAATTGCTGTGCCATGTCCAATTCTACCCCCTCTCCCAATCAGAAACAGGCTCAAATTGATCTTGTTTATGGTCTAGATGATCGCCCAAAACCACTCATCGCTTTTTTTGCGGCTTTGCAACATTTACTTGCGATTATTGTTCCAATTGTAACACCCGGTTTACTGATTTGTTTAGCTTTAGGTGTTTCTCCTCAAGATACCAACATGATTCTTTCCATGTCATTGGTGATTTCTGGGGTAGCAACATTCTTACAATGTAAAAAAATTGGACCATTTGGTGCAGGGCTACTGATTGTTCAAGGTACAAGCTTTAACTTTATTGGTCCAATGATTGGGATTGGTTCAGCCATGGTTGCTGCGGGCACACCAGTAGAAGCGGTTATGGCATCTATTTTTGGTGTGGTCATTGCAGGCTCATTTATTGAAATGGGTGTTTCACGTATTTTACCTTGGGTAAAAAAGTTGATCACGCCCTTGGTTACAGGGATTGTGGTACTGTTGATTGGTTTAACCTTAATTAAAGAAGGTTTAATCAGCATGGGTGGTGGCTACCAAGCCATGGAAAGCCATACGTTTGCCAGCGCCGACAATCTCATCATGTCATGTACAGTGTTGGCAATTATCGTCCTTCTCAATCGCTTCAAAGTGGTTTGGGTGAAAAGTTCTGCAATTCTTATTGCTTTAGTCATTGGCTATATTCTTGCGGGCTTTATGGGCTATTTAGATTTTTCTGGTTTAAAAGATGCCCCATTGATTCAAATTCCGACACCAATGCATTTTGGAATTAGCTTCTCATGGAGCTTATTTATTCCTATGGCGTTTATTTATCTTGTCACGTCTTTAGAAGCAATTGGCGATGTCACCGCAACCTCTAAAATTTCAAATCAGCCTGTAGATGGCCCAGTGTGGATGGAACGAATTAAAGGTGGTGTACTGGTCAATGGTGCCAACTCATTTCTTGCAGGGATTTTTAATACATTCCCAAGTTCTGTCTTTGCACAAAATAACGGTGTAATTCAGTTGACGGGTGTTGCAAGTCGTTTTGTTGGGATTTGGATTGCAATCCTACTCATCATTCTGGGGTTATTCCCTGCTGTTGCTGGTATCATTCAGGCGGTACCGCAAGCGGTACTGGGTGGTGCGGTTATGGTAATGTTTGGTGCAGTTGCTGCTTCAGGCATTAACATTTTATCGGGAATTCAACTAGACCGTCGTGCGTTACTGATTATTGCTATCTCTTTAGGTCTCGGCCTAGGGGTTGCACAAGTTCCTCAAATTTTGGAACATTTGCCAGAATTACCGCGTAATATTTTTAGTTCTGGTGTCGCAACTGGCGGGCTAGCTGCATTAATTTTGAATTTAGTTTTACCCGAAACTAAAAAATAATAAATCTATTCTTTATAATGCCCAGCTTAGACTGGGCATTGCTCTAATTTTTATTGATGGATGGTGAATATGGAGCCAAAAAGCGAAGTTGTCATTCGACAGCATGACTACCTTTCTGGACGCGTGCTATTTGTAAATGCAGCAACGGATGATCTACTTTCAAATTTAGCTCATAACATCGAAGCAAGCATTTGGACTTGGAATTACAATGAGTTTCAATATTTTCAGAATCAGCAGGCAAAGGTACATTTTGGTACTGACCTGCCAGAAGCTGAATTTGATCAAGCTGTTGTTTTTGTTCCAAAATCAAAAGAGCTACTCAACTATATCTTGCACAATTTAGTCAGTCGTTTAGCTGTTGGCGCTTCGATTTTCTTGGTTGGAGAGAAAAAAGGTGGTGTAGAACGTGCTGCAAAACAACTCCAGCCTTATGGTCAAGCCATCAAGCTTGATAGCGCACGTCATTGTCAAATGTGGCAACTCACCACAGATAAAACCGTGACAGCAAAGCCATTAGCAGAATGGGCGCAAGTCTATAATGTTCCAACACCTGCCGGAGAACTTAGCATTTGTGCAGTCCCTGGTGTATTTAGCCAAAATCGTCTAGATATTGGAACTGCAGTGCTTTTACCTTATCTCAAACAAGTGACGTCTGGTAAGATTGCGGACTTTGGTTGTGGTGCAGGTGTCATCAGTGCTTATCTGAGTAAACTTAATCCGAAAAATCGTATTTTTGCTTTAGATGTCGATGCTTTTGCTTTAGCATCAACGCAAATGACGTTTGAAAAAAATAATTTACCTTTAGAACAACTTGAAATAAAAGCAGTCACAGGGATTGAAGATGCGCCATTGTTCTTACACGCCATTGTGAGTAACCCTCCATTTCACCAAGGTATTCAAACAGATTACAATGCCAGTGAAACGTTATGTAAAACTGCGAGACGACATTTAAAATCAGGTGGTGAATTATGGATTGTGGCAAACCGCTTCCTAAATTACCCATTACTCATTGAGCAGAGTTTTAGTCAATGTACGACTAAAGCAGATCAACAAGGCTTTAAAGTGCTGTTCGCCAACACTCAAAAAAGTAGTAAGGAATAACGATGAGCGAAACAGATCATCCTCAACTCCAGCGTAAGCTTGGAGCACGACATTTAAACATGATCGCCATTGGCGGTTCTATTGGTACAGGGTTATTCCTTGCTTCTGGTCAAACGATTGCCACTGCTGGACCTGGTGGTGCATTACTTGCTTATGTTCTGATTGGTATCATGATTTATTTCTTGATGACCAGTTTAGGTGAACTTGCAACCCACAATCCAACATCAGGTGCATTTTTTACCTATGGTAATAAGTATGTAGAAGAAGGTTTTGGTTTCGCACTCGGTTGGAACTATTGGTATAACTGGGCCATTACCGTTGCATTTGAATTGGTTGCTGTTCAATTCATCATGAAGTTTTGGTTTCCAGACATCCCCGGCTTTTGGTGGAGTGCGCTATTCCTTGCGATTATCTTTTGTATCAATGCCTTAACTGTAAAAGGCTTTGGTGAAAGTGAATTTTTATTTTCACTGGTTAAAGTCATTGCCATCATCTTCTTTATTGTCATTGGCTTATTCATGATTGGTAAAATCATGTTAGATCCAACAGATTCAATTACCAAGAATTGGACCGTTGGTGAAGCGCCATTTGTAGGTGGCTTTCAAGCCTTAGTCGGTGTGGCCATGATCGCTGGATTCTCGTTCCAAGGGACGGAGATGGTCGGTGTCGCTGCAGGTGAATCTAAGGATCCGAAAAAAACCATTCCAATCGCCATTAAACAAATCTTTTGGCGTATTCTTTTATTTTATATCTTGTGTATCTTTATCATTGGTACATTGGTTGCGTATACAGATCCAAACCTTGCACTTGCTGCGGAAGGTGATGGAAACATTACCCTGTCACCATTTACTCTGTTATATGAAAAAGCAGGTTTAGCATTTGCAGCAGGCTTAATGAATGCCGTGATTTTGACTGCAATTATGTCTGCAGGTAACTCAGGCATGTATTCATCAACACGTATGTTGTTTGATATGGCACGTGAAGGTAAAGCGCCACGAGTTTTCTCTAAACTCGATCTTCGCGGTGTACCCATGAATGCACTGTATGCAACAACGGCAATTGCGGCACTGTGTTTCTTAACCACCTTTATTGGTGAAAGTGTCGTGTTTACTTGGCTGTTAAACATGTCAGGTATGTGCGGTTTTATTGTCTGGTTAGGTATCGCAATCTCACATTATCGCTTCCGTAAAGGTTATTTGGCTCAAGGCTATAAACTTGAAGATCTCGCTTATCGTGCAAAATTCTTCCCTTTTGGTCCGTGGTTTGCCTTTATTCTTTGTGCCATCATTATTCTTGGCCAAAATGCAGAAGCTGTGCTTGATGGAAAATGGATGAGTGTGTTGTCTACTTATATCAGTATTCCACTGTTCCTTGTTATCTGGCTTGGCTATAAGTGGAAACACAAATCTAAATTGATTGCTTATGATCAGATGGATGTACAACCCATTCAAGTCGAAAAAGAGTAAATCACTTGATGTAAATAAAGCAGCTTTTTAGCTGCTTTATTGTTTTTTATAACAGCAATTCAACGTGAATTAAAAATTAATTTGCTATGTTTCATTGACAAAGTTTTTTTTCTTTATAGAATAACGCCCATTGGATTATTTCCAATCAGAATTTTCACCTTTGATTTTAAATCAAAAAGTATAGGAGTACGACATGCATCAACTTGAGAAAACTTTAAATTAAGATTAAGCAGTCGTCTACCCACGGGCACTGAATTAATCAAAGTGTCCGAATGTCAGTCAAACCTAGCATTCGCTAGGTTTTTTATTGTCTTTAAAATTTGAATCGATCATTGCTTTGACAATAGTGTTGTAACCGCCTTCGGACAATAAAAAAATTTGCTTCGAGAAAAAAAATGAGCATACAAATGATTTTAAACGCCAAAGCAGAATATGGCGTTCCTGTAAAAATTTATACAAAAGATGTGGATGAGGAAAGCCTAACGCAACTGCGAAAAATGGCACAATTGCAATTTATTCATTCACATATCGCAGTCATGCCAGATGTACATTTGGGTAAAGGCGCAACCGTGGGAAGTGTTATTCCCACCAAAAATGCCATCATTCCTGCTGCGGTTGGCGTGGATATCGGTTGTGGTATGAATGCATTAAGACTTAGTCTAAAAGCATTTCAACTGCCCGATAACTTAAGCACTTTACGCAATGCCATTGAAAGAAAAGTACCTGTCGGCTTTGAAATGCACAAACAAATCAAAGCAAAGGCTTCAACCCTTTCGCCCTTAGATAAAAAACTCCAGCGTATTACAGACAAACACCCTGCTTTAAAACGCATGTTACGTAGTTTTGATGTTACATGGCAAAAGCAACTCGGGACTTTAGGTGGTGGTAATCACTTTATTGAACTGTGTATTGATGAAAATGATGATATCTGGGTCATGCTGCATTCAGGTAGCCGTGGCTTAGGTAATGTGATTGGCACTTACTTTATTGAACGTGCCAAGAAAGAAGCACAACATCGTTTTGGTCACGTGCCTGATAAAGACTTGAGCTACTTTGCAGAAGGATCGACGAATTTCGATGATTATGTTGAAGCTGTAGAATGGGCACAAGAATATGCTTTTGAAAACCGACGAGAAATGATGCGTTTAATTTTAGAAGCAATTCGCCCTTTATTACCAAGTTTTCAAATGACCAAAGAAGCGATTAATTGTCATCATAATTATGTACAGAAAGAACTTCACTTTGGTGAAGACGTATTTGTTACACGTAAAGGTGCAATTCGTGCAGGGCTCGATGAATATGGGATTATCCCCGGTTCAATGGGCGCGCAATCTTTTATCGTTAAAGGTAAAGGTAATCCAGATTCTTTTTGTTCATGCTCACATGGTGCAGGACGTAAAATGAGTCGTTCTAAAGCCAAGCATTTGTTTAATCAGCAAGATTTGATTGCACAAACAGTAGGCATTGAGTGCCGCAAAGATAAAGGTGTGGTTGATGAGATTCCAAGTGCCTACAAGGATATTCATCAAGTTATGGCCAATCAAAATGATTTGATTGATGTGGTCCATACACTAAAACAAGTATTGTGTATTAAAGGCTAAAGCCGAAATAGCCCTTAATTTTTATCATGAATCTCAGTAAATTTCGATTTACTGAGATTCACATTTGCAATTGAATTAACAATATCGAATCACAGGACAATATTCACGAATCACAATCATTTGCTGACAAATTCCTTCAGCTAAACGTTGTTGTTCAAAGACAGCTTTCGGCATAGCTTCAAAATTATCATAGAAACAAATCTCCTGATCATTTATCGAATAAACCAATGAATGATTTCCAACACCTTCTAAAGTGTCATAAAAAACAATGATATTGCACCCTTGTTCAATATAGGCTTGAATTTCTTGATAGCTCAGCGCTGGACTAATCTGCAACCCTAACTTCTTCGCATCTTGATAACGGACGATTTCTTTTTCATGAATATTTGAGTCTTCATCTGTATAAAAAGACAGATCAAAACCTAATTTTTTTAATCCAACGGCTAGGTCAATCGTAAAAGTACCATCCTCTGCATCGTGATGACAAAGTTTAACCAGTTGTTGAATATCTAACTGAATTGAGTAATTTTGCAATAACATCCAAACAGCAAAAATACCGCAATTTGATTCTAGGTCTAATAAGGCTTTAGGCAGTTGCACACTCATTCAATTTTCAAACTTGTAGAAATTACAATCAACAATTATAACGCTGTATGATCAAATTGAGAGGCTTTCTCAAAATTACTTAATTTTTAAAGTCACCGTTACTCGTCTATTTTTCACTCTACCTTCAGTTGTTTTATTATCAGCAATTGGCTTGGTTGGTCCTAAACCGAGCGTAATCAATTGTTCTGGATTGACTTGATATTCATTTAAGAGAAAATCTTTCACAATATTCGCGCGTGTTAAGGAGACTTTATTATTTGCAGCCAAAGAGCCTGTACTGTCTGTATGGCCTTCAATGTAGAGAACAAAATTTTTATTGTCTTTCAATAATTGTGAAGCAACAGATAAAACAGGTTTATACTCAGCTTCAATGTCTGTTGATCTCGGTTGAAAATATATAGACAGCCCACTTTTCAATGATTTCACTTCATTTGGATACTGTTTTTGGATTGAAACACGATTTGAATTTATTGGTGTCGACGTACAGGCATTTAATGCCATGAGTACCAGTCCTAAAATAATATATTTCATTGTTAACCTGTAATTATTAATTTCTGATTCAATTTTATTTAGATATTCTATAATTATAAGTACTTTAAATAAAAAAGCGACTCAATTGAGTCGCTTTTTTATTCACTAAATAAAGGATTATTTAGTTACAGTACGGCTACCAGTGATTGTCGCGAATACACGACGGTTCATAGCACGACCTTCTTTAGTTTTGTTGTCAGCAATCGGTTGATCCCAAGCGAAACCTTGAGTAGACAAACGAGATGCATCAATGTTGTACTCGCTTACAAGCGCTGATTTAACAGAGTTAGCACGAGCTAAAGATAAACGTTCGTTTAACTTACGTGGACCAGTGTTATCTGTATGACCTTCAATACGAGCAGTCGCATTCGGGAATGTAGTTAACGCATCAGCAACTTTAGCAACTTCTGGCTTGTATTGATCTTTGATATTTGATTTGTTTGTATCAAAGAACACACGAAGTTCCATGTTCAAATCTTCAGTAAGAACTTGTGGAGCTGGTTCAACTGGAGTTGGAGCAACTGGAACCACTGGAGCAACTTCTACTACAGGAGCAGCAGGCTTCAAGTGACCACCAAGAACTACGTTAAGACCTGCAAGAGCAGTATAGTTCCAGAATTTTTCGTCAAAGTTATAAGTACCACGAGCTTCAGTACGAAGAGATAAAGCATCGTTTAAGCGCCAGAAAGCACCAACACCAGCATTACCTAAAGTACCTTCTTCGTTGTTATGGTAAGACATGTCATCAAGTTTGTACTTGTAATGACCAGCACCTAACAATACATACGGTTTGATTTTGCTGTCATAGTTTTTAGTGATCAAATCAGAAGTAGCATAAAAGTTACCGTTGATTTGAGTTTGCTTGTATTCAGAACCAGCTACGCCAGTACCGTCAAGATCACCTTTAACTTGGTTATATTCAGCTTCAAAACCTAACCATGGAGTAAGTTCTACACCAAGTGCAGCACCAACGAATAAATCGTCTTGTAATTCAGGACCGTTAGTTAACTCGCCTTTATCACCACCATTGTTGTGTTGAGAGTCTTGGAAAGTGTAACCAAGTAGTAAAGGTGTAACAGTTACACCAGCATTAGCAGCAGCGAATGGAGCGGCAACAAGCATAGCAAGTGCGATACGACTCAATTTCATGGATATCCTCCAGAGATAACAATTGTTGTTCAAGCTTAGCCTAAAATTTATTGGCTATCCTGAGATAAATTTTAATACCCCAGTATTATTTTTAAGCTACTCACGTTGAATCATACAAACACTTGAGGCTTTTTCCAAGTGCTTGATAACTTTAATCAAGTAAATTATTGACAAAATTACTTACAATTTCCGTTGTAATTCGGTAACTTTTTACTCAATTTTTTTGCGTGGATCGCTTATCTTTTTGCTACGTGCATTTTAGCAGTAAAAGAAACTGATAGTAATAAATATTTTACTACGTTAACATTTCAATTAAATTTAATAGAAAAATCATTATTTTTCAAATAAAAAACAAGACTTAACAGAAGCCTCAAAGATGTATTTTTATTGTAAAGAACGAGGACTTACCTTGTTCGAGCTTATTACCACTATTTGTATCCTTACAATTATCAGCCTAATCTGTTTGCCCCATTATCATAATTGGATGCAAAAACAAGAGATTAGAATCATTTCCGCACATATTCAACAGCATGTTTCTTATGCAAGAAGTCAAGCTTTAGTTCGACATACTACTGTGGTCATTTGTTCATCTGAAGATTTAATTCGATGTGAAAAAGACAAATGGAACAAAGGATTACTTATTTTTACAGATAAAAATAAAAACAAACAAGTCGATTCTGAAGATCACATACTCCTCAAAACTGAAAATAAAATTAAATATGGCAAACTGACTTGGGTCGGAAGTGCCAGCAGTAGAGATGTATTGACTTTACAAGGTGATACAGGTTTACCCAGAGGTTCACCTGGAAGCTTCTATTATTGTAGCCAATATGATGAGGTAAATAATAAGCGCTACAAAATCGGACGAATGGGAGCAATAAATTTAGGGCCACCACCTGAATGTTAAAAACTGTTCTCTACGGTCAGCATATATTCAATCGCTAGACTTTATTCTTATACTATTTTTTATATACTGCTTAGGTTTTGGATATATTCACAGAATAATCATTTGGAGATTAAAACAATGACTGACATCGTAATTGTGAATGGTGCGCGTACAGCTATGGGTGGTTTTCAAGGAAGCCTGACCAGTTTGACTGCGCCAGAACTAGGTGCTGCGACGATTAAAGAAGCCATTGCCCGTGCTGGCTTACAACCAAATGATGTACAAGAAGTCATTATGGGATGTGTTTTACCTGCGGGTTTAAAACAAGGCCCGGCACGCCAAGCGATGCGCAAAGCCGGCTTACCTGATTCAACCGGTGCTGTAACCATTAACAAATTATGTGGTTCAGGCATGAAAGCAGTTATGCAGGCTGCGGATGCAATCAAAGCAGGTTCGGCGGAAGTGATTGTTGCTGGCGGTATGGAATCGATGACCAACGCACCTTATCTTTTGCCAAAAGCACGTAGTGGATATCGCATGGGCCATGGTGAAGTAAAAGACCATATGTTCTTTGATGGCTTAGAAGATGCTGAAACGGGTCGTTTAATGGGTTCTTTTGCCCAAGATATGGCAAATAGCAAAGGCTATACACGTCAACAGATGGATGATTTTGCGATTCGTTCTTTACAACGTGCACAAAAAGCTATTACTGAAGGTTGGTTTAAAGATGAAATCGTTTCTGTCACAGTTTCAAGCCGTAAAGGCGATGTTGTTATAGATCAAGATGAACAACCATTTAATGCCAATATCGACAAAATTCCTAGCTTGCGCCCTGCGTTTGCCAAAGATGGAACAATCACGGCAGCCAATGCCAGTTCAATTTCAGATGGTGCATCTGCGCTGGTTTTAACCTCTGCGGATCATGCTGCAGCAAAAGGGCTTCAACCTTTAGCAAAAATTGTTGCCTATGCTTCAAACTCACAACATCCCTCTGAATTTACCATTGCCCCAGTAGGTGCAATCCAAAAAGTACTGAATAAAACCGGTTGGGATGTTCAAGATGTTGACTTATGGGAAATCAATGAAGCATTTGCTATGGTTACCATGTGCCCTATCGATGAATTTAAATTGGACGCTGAAAAAGTCAATATTCATGGTGGTGCATGTGCCCTCGGCCATCCTGTTGGTTCTACAGGTTCACGCATCATCCTGACCTTGATTCATGCGTTAAAACGTACTGGTGGTAAAAAAGGTATTGCTGCCCTTTGTATTGGTGGTGGTGAGGCGACTGCTGTAGCGATTGAAATTCTTTAAGCACCTCAATCCTTGAATTAAAAAGAGGCGTCTATTACATGGTAGACGCCTCTTTTATTTTGCTTTCACCTGAACAACTTAAATATCGCTCAATTCATAATTAAGGATTTAAATTGTTCTGCTCTGGAATCGGGGCAATATAGGCAATAATCAGCATCACAAAACCCGCACCCAAGAAAGAAATCACGCGCGTTAACGTTCCAATATGAGATAAATCAAACAGTACCAATTTTAAGGTGACAATCACCAAAATGCTCCCCCCTAAAATCCATAAAGGACGTAATAATTTACGGCTAGCAAAGCTCATCGCAATAAAGGCTAAGCTTACCCAAAGCAAGGTTAGACTCAGTTGAGCAGTGGCATCTTGCCAAAGACTCAGTTGGTTATAAGGTGTAGCAAAATACACATGTAAGGCTCTTAGAACGATATAGCTACTCAGCCATAACAAACTTAAAACACATAGTACTGCAAGTATTCCATGGTCGATTCCCGGCTTCAAAGCTTGTTTAAATTGAAGGTTCAGCATCCAGAAAAAACCAATTAACATGGCGATACTAACCAAATCAAAGGGATTTAAGATTGGTAATAAATATCCTTGAAATGCTTGCTGTGAAAATAGCTGAGAACAAATCATCCAAATCAACATCAGTAACAAACTGCTGCGCGTTTGCCAAAACATTGTCCATTCTGAGTTTTTCTGAAAGAAGCACCATCCACAAAACACTAAAGGTAAAATGACCATGCTGATATAAGGCATCGTTGCAATTAAGCTAAGACTGCTTAGACTTAAACTGATTAAAACACCTAAACTGAGCCATTCACTTTCAAACTGTAGCCCTTTTGCAGGTCTTAACCAGACTGTCGCTAGCACTAAACCTGAAACTGCGATACCCCATCGTTCAATATCACTGGTCCATAGCAACATGCCATTTTTACTAATATCCAGCAATAAAATGAGTGTAAATACATAGACGGGAATTACCCCAATCCATTTTGGAATCAACCATGTTGATCTGGCCTTTAGCCATAACATCAATTCATTCATCAACAGATAAGCAATAACTACAATCAATACACTGTATATATATCGATTCTCTCCCTCTAAGAGATCAAGCAATAATGCAAGAATCATCGTGGTTGCAGAAATCATCAGTAGGCTTAAAAACAACGTCGTTACTGAACTGATCTGTTTGCGAAAATCATCACGGCTATTTGCCAATAACACCACGGCGATATAGCTTAAACATAAGTACCAATACATCGTGGTTGGAAAATCAGGCAATTCAAACAAGTAATAAAGGCTTGAACAGCCTGCAACAATCAACAAGGCAATCGCCATATAACGACTGATCACCGATTGTCTATATAAGGCAAAGCCAAAAATACAGAGGCCTTCAACAGCCCAACCCACCACACTCCACTGACCATGCAGAAGAATCGGTGGAATTAAAGCAAGAAAGATCAATGCCAAACTAAAATAACTTTGAGAAATCAGTTGAATAGATTGATTACGTTTTGAAAGCTGATAAATCCCAGCAAACACCACAGCAAAACCAAGGCTAAAACCAGCAAGAATCAGTTCTTGGTGAAAATACATTAAATATAAAAATAAATAGCCAATTATCGGTGCACCAAAAATCAACGCAACATCTAAACTGGGTTTCAGTTTAAATTGCTCAAGATCCTGTTTGGCGATCAATTGACTAAATCGAAAACCAAGCCAAATGAATACTGCAAGATGTGCAAGAATAAGTATCGTGAGTGATTGTTTTTCTTGACTATAGCCATGATAGAACGCATAACCACCACCAATGATTACAGTCACTAAAAAACCGATCTGATTTAAATATTTCCAAGGTCTTAATGTACTCAGTACAGCAATCGCAATGTTAATCACTAAATAATAAGCCATCAGTTCTGCTACCGTTGCATTTCGCACAGGCAACGTAAATGGTGCAATATAAGCGATAAGCACTGCCATCAATGCCAATTCCACGCTTTGCTGCTTTAAGCTTAAACTCAATGTCAGCGCCATAATTACAGCAAAACACAAACTTGCCAGATAAAGACTCGGAATCACCTGATTGTAATAGGCAAAGAATAAGGTTAAAAATAATCCCGCAAGCCCCAACCCCTCTATTGCTAAAGCAAAACTACGATTTTTATTTTGTAGTACTACACCCAACGCAGTGATTGCACCACTGGACAAAGCAACAATTGAAAGTTTGACTGCTAAACTTAATTGCCAATGCTCTGTCGCAAAACGCAGCAGTAACACAATACCAATCACCAAAACCAAGATCGCAACTTTCAAAACAGGGTTGCCTTGAAAAATCCATTGGCGAATTTGCCCCATTAAGTTTAGCGACGAATCTTGTGGCGTGCCGATGCTTCGTTGTATCGATGATGGATGGTTTATATCGGCGGGTACCAGCTCTGACACTTTCAAGTGTTGAATTTGCAATTGAACTTGGCTCAAATAGCGCTCTAAACGGCGTAACCAGCGTAAAAAAAAGAAAATCCAAGCAGTTAACCCTAAACCCACCATCCAGCTCAAATGCAGTGTTAAACCCACAACGGCGATAATCGAGGAGATATATAATGGCACTTTTGATGTGCTTTGCAGTGGAACCCGTGTCTGTTGCGCGATCTGTTGCAATGGATCTTGAATCGCATCCACATACTGCATCACACTCATGACAAATGCCAAACCACAGATATAGGTCAATATCCGTGCATCTAAAAACCATGCACTGACTGCGATAATGATCAGCATCATTAACCAAATGATGCGAATTTCACTCTGCCCTTTGAGCATATTTCATCTTTCTCGATCCTGAGTAACTCGATGATACAACAGCCTTACCTGATGATTATGTGAATTCATCAGATATTCAGTAACACAAGGATGACCGTTGCATCTTCGCAAGCGCAAAAAATCACGTACAATAAAGCGGTTATTTGAATTAGGAAAATATCAATGCCACCATTTGTATTGGTCGATGGGTCATACTTTTTATTTCGTGCTTTTCATGCACTCCCACCTTTAACCACATCAACTGGATTACAGACCAATGCGATTCGTGGGGCAATTTCTGCAATTCAAAAACTGATGCGTCGTGTGCAACCAACACATATGGCGGTTATTTTTGATACGCCTGAACCGACTTTTCGCCATGTACTGTCACCAATATATAAAGGTGACCGCCCAAGCATGCCAGAAGAATTGTCACAACAAATCCCTTATCTGCATGCCTTGATTCGTGCTTTAGGTATTCCATTACATACGCTTCCAGGTGCTGAAGCGGATGACATCATTGGAACTTTGGCAAAACGCGCTGAAAAAGCCGGTCATCAAGTCTTAATTTCTACTGGTGATAAAGACATGGCTCAGTTGGTCACGGATAAAGTGACCCTCGAAGACAGTTTTAAAGACAAACCGATGGATGTCGACGGTGTAATCGAAAAATTTGGCGTCCGTCCAGATCAAATTATTGATTATTTAACCTTGATGGGTGATGCCTCTGATGGTATTCGTGGTGTACCTGGTGTTGGTGCAAAAACGGCAGCGAAGCTGTTAAATGAATATGGTACGATTGCTGGCATTTTAGAAAATGTTGACAATATCAAAGGTAAAGTTGGACAAAGTTTAAAAGACAATGTTGAAGGGATTGCACTTGATCATCAATTGGCAAGTATTGTTATCGATCTCGATTTAAGCTTGAGCTATGATGATTTAAAGCTCTGTGAACCTGATGTTGAAGCATTACGCAACTTGTATACTGAACTTGAATTCCGTAATCAATTACAATCGCTAGATCATCCCAATAATCCAAATAGCTCAGCCTATAAACAAACAACACAAAGTATTAGCAAAACTGAGCAGCCTGTTGAAAATGAAATTACAGATCAAGCAACAAGTTCGAGTGTTGATGACCGCCTTGGTGAAGCCACTTATCATACTGTTTTAAGTCAAGAAGCATGGGATAAGCTCTTCCAGCGCTTAAGCACAGAAAAACGTTTTGCAATTGACACTGAAACCACAAGCTTAGATTACCGTATCGCTGAAATGGTTGGTTTTTCAGTGGCTTTTGATGCCAATGATGCTTATTACATCCCTTTGGCACATGATTACGAAGGTGCACCTGAGCAACTCAATCGTGATGCGATTATTCAGCAAATCAAACCGATTCTTGAAGATCCAAGTGTTGAAAAAATTGGACATCATTTAAAATATGATGCACATATTTTTGAAAATCACGGTATCCATTTACAAGGCTGGTATTTTGATACCATGCTGGCCTCTTATGTCTTGAATGCAGTGACAACACGCCATGGTATGGATGATGTTGCACGTGTTTATCTGAGCCATTTGACCACGACTTTTGAACAGGTTGCTGGTAAAGGTGCAAAACAAAAGACCTTTAATCAAATCGAGATTGAAACCGCTGGACATTATGCAGCAGAAGATGCGCATGTCACCTACCGCCTTTATGAAGTTTTGGAACGTAAGCTAAAAGAAATTCCTGAACTGATCAATATCTTACATCACATTGAAATGCCAGTAGCCAGTGTTTTGGCGACCATGGAAGAAAATGGGATTAAACTTGATCTAAGCTTCTTGGATCAGCTCAGTGTGGACTTTGCCAATACCATTCAAAATCTTGAAAATCAAATTATCGAAATCGCTGGCGAATCTTTTAATGTCGGTTCACCCAAACAAGTCGGTGAAGTTTTATTTGAAAAATTAGGTTTAAAAGGTGGCAAAAAAACTGCAACGGGACAATACAGTACCTCTGAAGCGGTTTTAGAAAAAATCGATCATCCAATTACTGAACTGATCATTGAGTATCGTGGTTTAACCAAGCTTAGAAGTACTTATACTGAAGCCTTAGTCAAACAAGCCAATCCCGAGACCCATCGCGTACATACCAGTTACCATCAAGCCTTAACAGCAACAGGTCGTTTGTCTTCAACCGATCCAAATCTACAGAACATTCCGATACGTGAAGAAATTGGTCGTCAGATTCGTAAAGCCTTTATTGCACCTCAAGGGCGTGTACTTTTGGCAGCCGATTATTCACAAATTGAATTACGTTTAATGGCGCATTTCTCACAAGATGATGCTTTGGTTGACGCCTTTCAAAATGGGCAAGATGTACACCGTCGTACAGCATCTGAGGTCTTGGGTGTCGCGCTGGAAAATGTGACCTCTGATCAACGCCGCCAAGCCAAAGCTGTTAACTTTGGTTTATTGTACGGTATGTCTGAGTTTGGTTTGATTCGTCAACTGGGCTTTACTCGTGAAGAATCGCAAAACTATATTAAGCAATACTTCCACCGTTATCCGGGTATTTATGAGTATATGCAACGTACCCGCCAAGTCGCACTGGAACAAGGTTTTGTAGAAACCATCACAGGTCGTCGCTTATATACACCAGATATTGATGCTCGAAATATGATGGTGCGTAAAGGTGCGGAACGTGCTGCGATTAATGCCCCACTCCAAGGCTCTGCGGCTGAAATCATTAAAATGGCGATGATTGAAGTCAATAAAATCTTACCTCAAGACCAGGCCAAACTTTTACTTCAAGTACACGATGAATTGGTGTTTGAAGTTGATGAGGCTATTGCAGATCAATTGGCTGCACAGATTAAAGATGTAATGCAAAAAGTCGTTACCTTATCGGTACCTTTAGTTGTTGAAGTCGGTCAAGGCAAGAATTGGGGTGAAGCACATTAAGCCTTTAAAAGACTCCCTAACTTTCTAGAAGAGGGTTAGGGAGCGATCATCTTTTGTTGAAAGCACACTCAATTTTATATTTTAACATTCACAAAAAAAGGACTCGATTGAGTCCTTTTGCTATTTAAACTGGTAAATTAAAGCCCTGTTAACAATGCAATCGCAGCATAATCCATAACTTTTTCAGCAATGATCAATGCCAAAATCGCTAAAATTGGAGAAAGATCAATCATTCCCATATTTGGCATGATACGGCGGAACGGTGCCAACAACGGTTCAGCAAGCTCTTGAATCACTTCAATATAAGGTGATCTCGACTGAGTAAACATCACCACCCAACTGAGGATAATGGTCGCAAAAATTAAATAGCGACAAAAACGAATCAGGTCTTGGATCATGGTAACAAAAGTTAGAATGATCAAATGTACAGGACTATTGGGTATTGCACCTTGCAAGTACATCATTCCAAAAATTTTAAGCAGATATAACACCACTAGCAAAACTAATGCAGCTGTATTTACTCGCCCTTTGGCCAAAGGCGGAAAAATTCGCCCAAACATATCCACAATTTTTGTCGCTTTAACTGTCGACATCACCACTGGATTGTATGGACTCACCATGGCCAATTGCATTAAAAAACGAAAGAATACGAGCAAAATCGCTACGTTAATAATAATGCCAAAAATTTGCGCAGAATTTGCACCCATACTGGAACGTTCCTAAAAATCAATAATTATTTAATGCTGTCACTTAATTCTTGAGCCAGTTCCTGACTACGCTTCTGCGCAGCAGCTAAAGCTGTCTGAATATTTTGAGAAATTTGAGCACGATCAAATACTTCTAAAGCAGCTTGTGTAGTGCCGTTTGGAGAAGTTACATTTTTACGCAATTCCGATGGCGCATTTGAGCTGGTAATTGCCATTTGTGCTGCACCAAGTGCTGTCTGTAAAGTTAAAGCAGTCGCAACCTTCTCATCTAAACCCATATTTTTTCCAGCACGAATCATGCTTTCCATCATATAGAAGAAATATGCAGGACCAGAACCAGAAACAGCAGTCACAGCATCAATCTGTGCTTCAGAACTCACCCAAAGCGTTAAACCTGTCGCAGCAAGTACTTGTGTTGCCAATTCACGGTCTTTAGCACTGACCTCTGGTTTCGCAAACATACCATGTGCACCAGTTTGAACCAAAGCAGGGGTATTCGGCATAACACGAACAACACGCTCACTGCCGGTTAAGTCTGAAATCGTTTTAATTTCAGCACCAGCAACGATTGAGATCAATAATTTATCTTCGAGTAAACCTTTTAAAGGTTTAAGCACCCCACCCAAAACTTGAGGTTTTACAGCAAAAACAACAATATCGGCATTTTTAATTGCTGCGATATTATCATCAGTCACATGAACATCTTTTTCTTGTAGCAATTGTCGAATATTTTCAAAGGGGTCAGAAACTGTAATACGTGTTGCAGGTAATCCACGACTCAACAAGCCACCGATTAGGGCTTGTGCCATATTCCCACCACCAATGAAAGTAATATTACAATTTAACGCTGCACTCATGAATCACGCTCGACCTTAGTTTTTAACTCAGAGATTAAATTTGGTTGCCATCCACCCACTTCACAATATTCAGATTGCGCCAACCAAAAACCATTTGGTGTAAACACCCCAAGCATAACATTATCTACACTTAATATTTGAATTGTATGACGCATCCACGGAAAAATATGTGCTTCTTGAATGGCTTTTTTCAAAGGCCAAGCACCGACTCTGCCATAAAGATGAATTTTTTCACCACCCAAACGCGGCTTTAATGTTAGCTTATGATTGATTAATGCAAAAGCCAGGCCCATTTTAGAGCTTTCGATCTGAAACACACCAGATGTGAATTGTAGTTGTTGATGAAGCTGAAATTGAACTTCCTGTTCTTGAGGCAATTGTTTAGATTTTGATGCTAAATATTGGTTTTGTTCAATTCGATACAACTGATTTTGATAACGTAAATAATAGAAATGATTCCAATGTAAAGCGGCTTGCGCATCTGTCTTAGACTCAACTACTTCATCTTGTAGCCTTTGCACCATGTCCAAGGCTGGGCGATATGCCCCCTCACCTTTCATCCACATAGAGAGAAGTTGCCGCTGTCTAGCAGGGGAAAGTGATGCCAATTTGGCTAAATCCAATTGTGTAGGATGACCACAGAACTTTAAATCCTGTTGTACCACCTCATTGAGAATTTCATCAGCATCTTGCATTAAATAGCTGGTACGTGCCAATGCTTGCTGCATTTTAGGATAACGGCTTTGCAAAATATGCCAAAGTTCATGTCTACACCATGCACGGTCATAATGTATATCTAAATTGGAAGGGTCATCCACATAATCGATTTTCAGTTGCTCAACCCATTGGCAAATCTGCTCACGGGAAGTATCAAGTAAAGGCCGCCAAATCAGCAATTGATCGCGCTGATCGATGGATTGCATTGCAGATAGACCTGTAACCCCCGCACCTGATAGCAAACGCAGCATTAACGTTTCAGCCTGATCTTGCTGATGATGTGCAAGAACCAATACCTCATTTTCATCGATATGCTGTAAATAGGCTTGATAACGCGCTTGACGTGCTTGACTCTCAAGATTGCCTTGAGCGACTTGAACCGGCTGAAGAATATAAGGAATATTGAGCGCTGTGCATTGTTGAGCTACAAAATCAGCCCACGCATCACTGACTTTTTGCAGTTGATGATTGACATAAATTGCACGAATTTGCTTGGGGAAAAGTTGTGCCATCAGATGTAGCAACAGCATGGAATCCATACCACCACTACATCCGATTAAGAAACGGGTATTTTCAGGAAATTGAGAATACTGTTTTAAGAAGCAAGACCTAAATTGTCGCTGCCAAACTTCATTAAACGTTGATAACGTGCTTCGCATCGTTCTTCCGCAGTCATTGGCTGTAATTCATCAAGCGCTTGTTTTAACACATCCTTGAGTTTTTCCATAACCTCAAAAGGATGTAAATGAGCACCCTCGCCTTCATCAACCACATATTCAACAATACCAATTTCTTTGAGCTTGTCAGCAGTTAATGCAAGTGCTTCACTGGCTTGTTCTGCTTTATCTGCAGTTTTCCATAGAATAGAAGCACAACCTTCAGGTGAAATCACAGAGTAAATACTGTGTGACAGCATAATAACGCGATCTGCAACACCGATGCCCAACGCACCACCAGAACCACCTTCACCTAAAACAGTTGCAATGACTGGCACTTTAAGGCTTGAAAGTTGTGCTAAGCTGGTTGCAATTGCTTCTGCTTGACCGCGCTCTTCAGCACCAATACCCGGGTATGCTCCCATGGTGTCAACAAAGGTAAATACAGGAAGATTAAAGCGTTCCGCCATATCCAGTAAGCGTTGAGACTTTCTGTATCCTTCAGGATTACACATCCCAAAGTTATGCTGTAATTTTTCACGCGTACTACGACCACGGTGTTGGCCCACAACCATTACTGGCTGACCGTTAAAACGGGCCAATCCACCCACCATCGCACCATCATCACCGTATAGACGATCACCATGCAAGGTATCAAATTCAGTAAAGATTTCGCCTACGTAATCCAAAAATTGCGGACGCTCAGGGTGACGTGCAATTTGAACCGTTTTCCAAGCTTGAGATTGAGCAGCTTTATTTTTCATAAGTCGAGTATTATCCCTAATTCACCGATGGATTACGCATCGGAAGTTTAGGTTTAAGTGATATGAAATGATTGATCATTCCATCATCACCAAACCTTTAAGTTAATCGATAAACTGTTCCGACTGAATATTCAATTCAATGTCCCAATGCTTAAATTGCACTTGCTCATCATGCAAATCTGCAACCAGCAATGGCCATTGTTTGGCATCACCAGAAACGCTGAGTTGCCATTGTTGCTCATTCTCTATCGTCAATTCAATGGCAGGAAGCATCTCATCGCTACGACTATGATTTAGTAAAACTGCAAGACGAAGCAACAAGCACAAGTACACAAGCTTGTTACCGCCCACTTTTAACACGTCTAATTTGGCATCTACTCGTAATTTACGACGGTGATGAGCGACCAAATGTGACAAATGGTTTTGATCAATTTGTGAAAAACCGGGGATGTCTGAATGTTGTAATAAGTAAGCACTGTGCTTTTGATAACCACTATGACTAATGGCTAAACCCATCTCGTGCAAGTAAGCAGCTCGACGCAACAGATCACTATCATCACTGTTTAAGTTAAGTGTGCTGGCCACAGCATTAAACAAATGTTGTGCTGTTTCAACCACACGCTCAGCTTGTTTTGCATCTGCACCATAGCGTCCCATCATCGCCTGTACACTACGATCGCGAATATCTTCGTGTTGGAAACGGCCGAGTAAGTCATACATTACACCTTCACGTAATGCCCCATCTGAATATACCAATTTATCAATATTCAAGACTTCAAACACAGCATAAAGGATCGCTAGACCCGCAGGTAATACTGCTCTGCGATCTTCTTTTAAACCATCAAATTCCATATCTGAAATATTTTTAAATTTCAGCAATTTGTCTTTTAATTTTTCTAAACCTTCACGAGTCAGATTCTCTTGCTCATCACTCCAGCCCATATTGACTGCAATTTGGCGACATGCTTTGATGGTTCCACTAGAACCGACCACAGTATCCCAGCCTGCAGCTTTATAGGTATTTGCAATCGAAGATAATTCTTTTCGTGCCGCAACCACAGCTTTATCAAAAGCTTTGTTGTTAATATCACCATCGGCAAAGTAGGCTTTAGTAAAGGCCACACAGCCCATTTGTAAAGATTCGGTATGAATCGGCTCGAACTCTTCACCAATAATCAGTTCAGTAGATCCACCACCAATATCAATCACCAGACGACGACCACTATTGGCCATGGTATGGGAAACACCCAAGTAAATGAGTCGGGCTTCTTCTCGTCCCGCAATAATTTCAATGGGTTTTGGCAAGATCTCCGCTGCTTTTTGAATAAATTCATGCCCATTTTTCGCTTGACGCAGCGCATTTGTCGCTACAATTCTGAGTCGAGTCGGCTGTACTGAACTTAAACGCCCAACAAAACGCGCTAAGCAAGCCAAGCCTCGTTGCTGTGCAGCTTCAGTTAAGTTTTTATTTTCATCTAATCCAGCTGCAAGCTGAACCTTTTCTGACATAGAAGCAACTTTCTTAACTTCACCATGATCCACACGAGCAATTGCCAAATGGAAACTATTTGACCCCATATCAATCGCAGCAAGTAATTCTTCATCAATCAAAAAATCAGACATTATTTATACAAACTCATACTGAATTGCTGCTTAGATTAATTCACATACACGCTTTTTAAAAGCCATTTATTTAGACAATTTGATGAGTCATTACTTTTTCAGCATATATGACAATTATGTGACAGTTTCACTGGTTTTTCTAAAGATCCGATTGTAAATATCGTGAGCATCAATTGGACAAACTCACAAATTAGAATGAAAATTTAAGCATCCCCCTACATTGTTAAAGATGACTATGTAATACTTATATCCATAGATAGATTCATCTTTAAAATATTTTGGAGCAAAATCCATGTCTGGCAATATCGTAAATACCACTGATGACAACTTTGATGCAGATGTACTTCAATCTGATATCCCTGTAATCGTAGATTTCTGGGCAGGCTGGTGTGCACCGTGTAAAGCGATTGCACCAGTCCTTGAAGTACTTTCAACTGAATTTGAAGGTAAAGTTAAAATCGTTAAAGTTGATGTAACTGCGTGTGAAGCAACTGCGGTCAACTACAACATTCGTAACATTCCAGCATTATTGATGTTTAAAAATGGTGAAGTTGTTGCTCAACAAATTGGTGCAGTGCCAAAATCTAAATTAACTGCATTCATTGAAGAAAATATTTAATTTGCTGAATTTATACATTATTTGTATAAATCTAGGAAAATGAGAAATACGCTTGATTTTCGAGCGTATTTTTTTTCGACTATAATTTGACAAACTTGTTGATCTAACTTATATTCCATGCTCAAGGAACATTAGGATTCTCTTCCTGTTTCTTAAAGGACAACACATAAGATCGCCGTTCGGCAACAGAAATTGTTTTACATATTTCTCCTCGAAAGAACTACATAGATTCTGAGTTTGTTTTTGTGTCTATACAATTTCAACTCACCTATTACACTGCTGGCGACTTTTGCTTCTTTTCTCTTTATCTGTGTTCCACACATCCTTATTCAATCTGACCATTTATGAATTTAACTGAACTCAAGAAAAAACCGATCGGCGAACTCATTAAAATTGCTGAGTTTATGGGCCTTGAAGGAATGGCTCGTAACCGTAAGCAAGACATCATTTTTGCCATCCTCAAACGCCATGCAATGAATGGCGAAGAAATTTTTGGTGATGGTGTTCTTGAAATTTTGTCTGATGGTTTCGGCTTTTTACGCTCCGCTGCAGGTTCTTATCTTGCAGGTCCGGATGATATCTATGTTAGTCCTTCACAAATTCGTCGTTTTAATCTACGAACTGGTGATACGATTACAGGTACGATTCGCCCACCTAAAGAAGGTGAACGTTACTTTGCATTATTAAAAGTTAATCAAATTAACTATGACACCCCTGAAAACTCACGCAATAAAATTTTATTTGAAAACCTCACACCACTTTTCCCAACTGAGCAATTGGTTATGGAACTGGGTAATGGTTCTTCTGAAGATTTGACAGCGCGTGTCGTGGACTTGGTTGCACCCATCGGTAAAGGCCAACGTTCAATTATCGTAGCACCGCCAAAAGCGGGTAAAACGATGTTATTACAGAACATTGCCCAATCTATTGTGCGTAACAATCCGGAATGTTTCCTGATTGTCCTTCTGATCGACGAACGTCCTGAAGAAGTGACCGAAATGGAACGTACTGTGCGTGGTGAAGTTGTTGCATCAACATTTGATGAATCTCCAGCTCGCCATGTCCAAGTTGCTGAAATGGTGATTGAAAAAGCCAAACGTCTGGTAGAGCACAAAAAAGATGTTGTGATCTTACTTGACTCAATCACGCGTTTAGCACGTGCTTATAACACTGTTGTTCCTTCATCTGGCAAAGTACTTACCGGTGGTGTTGATGCACATGCCTTAGAACGCCCTAAACGTTTCTTTGGTGCTGCACGTAATATCGAAGAAGGTGGTTCTCTCACCATTATTTCGACTGCATTGATTGAAACAGGCAGTAAAATGGATGAAGTGATCTACGAAGAATTCAAAGGTACAGGTAACCAAGAAATCATCCTTGATCGCCGTATTGCTGAAAAACGCGTCTTCCCAGCAATGAATATCAAAAAGTCAGGTACGCGTCGTGAAGAGCGTCTCATGAGCGAAGAAAACCTACGTAAAGTATGGATTCTTCGTAAACTTCTTCATCCTATGGATGAATTAGTGGCGATGGAATTCTTGTTGGATCGCATGAAAGAAACCAAAACCAATGATGATTTCTTTGATCAAATGAAGCGCAAAGCTGCTAACTAATTCAATAAATACTTAAAAAGGCTACTCTTAAGAGTAGCCTTTTTATTTGGTTGACATTATTTACATAAATATACAATCATCGAGTTTCAACGTTACACGATATTGCAAATATTTGAATATAAAAATTATTCATTAAGATTTTTTATATTTATTAATAACTTATTTATCAATAAACCAATCTAAAAACGCAACTTGATTGTAAAATACTGTTAAAAAAACATCATTTTTTCATCAATTTGGTCAGTTTTTTTAAGATAAACAGTAGCAATTCAAAATGCGCAGTGATAGCATATTCGCATACCAGTTAGACTGCTCATGCAAAAAGCAAAAAACAGGCTAACTTGGGTTTTTTGTCTCAATTAAATTTATGAGAGTGATGCCATGTTATTCAAAAAAATCGCTATTGCTGCTGCAGTTGCTACTACTTTAGCTTTCGTTGGTTGTGCTAAAAAAACTGAAGAAGCTGCTGCTGATGCAAACACTGCTGCTTCTCAAGCTGTAGAAGCTACTGCTGCTGTTGACGCTGCTGCTGCATCTGCTACTGATGCTGCTGCTGACGCTACTGCTGCTGCATCTGATGCTACTGCTGCTGCTGCAGACGCTTCTGCTGCTGCTTCAGCTGCTCAATAATAATCGCTTAGATTATTATCAAGAAAAGAGAACCTTTTAGGTTCTCTTTTTTTTGCTTTGTTTTTTACTTTAAAGTTTAAATCATCATAAACAAGCTGCATTATCTTTCGCTACAGAACACTTAGATCCAATAAGCACAAAACCACACCACTCTATTTTACTTTGGTTATTGCCCTTTAAAATTGCAAGCGTATTTAGATCATCTTAACCAACACTAGAATAGGTTTACTTATTTGCATTTTTATAAAGGTGCTTAGAATTTTCTTAAAATAAATTTATCCCGCATAAGGGTCTCACTTTCACCCAACAATTGCACCATCTCCCCCTACTCTGTTTTTAACCAAACATCACCCACCTAAACCCATTTGATCTTTGGGTATAGAGATAAAAAGCGATATTCCAGTCTTATCACTGTGATTACAGCAAACTGGTTAATCGGAATTCAAATGATGTTTATTTCTGGCAATAAAAAACCCCAAGCAGATTACTCAGGGTTTTTATCTTACAAAACTTTTAGATTACAGAGCTTTCATCTTACGACACACAAATTCCCGATTAATCTTCTTGTTCTGTACCCACACGTTGTCTAAATTTTTGACCTGCACGGAATGTTACAACTCGACGTGCTGAGATTGGAATCTCTTCTCCAGTTTTAGGATTTCGACCTGGACGTTGACGTTTGTCACGTAGTTCAAAATTTCCGAAACCTGAAAGTTTGACTTGTTCGCCTGCAATTAATGCTTGGCTAATCTCGTCAAAGAACAACTCGACCATTTGTTTTGCTTCACGACGGTTTAAACTCGTAAGCTCACTTAAATGATCAGCCATTTCTGCTTTTGTTAATGCTGTCATGAGGCCCTCAATGTCGCTTGATAAGTGTCTTCTAACACTTGAATAATATGATCCATACCGGATTTAATCTCAGCATCTTCGAGTGTACGTGATGGATGTTGCCATAACAATGCAAATGCTAAAGAGCGCTTACCTTGTTCAACACCTTGCCCTGTATACACATCAAATAACCAAGTAGAGTCTAAAAGCTCTCCACCCGTTTTTTCGATAAGTTGCTGAATTTCACTAACATTAATCTTATCACTAATTACAAGCGCAATATCACGTCTAACCGATGGAAATCGTGATAATTCTGTAAAATTAGATACATAAGTTTGCAAAACAGCCGATTGGTCGAGCTCTGCGATCCAAGTTGTGCTCAAATCCAGTGCATTTTCCAAAGATGGATGTAGACGACCTAAATAACCTACTGATTTCCCATCCACGAGAATTTCCGCAGACTGACCTGGATGTAACCATTCACGATCAGAACGAACATATTCAACGTGAACACGTCCAGCTGCTAAAATCTCTTCGACCTCACCCTTGAGATCAAAGAAATCCATAACTTGAGCTTTTCCATGCCAAGATTCAATTTGTTTTGATCCTACAGCAATCATAGCCAAAGTTGGAATCTGTTTCAAATCTTCTATACTTTTCGCGTTTTGATAATCAAAACGTAACCCTAGCTCAAAGAAACGCACACGACTTTGTTGACGATTGATATTGTACTGAACACACGGAATTAAGCTTGAAAGCAGGGTTGAACGCATGACTGCCAAATCACTTGAAATCGGATTAGCAAGCGCCAATGGGTTTACTTGTGAATTCAATTGTTTTTCAAGTTTTAAATCTGCAAAACTAAAACTAATCGCCTCTTGATACCCCAGTGTTACTAAAGTTTGACGTAACTGAGTCA
Source organism: Acinetobacter sp. 1125_18A (assembly GCF_052824985.1). Lineage (NCBI taxonomy): Bacteria > Pseudomonadati > Pseudomonadota > Gammaproteobacteria > Moraxellales > Moraxellaceae > Acinetobacter > Acinetobacter sp. 1125_18A. The sequence continues at coordinate 430,580 of NZ_VTDG01000002.1, forward strand.
GTTCAAATTGATCCTGATGTTTAGCAAGTTTTACATCAATCACTGGCAGACTAATTTGAATATTGTCATAACCATGTATACGCGCAACTTCTTCAATCAAATCTTGATAAATTGCCATATCGTAACGATGTGATGGTGGTACAACAGTCCATTCACCTTCAGCTTTTACAGTCACATCACAACCTAAACGTTGCAGTGCATCTGTAATAAATGCAGTAGGAACTTGATAACCCAGCAATTGATCCACTTGCGCTTGATTCAATTCAATTGCTTCACGCTTAGGCAATAATTCAGTTTTTTCAGATACGGTAATTGGACCGAAATCACCACCTGCAAGGGTTTGAATCAATTGTGAAGCGCGTTGCATTGCGATCATAGGCAATTCAAAGTCCACACCACGTTCATAGCGTTGTGACGCATCTGTATGCAAACCATAACGGCGTGCGCGGCCTGCGATATGTAATGGTGCAAAGAATGCAGATTCAAGGAAAATTTCAGTGGTCTCATCTGTTACAGATGAGGATAAGCCCCCCATGATACCTGCGATCGCCAATGCTTTTACATCATCTGCAATCACCATAACATCTTCGGTCAATTCAATTTCTTGTTCATTTAACAAAACAAGCTTTTCATTTGCACTTGCCTGACGCACATGCACTGAACCTTGAACCTGACCACCATCAAACGCATGCAACGGTTGACCAATCTCCATAAGCACATAGTTGGTAATATCAACAAGAATACTGTGTTGACGAATACCTGAACGTGCTAGAGCTTGCTCCATCCACGCTGGCGTAGGTGCTTTGGTATTTACATTTTTAATCACACGGCCTAAGTAACGAGGGCAACCATCCGTTGTCACAACGACTTGCTTCTGATCAACAATCGTAGCAGCAACGTCTTGAATCTCAGGTGCTGTTACAGGCAATTGGTTTATTACCCCAATTTCACGTGCCACCCCTCGAATACTAAAACAGTCACCGCGGTTTGGCGTGATGCTGATATCAATCACATGATCATCAAGATTTAAATATTCTCGAATATTTGTGCCTACAGGAGCATCTGCAGGAAGTTCTAACAGACCATCAATTTTATCTTCAAGGTCAATTTCTGAAGCACCACACAGCATTCCTTGTGATTCAACACCACGAAGTTTGCCTTTTTTAATTTTAAAATCACCCGGGAGCACTGCACCAATGGTTGCAACTGGTGCTTTCATCCCAACACGTACATTTGGCGCACCACATACGATTTGCAAAGGTTCACCCGAACCAATATTCACTGTGGTGACACGTAAACGATCTGCATCAGGATGCTGTACAACAGTTAAAACTTCACCAATCACCACACCTGTAAATGGTTTAGCTGCAGGAACCAGTTCATCAACCTCAAGTCCCAACATGGTCAGTTGATCAGACAAGGTATCGCTATCAATTGCAGGGTTGACCCATGTGCGAAGCCAATTTTCGCTAATTTTCATTTCTAAAACCTATATTCAATATCAATGAATTCCTCTCTGACTCCCTTTAAAAAGGAGGCAGAACCCTTCGTCTCATTATCTTGGACATCCCCTCTCCTTTTAGGAGAGGTCAGGGAGAGGTATAAATTTGTTAAGCAAATTGGCGTAAAAAACGCACATCGTTTTGGTAGAACATACGCAAATCATTGATGCCATAACGCAACATTGCGAAACGCTCTACACCAAGACCAAATGCAAAGCCTTTATATTTTTCAGGATCAATACCCGCAGCTTGTAGAACATTTGGATGCACCATACCGCAACCCAAAACTTCTAACCAACGACCACGCTCATCCATAATATCCACCTCAGCACTTGGCTCAGTGAATGGGAAATAAGATGGACGGAAGCGTACTTTCAAATCTTTCTCAAAAAATTCATTTAGCAAATTAATCAACAAACCTTTTAATTGTGCAAAGCTGGTATTTTCAGCAACGTATAAACCTTCGATTTGATGGAACATTGGAGAATGGGTTTGATCTGAGTCACAGCGATAAACACGCCCCGGACAAACGATACGAATCGGTGGTTGCGAGTTTTCCATTGTGCGTACTTGTACACCTGAGGTATGGGTGCGTAGCAAATGGTTTGCATCAAAGTAAAAAGTATCATGCATCGCACGTGCAGGATGATGTCCTGGAATATTCAATGCTTCAAAGTTGTGATAATCATCTTCAACTTCTGGCCCTGTCGCAACAGTAAAACCCGCTTTGGTAAAGAATTGACAAATACGTTCTTGAACCTGAGTAACAGGATGAATACTTCCTACAGCTTGCCCACGTCCAGGCAAAGTAATATCGATTGTTTCACTTGCTAGCTTTAATTCTAATTCAGCTTTCTGTAATTCAGTTTGGCGTTCAGTCAACGCTGCACTGATCGCTTCACGTACTGCATGAATTGCAGCACCCTGAACTTTACGCTCTTCAGGGTCCATTTTGCCAAGTGCCTTAGATTGTTCCGCAAGCTGGCTTTTTTTCCCTGTAAATTGCACTCGTACTTGGTCGAGTGTAGTCAGGTCTTGAGCTGCTGCAATCGCAGCGAGCGCTTCAGTGGTCAGGGCTTCCAGTGACATAGTAACTCTCAAAGCAATATTTTAGAAAAATAATATAACTCTATATTCTAACAGTTTTTATGCAGTTGAATGAAGTTTCCGCTTTACAAAAAATACGATTAGTCACAACTTATTCTAAATAATTTGTATATTTCCCTGTTTGATTCCTGTTGAAATGCTAGAACTTTGATTTATAAAAAGTATAAAATGGATTTAATGTCGCTGAGATCTATAAAAAATGGCACTCGATCAAATCTGGAAACGTCAACTTACACTCGTCACTTATGGCAATGAGTATCTCACTCAAGGGATCAGTTTTTCTCGTTGGGTCAATCATGCCATTTTTAATCAGCATGCTTTTGGCTTCCGTGATTTAACCAACCAGCACCTATTGGCACAGCATTTTCAGATTTGGCTTGAAGGGCTAAAAAAACAAGGCGTGTATCGACTCAGCCTACATAGCGCTAGCATTTTAAATGATGAACAAAATCCAAATGCAAATGTTGAACTGTTAGCCATCCCCCACTTTATTGTTAGCCATGATCAACAAAAGAAAACCGCATGGATTTTTGGTAAAGAATTGGCGGAATGGTATAGCGCAGAAAATGATTATGAAGCGCCTGAGCAGCAACGTCCCGATTTGCGTACCGAGATTTTTTGGCGCTATGATCTCAATGCAAAATTAATTAAACGGATTGAACAAGATTTAGTTCAACCGAATTGGGATGATATTCAAATTTATACAGACAATGAATTGTTTGATACCCAATATGCCAAAGGTTTTCCAGAACCAGCAAATAAAGATTTACCTTATTATGGATTAGAAGAAACTGTATACACGACCGAGGATTCAAGTCTTAAACTTGCGTTGTTACCCACTGACTATCAAGCTAATTACGCACATGAAACCTTCTGTCGTATAGATGCATTAGAGGGTTTTATTTCTGCAAAATTAAAGCATCCCTATGATGAAAATGAGCAAATCATGAGCCCTGAAGAACAAACGAATTTGCGCCATTTCCTGCAAAAAGTTGAAGATTTAAAATCAAAATTTATTGTTAAAGTTGCAAATCATTATAAATCTGCACGCTTAACGCCAAAACAAATTGCCTCGCCCTTTGACACGCATGAAAATATCAAAACTGAGCAGCGTCAAGCGTTTAACAGCAAGACAAATCCTGAGCATAAACCAGGTAAAACAGGTGTCTTTGCATTAATTATTGTGACCATTTTAATCTGCCTTGCGGCTTATTATTTTGGACTATAATGTCTTATCTATTTGATAAAATGAATATTAAAAAGAAAGCAACTTTAAAGTTGCTTTCTCACTTCCATTAAGGCAAAACCCAAAAGATTTAAACCTTGCCATGCGTTTGGATTTGTCGCATTAACATGATCTGCTGCAAGTCCAATCCCCCAGATTTGATCTACAGGCGAGGCTTCAACGATGATCTGATCTGAGGTACTCAGTAGAAACGCTTTAAGATCATTGTCTTGAGAAAACTTAGCCAAATTACCTTGAACCACAATTTCATAACGATGAGCAATCCAAATCTCATCTTGATAATTTTTGACCAAACGACCTAATGCTTTTATTTTCTTAGGATCGTCTGTTTGTAAAATTTTCTGAAAAATATCCTCGTCATTAAATAGTTTGGCTTTCTGCGCCATCATATACTGTTCTGTACTTTGATAATTGACACCATCAATTTCAAATTTTGCAGGAAACCATTGACTCAAACAGCTCTTGTCTATTTTTCCAGAAGTCTTTTGACTATGCCCCCAAAAACACAAATAACTATACTTTTGCCCGTTCTTTACCTGTTCTTGTAAAGTTGTTAAAAATTGAGAATCACTCATTTTATTGTCCTATGATTAATATCCCACTGATACAATACTTCTGTTATGCCATCACCATCATTAGCATGAACCTCTTATTCAATCACGATTCTACTTAATTTTTCATAAAAATATTCGACACGTATTGTTATATTTTTTCAAAATTTATCCTAACTTATAAAGGACTTAAATTAAACTCAAAAATTGATCAGCAGCTTTTCGCGATTTTAAATGGATAAATCGAATATGTGAATATTGAGGATCATTCATCATCGTTATATATTGCTGTCGATTTTTTTGATGCGTTTTAATCATCCACCAAATAATCGAGTCACGACTAAACATTTTACTAAAACTTTCACGATTATTTGAACTCTCCCAAAGTCTGTGTCTAAAAATAGCACGACGAACAGCTCTCTGTATGGATTGGTAAAGATTGATATAAAAAGGAATATCCAACCAAATTACAGTATCGATATCTCGCCATTTGATCTGCGTGGTTCGCGTATAATTACCATCTATGACGAAACCAGATTTAGCTTGATCTAATTTGGCCTGAATTTTCTGAAAAAATGCAGTATCGGTAGACTCTTGCCAATCATCTAGCCAAAATAAATCATCCAATTCAATGTAGGTGAGTTTTAATTTTTGAGCCAATCTTATTGAAAATGTTGTTTTTCCTGACGCAGAAGTCCCCACAACATTGATGCGTTTCATAAATTTAGAACCCTCTAAAAATAAAAAAGTAGCCAAATAAGCTACTTTAGATCACGTAACAACCCAATCATGATTCAATCATTTTAGCTGATCTATATCAAAATACGGGCCGTATGCTGAGTATCACTTTATGTTCATTTGCATGCTGATTAATATAGTGCTCAACTGCTGTTACTTCACCTTTAACTTCCGCATCTGCACCATACATCACTTTTAAAACTTCCCCAACTCTGGGTAGTAGTTGCAACTCAACTTCAATTGCACCTTGTTGTAAACCTTCAATCTCAACACGCATACCCACTCCATCATTTTCTATTATTCGTTGTTCTACTCTATGCGAGCTATTTCTAAAACAATAATGCTTTCACGTTGATATTGTGTAATGTGTGTGCAAAGTTATTTGAATGTTTAAATCCTTCGGATGGCCCGCTCAATCATCATAATCCAAATCATCCTCGTCAATATTGATAAAATTTGCTGGTGGTGTAATTTCAAACCTGACGGCTTTAATCGTAAGATGATCGAGTAATTTTGCTTTTGCCACACGATGCATACCATCCATCACTTTACCGTCAGCAGATAAAATTATTGGATAACTTAGATCTGCCTGTTGTATCAGTTGAAAATGTTCAATCATTTGCTGTGTTGTTGGATGTGTATCTGGAAACCAATACGCTTCATTGAGTTCTTGTATATCAGATAATGGAACTTCATGGATTGGGAAGTCTCGGCTCAGTTCAACCAGATGATGCACATCCCAAATATAAGTGTCTTCACCAACTTGGCGAAAGTGATATTGTTTACGCATAAGACTAGATTCTATAATTTGGTCAATTCAATGCCATAACAAAATAGTTAGAGCATCCATAATGACAGATTTTACATCAACACAAATTTTACTGATTAGCGCTGTATTCGAACAATCAAACTCAATGAAAACTCACCTTAAAAAGTTCCCGCAAGAGTTTGAAAATAAATTTTTAGGCATAAAAAAGACCGCTATAAAAGCGGTCTTTTTTAATCATCGAAGATGATTAAGCAGCTAATGCGCCTTTAGCTTTTTCAGCTAAAGCAGCAAATGCAACTGAGTCATGCATAGCGATGTCAGCAAGTACGCGACGGTCGATGATCACTTGAGCTTTTTTCAAGCCATCGATCATACGGCTGTACGACAAACCATTTTGACGGGCACCAGCATTGATACGCGCAATCCATAAAGCACGGAATTGACGTTTCTTTTGACGACGGTCACGGTAAGCGTATTGACCTGCTTTAATTACTGCTTGGAACGCTACACGATAAACACGTGAACGCGCGCCATAGTAACCTTTAGCACGAGCAAGAATTTTTTTATGACGGCGATGAGCCTGTACACCACGTTTTACACGAGCCATTTATAATCTCCTTAGATGTATGGGCACATACGACGAACTGAATTCATGTCACTTACGTGAACCATGACACAACCGCGCAATTGACGAATACGTTTAGCAGATTTTTTGGTCAAAATGTGGCGTTTGAACGCTTGTTTACGCTTGAAACCGTTAGCAGTCGCTTTGAAACGCTTAGCTGCACCACGGCGAGTTTTTAACTTAGCCATAACAACCTCTTTAAACACCTGTTCGGTACGTTCGCACCATTGCGACAACGACCTGCAGGTAAGGGAGGCAGTATTCTAAATCATCTCTGTACAAAACAAAAGCAAAACATCCAACAATTTCACAATTCTCCAATGTAATTTTCGATGTAAATTTCACCTAGTTTTATAAGAAAAATCAGGATTAAATCTTTATAATCATCACATCATGATAAAACTGGACAGTTATGACCCCTGCACAGGATGCTTTTGCTGCGCTTCGCTATCGAGATTTCTCAATTGTTACCATCAATCAATTTTGTTTGACACTCGCAATTTTAATTCAAGAAATTATTGTTGCCTATTCACTCTATCAGATTACCAAAGATCCACTTACCTTGGGTCTGATTGGACTAGCAGAAGCAATCCCCTTTATTGCGCTGTCGCTTTGGGGCGGTTATTTTGCAGATAAGCTGAATAAACAAACTATTATGAAAGTTTGCTTATTTTTCTCCTTCCCTTTGCCATTGGTGCTTTGGTGGTTATTTCACAGTTATGATCATGGCCAAATTGGTGTTACTACACTGTCTTGGGGGATTTATGCGGTTATTTTTGGTTTGGGTACCATCCGAGGTTTCTACAATCCATCAGCAACCTCATTAAAACCATTTTTAATTCCTCGTGAACTGTATGCCAATGGTGCAACATGGACCACGATTGGATGGCAAAGTGGTGTCATTATTGGCCCAATGCTGGGTGGTTTTATGCTGGCAGGAATCGGTCGTGAAAACAGCTTACTCTCGGTAGCGGTACTTTTATTTATTTGCTTCTGTCTGATTAACTTATTAAAGAAGCGTACTTTCCCTACTATGGAACAAGACAATCTTTGGGACAGTTTAAGTGAAGGTTTTCGCTTTATTTGGAAAACTAAAATTGTACTGTGGGCCATATCTTTAGATTTGGTTTCAGTGCTGTTTGGTGGTGTGATTGCCCTGCTGCCAATTTTTGCAGAAGATATTCTAAAAGTTGGACCTGAAGGTTTAGGTTATTTACGTGCGGCCCCCTCTATTGGCGCGTTACTCACCATGATCGCTTTAACCAAATTTCCACCTACACATCATGCATGGCGAAATATGCTGATTGCAGTTGCAGGTTTTGGGGTGTTTACCATTATTTTTGCATTCTCAAACAACGTCTGGCTCTCTTTATTTGCTTTGGCTATGACTGGTGCTTGTGACAGTATCTCAGTGGTTGTACGCCAAACCATTTTGCAAGTTTACCCACCTGAAAATATGCGTGGCCGTGTCGCTGCGGTGAATGGGATGTTTGTTTCATCGAGTAATGAATTGGGCGCATTTGAATCTGGGCTGGCTGCAAAATATTTAGGAACAATCACAGCCACTGTATTTGGTGGGTGTATGACCTTGGCTGTCGTCGCAATAAGTTGGGTAAAAACTTCTGATTTATTCAAAGTAGACATCACCAAAGGCCAAGAATAATGAGTTTGGCTGAATAAAAAACAGTAAAAAAATGCACCTTCGGGTGCATTTTCTATTGCGAGAATACAAAATTCGATAAATACTTTGCGCAATTAAACTACTCTCATGCGTATTAAACTGCATGGATTGCCAAACCTATGAATAAAGCTCTTTTTACCACTTGTTTATTGTGCCTTTCAACCTATAGCTATAGTGCGGATAAACTTCCTACAATAAAAGTCAAAGGGGAGCAATCTGAACAAAATGATCCTCAACATTTAACTACACGCATACAATGGGTCAAATTTCCTCAAATTAACTATCAAATCACTGAATTAAAAGATCAAGAGCGTTCAGCGATCATTCGAGTAAAAGCCAATAACGCTGGTGAAGTCACAGAGGCCGATATCCAAGAAAGTACAGGCATCCGTGCATTGGATCAGAAACTTGTAGATGCTGTGGAAAATGCAAAAGTAAAACCCTATTCAAAAAATGGAAAAGCCATTGCTTTAGTCGGTTATCAAACATTTACCTTAACGCTAGAGAATGCAACGGATCATGTTCAGCGCGCTAAGCAATGTACATATAGCTTTAATTCAAAGAATTGGAACAAACAACAACTCGATAAGTCGGTTGCCTTTGTTTATTTAAAACAACCACAACTTGCACTGGATCAATCACTATTAAAGAATAAAGATCGTACAGTAAAGTTTAAATTTAAAACCAATAAACAAGGCGAAATTACCCAAGTTAAGCTAACTAAACGTTCTGGTATTAATGCACTTGATCAACAAGTACTTGCAGCCGTTGAGCATACATCAATCAATGTAAAACGTTCTTACCGTACTTTATGGATCTATAAACAATCCAGCTTCAATGATACGATTCAATTTAGAATCAATGAATGTAAATAAATTCATCAAGATGCGTCTTTTAAGGTTAAAGATAGTTTTGTGTCTTTAGGGTCCGTTGACATTTCATAAATGGCTTGTCAACAGCCCCTAACCTTTTTATTAAAATAATCCGATATACACCAAATAAATAAAAACATACCGACCACCTTTTGCTATGGTCACAATCAATAGAAAACGCCAAAAGTTCTCTTTCATTAGCCCTGCAATAAGTGTGATTGGATCTCCAATAATTGGGGTCCAGCTTAACAACAAAGACCAAAAGCCATACTTTTGATATATTTTTTCTGCTTTAAGCATATTCTTTTCAGAGACAGGAAACCATTTCTTATCTTTAAACTGCTCGATTTTGAGTCCCAAATACCAATTCACGCATGAACCTAAAACATTGCCAATCGTTGCAACAACAAGCAATAAATATGCAGAATGCTGGGTTTGTACCAGTAATCCAAGCAATACTGCTTCAGACTGTAAAGGTAATAGCGTCGCTGCACCAAATGCGGAAAAAAATAAGAGAAGATAAGCCATAAAGTTAGCTAAAGTTGGGTTTAGGTTTTAAGGTATAAGTCAAGAATGACAGTATAAAGGGAGCCAGAAAAGCCAACCAAAATGAAAGATCTGATTTAAAAAATTTCTGCAACAATGTGAGTTGAGCTTTACCCTCTGAAATCGCTTGCCAATCAATTTTGATATGAATAAAGCCGTAGAATAAAACAATAAAATAAAGCGAAAGCAAAACGAGTAAGATCGTGGTATTCAAAAGACTTTGCTGTAATTTACTTTGAAAAATGCCAAAGACCATAGCAAAAACCAAGCCTGAAACACTCACGATGCTAAAAATAATAAACCAGAAGTAATCATATGCGGAGTGATACTGCAAGATGCTACAAAGCATTGCTGTGATTAGCATCACGGCAAAAGAGATAAGGAAGTGCCAAACAAAGTTTTGCTTCATACTCCCCCCTGTTGAATGTACTACTAACAGTTCAATCACCCTAAATTTAGCATTTTTTTGGTTTTACGATACTGAAAATGTGCCCAAATGATTGCCAACAACATAAAGATAATCCGAGACCATTGATAACGTTGCGCAATCGGGTCGATCACACTTCTAATCAGTGCTGACGCTTGACCATTTAATTGCTCTAAAATATTTTGGATATGCACAATTTCCGCAATATAGAGCATTAAACAACCGGCAATACCGACAATAATACTCCAGTAGATTTTTGGATTTGTTTCTAATATTTTCGTAAAGTTCAAAAAGAAATCTTTCATGACTAAAGCCTGCCAACCATCCAAAAATCGATTATTTAAAAAATAAAAAACCACGTAACGTGGTTTCTCATCTTAACATAAAATACATTTTACACTTTGATTGATAGCGCTCTTTGTATCGCTGGGCGCGCAGTTAAACGCTCAATATATTCTTTAACATAAGGATAATCATCTAGCTCTATTTGCTGCCACTCATAGCGTAATACCCACGGTAAAATGGCCATATCTGCAATCGAATATTCACCAGCCACATATTTTTGTCCAATGAGCTGCTTATTTAAAACACCATACAAACGTTGAGTTTCAGTAACATAACGATCAATTGCATAAGGAATTTTTTCTTTAGCAAATTTACCAAAATGATGGTTTTGCCCTAACATCGGCCCTAGCCCACCCATTTGCCACATTAACCATTGTTCGACTTCAACACGATCTTGCTCATCGCTTGGATAATACAGTCCTGTTTTACGGCCAAGATATTGCAAGATTGCGCCTGATTCAAATACTGAAATCGGCTCACCATTTGGGCCATCTTGGTCCACAATCGCGGGGATTTTGTTGTTCGGTGAGATACGAAGAAAATCGGGCTGGAACTGGTCATTCTCTAAGATATTGATAGGAAAAATCTGATAATCCAAACCCATTTCTTCAAGTGCAATGGTAATTTTATGACCATTGGGAGTACCCCAATAATAGAGATCAATCATATTTCATCCTTCTTCGTTTTCACGTATTCTCTGAATTTTATTGCGTTAATCGTTTACTTTTATAACATGAATTGGCTTGATTCAGTATGCTATAAAAAGAGATTATTCTAATAATCTATTCTAAAATTATGTTATTGCATTTTATTAAATACAGCACGTTCTCATATTATGATATTAATTTCAAATATCTACTTCAGCAATTGCATCTATATATGCTTTAGCCTTCTCCCCCACAAATTTACGACCAGCATTGTTTCCCAATATCCATTCATCTGGATTAAATAAGTCAAATAAACCAACTTTCACTAAGGTGGGGATCGCGAGGATCAGTTCTTGCTCAATCTCTCCTCTTAAACCTGAGTTATACAGATTGATATTATGCAACATGGTTGCCACTGTGCCCGTTTGTACAGCGCTACCATCCTTTAACTTAACCATAGGCAACACCTCACCTGCTTGAATAATTTTTTGGTTAATACTCGATAGCGCATTTGAATTTTGAATAGATGACATATCAACTCCACTCGATTCAGATCAATTTACCCGCATTTTAACGTAAAAAAGCACTGCTTAATGCAGTGCTTTTTTAACAGATGAATAATTACTTTTTCTTTTTAGGTCCAAGTAACATACCCATTTGACGGCCTTCCATTTTTGGTGCTTGTTCAACAATACCAAACTCTGCTACGTCTGCTTCAATTTTTTGCAATTGTGCAAGACCCAACTGTTGGTGAGCCATTTCACGACCACGGAAACGTAGAGTAATTTTGACTTTGTTGCCTTCTTCAAGAAACTTCAGAATAGCACGCAACTTAACATTGTAATCACCAACGTCTGTACCAGGGCGCAACTTAATTTCTTTCACTTGAACTTGATGCTGTTTCTTTTTCGCATCTTTTTGCTTTTGCTTCAAGTCAAATAAATGTTTGTTGAAATCCATGATTTTACAAACAGGTGGCTCTGCATTCGCCACGATCTCAACAAGATCAAGATCAACTTCTTCAGCAGCACGCAAAGCTTCAGCAAGTGAAACGATGCCTTTTTGCTCTCCATCTGCAGCAACGAGACGCACATCTTTCGCTTTGATCTCATCATTTAATGCAGGACGATTACTTTTAGCACCTTGTTGTTGGTTACGGTCAGGCTGTTTAATCTTTCTTACTCCACAATATACCGGCCGCGTTCGGCTACGGCTGCTTTCACTAGGTCAATAAATGCGTCTATTGACATAGTACCTAAATTTTTTCCAGAGCGAGTACGAACATTCACAGTCCCTTCCTCTACTTCTCGATCTCCAAGTACCAATAGGTATGGAATACGCTCTAGTGTACGCTCACGAATCTTAAAGCCGATTTTCTCATTTCTCAAGTCTGAAATTGCTCGAATTCCATTTTCTTTGAGTTTTGCGACGACTTGCTCACAAGCTTCCGCTTGAGAATCCGTAATATTCATGACACATGTTTGGATTGGAGCCAACCATGGTGGCATAAAGCCTGCGTAGTGTTCAATTAGTATACCAATAAAACGTTCAAAACTGCCAAGAATTGCACGATGTAACATCACAGGATGGTCACGATCGTTATCTTCTGTTACATATGAAGCGTCTAAACGTAACGGTAAGTTAAAATCACACTGGATTGTACCGCACTGCCAGATACGTCCTAAACAGTCTTTTAATGAAAATTCAATCTTCGGACCGTAGAAAGCACCTTCACCTGGTTGTTCTTCCCATTTAAGATTTGCAGCATCTAAAGCATCGGCTAAAGATTTTTCTGCAACATCCCAAAGCTCATCAGCACCCACACGCTTTTCAGGACGTGTAGACAATTTCATTTGAACTTCTTCAAAGCCAAAATCTTTATAAACATCTAAAGTCAGTTTAATAAAGTCTGCAACTTCTTTACCAATTTGTTCAGTTGTACAGAAAATATGTGCATCATCTTGAGTAAAGCCACGTACACGCATAATCCCGTGTAACGAACCTGATGGCTCATTACGATGGCATGAACCAAACTCTGCCAAACGAATTGGAAGATCACGGTAAGATTTTAAACCTTGGTTAAACACTTGAACGTGACATGGGCAGTTCATTGGTTTTACTGCATAGTTACGACTTTCTGAATGTGTCGTAAACATATTTTCTGCATAGTTGGCAGCATGACCCGATTTTTCCCACAAAGTGAAGTCTACAATTTGTGGTGTTTTAATCTCTTGGTAGCCATTGTCCTGTTGAACTTTACGCATGTATTGTTCAAGCACTTGGTAGATCGTCCAACCATTGGCATGCCAAAACACCATACCTGGTGCTTCTTCTTGCATATGGAACAAATCTAAAGCTTTACCAATTTTACGATGGTCACGCTTTTCAGCTTCTTCAATACGCTTGATATATGCTGCTAATTCTTTTTTGTCTGCCCAAGCAGTACCATAAATACGCTGTAATTGTTCATTCTTAGCATCACCGCGCCAGTAAGCGCCAGAGATTTTAGTCAATTTGAATGACTTTAAAAATTTAGTATTTGGTACGTGTGGACCACGACACATATCTAAATAATCTTGATGATAGTACAAGCCCATTTGAGTTTCTTCAGGCATGTCAGCAATCAAACGTAACTTATAGTCTTCGCCACGTGCAGTGAACTCAGCAATCACATCATCACGAGGTGTCATTTTTTTAATGACATCATAATCTTGATCGATAAGCTTTTTCATGCGCGCTTCGATTGCAGCCATATCATCTAAAGTAAATGGACGCGGCATCCAGATGTCATAGTAGAAACCTTCTTCAATGACAGGGCCAATCACCATTTTTGCTTCAGGGAAGAGTTGTTTTACCGCATGACCCACCAAGTGTGCACAAGAGTGACGAATAATTTCTACACCGTCTTGATCTTTTGGAGTGATGATTTGTAAGGTTGAGTCTTCGGTAATTAAATCACTTGCATCGACTAAGCGACCATTTACTTTCCCAGCAACTGTATTTTTAGCCAGTCCAGGTCCAATACTTTGAGCAACTTCCATAACGGAAACAGCTTGATCAAAACTTTTTTGATCGCCATTTGGCAATGTGATAATAGGCATATTTAAAAATCCTTAAGGAGTGATGCCCCGTACAATGGAGCATGTCACCGCGAGATTATGATCGAGGAAGATCCTCAAGATAAAATCGGTGGAACAAAATAAAAGTGTGTCGAATTTTACACCTTTACAGCATATTTATAAACCTTTGTCTTAAAATTATTCTTTATTCTGATTTAAATTGTACTTTTGATTATCCATCAACTTCCTCTTTTGGGCGCATTACTCTCTAAAGGTTTCCCATGCTTCAAAATCTCGATTTTTATAACAATATAATTTATGAAATTGAGGAATAATCGCTTCGCTTTGTGTGGGTCTTAAAAATACAAAATCATCAACAGCTATTTCAGTGTTTTTAGGCACATTAACCATTTCCTGATTGGTACTCCGCCCATAAAGTGCATGCGGATGAATCCCTCGCGGATAAACATAATGCGCCATCCAATATCCACCATAAACAAATAAGGCTTTAGAGCTATGGGGTAATTTATCTAAAACGGCTAATCCAGGTAACTGGGTAAATGGCAGTACTTTTAACACAGGTGTTGAAATCCATAATGCAGCTTGTAAAACACTTAATCCATCACTGTCAAAGTCACTTGGTTTAAGCAACATCGAACCAAAAGAAAGATCATTACACACACTTTGCTCCACGTGGAGATAAAATGTAGGGCTACCACCACCATTAAAACAAAGATCAGCTCGCCATAAATGTGGAAATTGCTGTTGAATAATATTTTTATAATTTTGATAAATGTCTTGTGACTCTCGATACGCGACATCAATCTTTTTAATCACTGAAGGTAGCTTCGTCACATGGGCATCATAGCCCATCAAGCCAGCAAGTACTAAATGCTCAGGATTTTGTTCAATCAATCTTAATATTTCGATGAGTGCAAAATCGGAACGAACACCACCGCGATGCAAACCCACATCAATTTCAATATTGATTTTAAGCTTTAAACTAAACTGTTTTGCGACCTCAAGGTACTGTAATAAACGTGCTTTAGAATCAATTAACCATTGTATATCGACTTGTCTGCAATTTTGATTCATCGCATAAAAATGCTGAACTATACTCACAGGCATCGGTTTCCCAAACAACACATCTACATCCGAAAAGTTCTCAAGGATTGGTAAAAGCTGTGGCATATGAAATACCATAAACCGTTGAGTTGAAAGCTTTAGACTAATGGTTTTTAATAATGCTAAGCATGCCAAAGACTTTACCACGATACGTGGTTGCAAATGGCTTCCATATTTAAGCTTTTTGGCAACGTACTGTAGATTTTGTTCAAGCGCCTGATCATCAACAATTAATCGAGGTAATGCACCATTTGACTGTTTTAAATCACGATTTAATTGCTCAAAAAAGTTGTTCATAGTCTACCTTTATGCTCTATTTTAATTTTACCCATTCACTCAACTTTATCCATTATTCAGATAAGAATAGCTTTTCTAAATAAGGGTTTAAAAACTTTCTGCTTGGATCAAGTCGCTCTCTCAATTGCATAAACGCATCCCACTTAGGGTATAAGGTTTTAAGTTGTGTTGCTGCCATACTATGCATTTTCCCCCAATGTGGTCGCCCCTGATAATGTTGCAAAATCGACTCAACTTCATCAAATAATTGTCTAGGTGCTTGCTTATAATATTGGTGTACTGAGATGGAAATAGAGTCTCGCTGATAAAACGGACTTAACCAAATATCATCACCTTTGACAAATCGAAACTCCACAGGGAAAAAGGTTTGTGCTTTTGAGTTTTTTAGCGCAGCTAGAACAGCTTGCAAACATTCCACACCCAATTCAACTGGAATCTGATATTCCATTTCATTAAATTTCGTTTCACGCGGTGTCGGAAAAATATTGCCTGACCAATCAACAAATGTACTTGGTTTAATAAAAACGCTTAAGAGCTTTTGTAGTTTTGGATTCAATGCAGGAAAAGATTTGGTTAACTCGCAACATAAGGTTAATAACGTATCTTCAGATGGCCATGATTCAGTGCGTGGTTGAACCTCATCTTCAGTAATATCTAAAGTTTTTAAAATCAATTTATCTGCATGAGAAAATGCAAAACACTCAATATGCCGATGTTGTGCTTTCCATTGGTCAATATTTTGAATAAAGTCTTTGACCGCACACAGTCTAACCTGCTCTTTGAGTTTATAGCGTGGTTTATTCTGCATGGTGATTTTAGTCAAAATCCCTAAACTTCCTAAAGACACTCGTCCTGCTGCAAAAATATCTGGATTTTCATGGCGATTACAATGAATAATTTCTCCTGATGCTGTGAGTAATTCAAATGCTTGTACATAACCTGAAATACAATGTAGGCCTACACCTGTACCGTGTGTTCCTGTTGAAACAGCACCAGCTAAACTTTGCTGGTCAATATCACCCTGTTGCATTAAAGACTGCTGCATCGGGTCTAAATATTGCCCTAAATTAAATAATCGTGTTCCTGCCCAAATACTGGCTTGGGCAAATTCAGTATTGACTTGATCCACACCAGAAAGACCATCCAAAGACAGCAATGTTGCATCGGTACTCACCAAAGGTGTGAATGAATGCCCTGCTCCCACCACCCGAATCTTTGCTTGGGTTTGGACAATATGTTTTAACTCATCAAGACTGTCAGGCTTTAAAATCTGCTCGGGTTGAGACTGTTGATAGCCCGACCAATTGTTCCATTTTTGCTGATTTGATTTGTGCTTGCTCGGTGCTTGATTAATCAATTGATTCATGATGCTCATCCTTTAGCGTACAGCAGTTTTTAAATTGCCATGATTTGTTCTTTTTTCTATTTCGTGTGGTGGAATCGCTACGGGGCGTGTGATTTGGTCATATTCGCGTTGAGATTTATCTAGATTCAGTTGCGTTGCCAATTGCTGAAATTTGTACTGAATTGCCGCATGTGTCCATTGACCATATAAGGTATGTGCACCTTCATAAGCTTGTTGCTGATATTCTTCATTGGTGGTGATATAGCCCATATAATCATTGCAATAAGACACTAAACCAACCTTTGAAATACCATGATGCTTTGAGAACTGTTTTGCCACAGTCTGAATTACACGTTGCCCTGCTGTTGTGGTAATTTCTCCGGGGCAACAAATCAAAGCCAATTGACCAATTTGGATAATCTGTAGCGGAATAACACTTGGAACCAGTGGGCTGTCTTGAATGGCACCTGCTTTAACTTGGCGATTCATTTCTGCAATTAAAGGATCAAAAATGCTTGGTGAAAAATCTAAATCTTTACCCAGCAACTGATTATCCGGACTTTCTAAAACAATCTCTTTCGGGAATTGTGAGTCATAGAGTGCTTTATATTTGCTGTACTGCAGAGAATTCGAGTTTGCTAAACGTTGCTTACGTACTCGCTTAGCAAGTAAAGACATTACTTTAAGAATCGCTGTAGGTGTCCCCTTACCATCTATAGGCGTTCCCCCGAAGAAGCCGACGCCATGGCAAGCTGCACTGGTTTTAGCGCCTTGGATCCCCTGACTAAATTCACTCGGCACATCGACTTGACTCAGATATACATAAGATAAAACAGCATCGATACTGCCTTGGAGTAAACATGCTTCCATCGCATTGTTAGTGGTTTTTTCAAGCGGTGTAGTCAGTGCCTTAATCGCAATTTCACTTTGATAACGCCCATTTTGCTCAGCATATTGATATTCTTTTTCGCCCTTAATTTTATTGCGAATCGCATCTTGTTTGGGGCCATGAAAATGTGGAGAGACATCTCCTGCTGTTGCTTGTGCGAAAATGGCAACAGGGTTTGGAATACCTTGTGTTAATAGATAATGTTCACTTAACGCAGCAGCATAGCCTTTATTGTCACCATCATGTGCTTTGAGTTGACTACTCAAACAGGTTGCATGCACTCCAAATAATGAAATAAAGGAACATAATTGATCATCACGATAAAAACCGATTAATTGCATTTCACGGTTTAAGGCGAGATGGGTTTCTGCTTCGGTTCTTTGAATCACATCGGGGTTACGATTATATGCCTGTAATGATCGATTCCATGCCACTGGAATATCATCAGGGAATTGGCAACTTTGATAACAAAGTTCAGTTTCTTTTTCAGTGTCTAAGGCATTGGAAATACTGAGCATGACCGCATTTATTACAGCTTCGACATGCTCTGGAACAAAACCTGGGGTCGGCATATTGTATAGAGCTTCATAAGCACAACCGCCAGGGCCAGAATGAGTATGAGTTGCCATCAAGACCAAATACTGTTCATTAAATTGCTCAGCTAATTGTTGTTTTAAGCGCTCAACAACACCACTGCGGATCGCATAAGTAATACAACCAAAATCCAGACAACAAAAAATAATGGGTTGTTCTAAAGCTAAACGACGGATAGTGAATGTACGAGCAAACAATGCTGTACGTTTTTGATAAGCACGATGCGACCACATACCATAACCAAACATGGCATAACCTTGTGGCTGAATGTTTATTTCTTGCTTATCCCAACCCACCATAAACATATGCAGTCATCCTTTATCTTTTTTATGTCAGCGAATTTATATCAGCGAATACCAGAAGTAGATTGAATCTTAATCAAAAATATGCGATACCAACTAGGGTAAAAGCAACAATAATATGGGGGGCGAAGCGGACTTTATGAGCTTGCAGCAAAAGGAAATTGCCAATACTCAATTTTATATTCCACCAATGATACTGACGAGTTTGGTTCATTATGCAGAACAACAACACTGGCAATATGACAATTGGTTCGCAGCACAAAATTTAGACTTGGAACAAATTCGCCAAGGGCATGGTTTTGTTGGTTTTTCAGAACTCTGTGAGGTTATTCATCTCGCAGTTAAAGATACCCAGCAACAAAATTTAGGTTTATTGCTGGGCAGTAGTGAAGGTCAGATTTCAATTGGTATTTTGGGCTTTGCCATGCAAGCCTGTAAAACAGTAGCTGAAGCATTGGAGACCGCACTGCACTATCATCCCATTTCAGGCAGTGTCTTAGATTTAACCGTCAATCTTGTTGATGATTATTGTGAAATTGAACTTTCTGAGCGAAGTAACTGTGATGAGCTAAAAGCATTTTTCTGTGATGAAGTTTTTGCCAGTATTATTACCTGTGTCAATATGATGCTAGACGAGAGCTATGAGTTGGTGAGCCTGGAACTCAGCTATGATAATTCGGCATACATCAATGATTATCAAAGAATTTTTAATTGCCCAATTTATTTTAAAACGGCTAAAAATATCATCCGATTTAACAAAACACTCTTGTCGAGAAGCCTTAAAAACTATAGCCCTGTCAATTATCAAAGTGCAATTCTGATTTGTGATCAAGCTTTAAAACAATTTGATCAAATGAATCAACACAGTTTGGCAAAAGTGTTAGCACATTTGATTGAAAGCCATCTACCTGAACGCTTTGATATGCAACAAGCAGCGCAATATTTTCATTTTAGCGAACGCCATTTACGGCGTTTACTACTCAATGAAGGGCTAAATTTTCAGTTATTAAAGCAACAGGTGTTAGAAAAAAAAGCCAAACAGTGGATTGAAGAAAATCAATCGATGAGTGAAATCAGTTTCAAGCTGGGTTTTAGTGAGTTAAGGGAATTTCGTCGTGCGTTTAAAAAATGGACTGGATCTTCGCCAACGGAATACAAAAAAGCGAAACTGTTGGGTTCAGTTATTCGTATTTGAATGACGTAGTTTTAAATAAGATTCTGCATAAAATCAGGGTTAATACTTATATTAAGCTTACAAAATATTAATTTAATTCAATAAATTAAATATTCCAAAAAATATTTAAATAAGGGTAAAGATGTATAACGATGCATATTTAGCTGGAGTACTCGACTAAAGCCTAAATGAATTCTGACAGGCTTATGCATATCTTTTAAACACGGAAATTAGAACAAATATAGATGGAGCTAAACATGGTCAGTGCCTATGATCAATTACCACGGACCCCTGCAAACTTTGTAGCATTATCACCTTTACGTTATCTAGAGCGTGCAGCCTACATTTATCCAAATCAAGATGCGATTGTACATGGTGCTCGTCATATCTCTTGGCGTGACACCTATACCCGTTGTCGTCAATTTGCCCATCAATTACAAAATCTGGGGATTCAAAAAAACGATACCGTTTCTGTTCTTTTACCCAATATCCCTGCGATGGTCGAAGCGCATTTTGCAGTCCCTATGGCTGGTGCTGTTTTAAATACGCTGAATACTCGTTTAGATGCCAAAACCATTGCGTTTATGTTAGAGCATGCTGAAACCAAAGTACTTTTGGTTGACCCTGAGTTTGCGGCTTTGGCTAAAGAAGCGGTAGCGCTTATTGCTCAAGAGATCTATATCATTGATGTTGCAGATGAGGAATACGAAAACAATGATGCTACAGCACGTATTGGTCAAATTGAATATGAGGAATGGCTAAAAGGTGGCGATGCAGATTTTGAATGGCATTTACCTCAGGATGAATGGGATGCGATTAGTCTAAATTATACCTCTGGCACTACAGGCAATCCGAAAGGCGTGGTTTATCACCATCGTGGTGCTTATATCAATGCAGCCAGTAATATCATCGCCTGTGGCATGACGCCACGTTGTAAATATTTATGGACACTTCCGCTATTCCATTGCAATGGTTGGTGTTTTGCTTGGACTGTTGCAGCCAATGGTGGTACCAATATCTGCTTACGTAAAATTGATCCTGAGTTGGTTTATCAACTTATTGATCAATACAAAGTTGACTATTTCTGTGGTGCACCGATTGTCTTGTCGATGTTGATCAACACTCCAAAAGAACAACAAATTAAATTTAAACATCATGTAGAAGTGATGGTGGCTGGTGCTGCACCGCCTGCGGCAATTATTGAAGGAATGCATCATATCGGTATTCAAGTCAATCATGTCTATGGTCTCACTGAAACTTATGGCCCTTCTGCATTATGTGCATCTCAAGCAGGTTGGAGTGACCTGTCTATTCAAGAGCAAGCACAATTACACTCGCGTCAAGGTGTGCCTTATCCATTACAAGATGGTATGCGTGTGTTGGATGCTGAAACAATGCAACCTGTGCCTAATGACGGCAAGACCATGGGAGAAATTATGTTCCGTGGCAACATTGTCATGAAAGGCTATTTAAAAAATACCAAAGCCACAGAAGAAGCCTTTAAAGGTGGTTGGTTTCATACGGGTGATTTAGCGGTTTGCCAGCCCGATGGTTATGCAAAAATTATGGACCGTTCAAAAGACATCATTATTTCAGGTGGTGAAAATATCTCATCTTTAGAAGTTGAAGAGGTTCTTTATACTCACCCCGCAATTATGACTGCGGCAGTGGTTGCGCAACCCGATCCGCGTTGGCAAGAAGTTCCTTGTGCCTTTATTGAACTTAAACACGGTGCAGAAACCACACCTGAAGAGGTGATTGAATTCTGCAAACAGCATTTGGCACGCTTTAAAGTCCCTAAAAGTGTAGTGATTTGTGAGATTCCAAAAACATCGACAGGTAAATTGCAAAAATTTATCTTACGCGACTGGGCAAAAGAGCGCTCAGTGGGTGAGTTTAATTAGCCTACCCGTTTAAATCATCCAATTTACCTTCCTCTTCCCAGTAAAAATAAACGACTGTTTTTATTCAAAAGGTCATACTGGCGAGTAAGGTAAATTGATGAAAGAGTGAGATAAATTGGTGAAAGAGAGCGGTAAATGGGTGAAAATGGGCTTAAAACTTTAATTTCTCATTTCTCGACTTCATTTTAGAAATTATGCTTTTCTTGTCGCTTATTGATAGCACCATTAAAACTTTTTGATCATTTAAACATAGCAAACGATGAATAGACTTCGTACAGAAATAGAACCCGATTTTGAAACAGTACAACAACTTTATCCAACTGTGCTCGAATTGCTTGCTAATTGCCTAGGGTCTATTGACAATTCGTCTATGTTTGCGACTACGTGTGTTTTTTAGGCGATACTAGGCGCGAAATACGAAATTTAGTTATTCTAAATGAGTAGTTCGTAACGACGTAGCGGCAAAAAACACGCTAGTCCCGAAGGGTTGTGGCTAAAATTATCTCAGCCTTCGTTATGAAACTCGAAAATAGTCTCGCTATTCTCTTCGTTTCCTGCCTTGCCTGCTCAATTTTAACCTACAACGCAAGCCATTTATGAAATGGCAACAGACCCTAAACTATTGCGATGAATTTGGTGATGAAGATTCGCTTGAATATCAAAAACTCAGTGAAAAGCTCACAGAAATTACCAGTAAAGACATTTCTCAATATGATCTTTGGGAGTGGTGGGAAGCCGAAGGCATCGAAAATTTAAGCTTTGATATTTGCCTACCTGAGCCTAAAATCATCCATAATATTTCAAAACAAGAGCTTACTGAAATTGTCCAGCGGATTAAAAGCTCAGATTTTAATACTCAACATGCAAATGAATTCATCAATGCTTTTTACCTCCGCACCATTTTCTCAGGCGGGTATTTCTATAACTTTTTAAAACTCAATTTTAAAGCATTTAAGCATCAATTGTTTCAACGCAATAAAGATCAAACAGGGCGATATTTTGAATACTCGGTAGAAGACATTGTGGATCGGCTTTGGAGCCAATGATTGCTATAAAAAATATCACCATCAACAAAACATGCAATGCGTCTATTGGTTTAAATCATTCAGAGTCATATTGCGTAAAAAAACTAAAAACGTTCTAAATATCTATAGTCTTAACCACACATTCAATCACGCCTCATCCAAGATCATGTCTGCACTTCAATCTTTTCGCTACATTTTAAAAATATAAATGGCATTTCCGTCATATTTTGACTGGCATTTTATTGGACACAAGTTTTTACGATTTTGACTATTTGTATCCTTATTTTTCAATGAAAAGTGTTTACACTCAATGCACTTACAGCTTTCAATCCTTTTTTCTTTGACTTTACAGTCACAGAGAAATAACCATGAAATACTTGTACGTCACTATAAGATGTTGCACGATGTAGCGGAACAAATATGTGTCATAGAAGACACACATCGTATTTATGAAGATTATAAATCTGGTTTAACCAGTATTGAGGAAACCGATATGCCACAATACAAAGCACCCTTACGTGATATGCACTTCGTTTTGCATGAATTATTAAATGCTGAAGAACATTACGCGAAACTCCCTGCATTCCAAGAAACCGTAAGCCGTGAATTGATTGATCAATATTTAGAAGCTGGCGCGGATTTCTGTGAAAATGAATTATCTTCACTTAACCAAATCGGTGACAGTGAAGGCTGTAAATGGAATGATGGTGTAGTGACTACGCCTACAGGCTTTAAAGCAGCCTATGACAAATATGTAGAATTAGGCTTCCCTTCTCTTTCAGTTCCAGAAGAACATGGCGGTCAAGGTTTACCAGGTTCTTTAGCAACTGCTATTTCTGAAATGGTTGGTTCTGCAAACTGGGCGTGGGGTATGTACCCAGGTCTTTCACATGGTGCGGTTCGTACAATTGAGCATCATGGTTCTGCTGAGCAAAAAGCAACATATTTACCTAAACTTGTTTCAGGTGAATGGACTGGTACCATGTGTTTAACAGAATCTCATGCAGGTTCTGACTTAGGCATTATCCGTTCTAAAGCTGAGCCACAAGCAGATGGTAGCTATGCAATTTCTGGCGAGAAAATCTTTATCTCTGCTGGTGAACACGATATGGCGGACAACATCGTTCACATCGTTTTGGCTCGTCTACCAGGCGCACCTAAAGGCACTAAAGGGATCTCGTTATTCATCGTACCTAAGTTCAATGTAAATGCAGATGGCTCTATTGCAGACCGTAATGCAGTACGTTGTGGTTCAATTGAACACAAAATGGGTATCCACGGTAATGCAACTTGTGTGATCAATTTTGATAACGCAAAAGGTTTCTTGATTGGACCTGAAAACCGTGGTTTACATGCAATGTTTACCTTTATGAACACTGCACGTATTGGTACTGCTGTTCAAGGTTTAACAGCATCTGAATCTTCTTTCCAAGGTGCACTTGCATATGCGAAAGACCGTTTGGCAATGCGTTCACTTTCTGGTCCTAAAGCACCAGAGAAAGAAGCTGATCCAATCATTGTTCACCCAGCTGTACGTAACATGTTGATGACACAAAAAGCCTTTGCTGAAGGTGGTCGTGCATTGGTTTACTTCTTATCTCAATATGCAGATATCGTAGAGCAAGGTGTTACTGAAGAAGATCGTAAATTTGCCGACAATATCTTGTCATTATTGACACCGATTGCGAAAGCATTCTTAACTGAAACAGGTTCTGAATCAGCGAAGCATGGTGTACAAGTATTTGGTGGTCACGGCTTTATTTCTGAACACGGTATGGAGCAAATTGTACGTGATACGCGTATCTCTTGCTTATACGAAGGTACAACTGAAATCCAAGCACTTGATTTGTTAGGTCGTAAAGTATTGGGTACGCAAGGTGCAATGTTGAAAGACTTCACCAAGATCATCCATAAATTTGCAGAAGCAAACAAAGACAATGCTGACCTGAAAGAATTTGTTGAACCACTTGCTGCTCTTAACAAAGAGTGGGGTGATTTAACCATGCAAATCGGTATGAAAGCTATGCAAAATCCAGATGAAGTAGGCGCAGCTGCGGTTGACTACCTATACTTCTCTGGTTATGTAACGCTTGCATTCTTATGGGCTCGTATGGCGCTTGTTGCTCAACAAAAACTTGCTGAAGGCTCTACTGAAACTGGCTTCTATAATGCAAAAATTAAGACTGCTCGTTTCTACTTCAAGAAAATCTTACCACGCGTTCGTTCACATGTTGACGTGATCGCGGGTGGCTTAGATCCATTGATGTCATTAGATGCTGAAGACTTTGCATTCTAAGTAGAATGCCGAGCTAGGTATTTAGAAAACTGTACTCAAGAGTGCAGAAATAGAGAAAGGACGGTCATAGCTTTGGCAGTCCTTTTTCTTTATAAATAGAGCGTTATTTACTTAGACCATCTAACAACATACAAGCTTGTTGGTTAAACTGATCTAAGTCTACAGATTCAAACAATAAACAGGTGAACGAACATGCCAATTTATAATGCGCCACTTGCAGATATGAAATTCATTCTGAATGACGTTTTCAATGCAGAGAAATTCTGGCAAGCCAACGAAAAGCTTGCACATGTTGATGCGGCAACGGCTGAAGCAATTTTAGAAGAAATGGCTAAATTTGCACAAAATGTTACGCTTCCTTTAAACCGTACAGGTGATGAAGAAGGCGCTCATTATGAAAATGGCAAAGTCACGACACCTGCTGGTTTTAAAGAAGCATTCCAACAATACGCTGAAGGCGGTTGGATTGGCCTAGGTGCTGATGAGGAATGGGGCGGTCAGGCAATGCCAAAAATGCTGACCGTACTTGCAGATGAAATGTTATTTGCAACTAACCCATCATTCATGCTCTACCCGCTTCTCTCTGTCGGTGCTGGAATGGCTTTAAACAGCTATGCATCGCAAGAACAGAAAGAAACCTATTTACCTAAAATCTATTCAGGTGAATGGTCTGGTACGATGTGTTTAACTGAACCTCATGCAGGTACAGATTTAGGGATTATCAAAACTAAAGCTGAACCTAATCAAGATGGTACGTATAACATTACTGGTACTAAAATCTTTATTACTGGTGGTGATCACGATCTTGCTGACAACATCATTCACCTTGTTTTAGCAAAAACACCTGATGCACCTGCGGGTTCACGTGGTATCTCACTCTTTATCGTGCCTAAATTCCTCGTCAATGCTGATGGTTCATTGGGCGAACGTAATACAGCTGGTCCCGGTTCAATTGAACACAAAATGGGGATCAAAGCGTCTGCAACATGTGTCATGAACTTTGATGCAGCCAAAGGTTTCCTTGTTGGTAAAGAAAATGAAGGGCTTGCAGCAATGTTCGTGATGATGAATTACGAACGCTTGTCTATGGGTATTCAAGGCCTAGGCGCTTCTGAATATGCATACCAAAATGCAGCACAATATGCGACTGATCGTGTACAAGGCCGTAGCGCGACAGGTGTTAAATCTCCAAACAAACCTGCTGACAGCATCCTTGTACATGGTGATGTACGTCGTATGTTACTCAATGCACGTGCCAACAATGAAGCTTCTCGTGCATTTGCAGTCTATGTTGGTCAACAACTCGACATTACTAAATTTTCAACTGATCCTGAAGCTGTAGCGAAGGCAAATAATCGTGTTGCATTATTAACGCCAATTGCCAAAGCCTATTTAACAGACACTGCGTTTAATGCCGCAATCGATGCGCAAATGGTGTTTGGTGGTCATGGCTATATTCGTGAATGGGGCATGGAACAATGTGTGCGTGACTTACGTATCGCGCAAATCTATGAAGGCACCAACGGCGTTCAGTCACAAGATTTAATTGGTCGTAAAACAATTAAATGTAATGGTGAATTCATTGCTGAATATATTGAAGAGATCCGTGATTTTGCCAATGGTCTAGATACCGACTTAAACTTCATTAAAGATGCGACTTTAGATATCGCAACTGAAGTAGATATGATTACGCAGCATATTTTAGAACGTGCAAAAGAAAATGCTGATTTCGCAAATGCTGCGGCAGTAGAGTATCTGCATGTCGTTGGCTTATTAAGTTTCTCTTATATGTTTGCTCGTATTGCCAATGCTGCAAAAAATAAGCAAGGTCAATTCTACCAAGACAAACTTGCATTGACTCATTACTTCATCCAACGCCTCTTGCCTGATTTAAATGCACGTGTTGCTAAAATCAAAGCAGGTGCAGAAGTTATTATGAATTTCAGCGAAGATTATTTTACTAATCAGGCTTAATTTCATCATCAATTGAAATAAGACATAAAACGCCCGATGATTCGGGCGTTTTTTTATTTACAACTGATGCTTTTTTTAGAACACCTACTGATCTATATCTCTTGAATGTCATAAAGCCGTTAGGTTTGCTTTTCTATGCATCTTAAAATCAAGGATGGTGCAATTATATCGTGTGGCTATAAAAGTTGATCGCAATATAAATCAAGTTACATCAGAAAATCTTACTTTGGATAAAACTTCCGAATCGATTCAGCCATCTCTGGAGATTGGTTTTGTAAAGCATTTGCCGCACTTGCCGCATCGATCTGAGAACGGTTTTGACTCACTTTAAACTTAGCCATCACTGATTCGATCTCTATTTCGATAGCCACAATTTCCTGTAATAAAGCAGCGATATAATCATTGGGCGCATCCCCCATTTTCCAAGGTACCGCCTGTGGTGCTTCATGCTGACGAGTCAATCGCGCCAAAATACCCCGCAAATATTTTTCATCATCTATTTTTCGAATTGTTCCCTTCACATGCACAACACGATAATTCCATGTCGGTACTTCCCGATGATGCTCAAATTTCCCTGGATACCAATTCGGTGAAATATAACTTTGCTCAGCATGGAAAATCACATAAGCCGATCGAACCTGTTCTAACAAGGTAAATAAAGGGTTGGCTTTGGCGATATGTCCACGTAACAATCCAGTCTTGCCAGCTGACCGATCCAGTTCAAAAGGAATATGGTTCGCTTCAATTTCACCGTCATAAGTAACCATCAAACTTCCCAATGGATTTTTTTCAATTAAATCGAAAAGTTCAGGGAGATTCTCTTGTTTAAAATGAGTAGGAAGATACATGTTTTATTTCCTAATACTCTTTCGAGCCATCTGGACTAGTTTTAAATATTTCAGGTAATTCAGCATCTTCAGTAAAAGCTTCACCTTTAAAAATATTAACCACTTCAATTTTCCCTATAATTTGCTGATTAAACTCGTCTAGTCGCTCAGCTGGAATCCATAACTCCTGACAAAAATCATCACCAACCGTATGTATTTCAAACTGAGCCAGATACTCATCATTCAGTTCAAACCGTGTGACATAGCCAATATAACCACTTGCTTGATCTTTGGTATTCCAATCTAAAGCAATTTTTTCAGCATACTTCTGATTTAAAACAGGATAGAAAATAGGTTGCCAATACAATCTTGGTGGGAAATTTTTAAAGCCACTCTTTGCAATCAATTGATATTCAAAAAGCCCAATTGGTCGGTACAAATACATTGTTATTCCTTTAATTGTATTGAAAATAATCTATCTATAGACTAATCAGATGAAATGATCAATTTCTTAATGAAATAGTTGTTATTTATTCGCCATAAACATTTTACTTCACTTTTCATGTGCATGAAATTTGCATAGTGTTTAATCATAGATAGTACGCACAAATGGAGGATGTTATGAATAAAGATCCACGTATAGAAAAAATAGAAAACCTCCTCGATAAATTGGGCAATATTGCAGTAGAAGCATTTCATTATATTGCGCTGTTTATCATTGGCTGTATGATCGCTTGGTCAGCGGTACATACAATTATTGAAATTTTAACCGTGAAACAATACGCCAGCATTGACGATATTTTATTGTTATTCATCTATTTGGAATTAGGTGCAATGGTAGGGATTTATTTTAAGACCAACCACATGCCTGTACGTTTCTTAATTTATATCGCAATCACCGCACTCACGCGATTACTAATTTCAGATATTCAGCATGACCATAAAGCAGATATGGATTTAGTGATTATTACGGGATCGGTTTTAATTTTAGCCATTGCAATTTTGATCGTGAGATATGCATCTTGGACATATCCTTCTGTCATTCGTGATAAACATACTGAAAAATCATTACCTCATGGCAAAACACCACGACCAGAAGACGATGAACTGGCTTAGTCTCTTGTCTTGATTCATACGCTTGCCCCTCTCCCTAAGCAAAATCAAAGTATTACTGTATTGATGCGTAAGACATAGAGGAGAAGGGACTTTTTTTAAATGTGTTGAAAATTTGATGCATTGCTATTGATGACGTTTTTAAATCACGTTCAGCGATCATTGGGTACTTGTAAATAACGACCATTTTGGAAAATCCAATGCATGCCAACCTGTGGGTCAGGTAATCCATAACGGCGCCAATCACTAATTAAGGTATATTGTGAGCTTTCTATATGCCCCCCCTCACCATTTACATAACCATAACTGCTACCTGAATACTCCGTCCGTGTTGGAAACTGATGATTATAAATAATCGTCACACCATTTTGTGGTGGGTAACTCGGGTATGGGCCATTTGGATGCGGATAGGGGCGACTTGGATAGCTTGGGTATGTCGGATAAGGATGCTGGTATTGAGGTCGAACAGGAATCTCCTGTGACATTTGGCGACCATATTGATCTGTATACTTATAGGTCGTTGTCGGATATTTCTTTTGAGGCCGCTCAACACTGCGATAATTCGCCCAATCTTTAGCATCTGCCCATGTCATTGTTGAAGTCACTGAAAGCATCAACATCAAGACACTTAAACTGAGTATCTGTTTCATTTCAACCTCCAAACTTGAACGTATACACAACAGCTTAATCCATCATTCAAGATAAATAATGGATGAATTATAGTCAAAATTTAATCTTCTTTAGTGTTTATACATCAACTTGGGTAAATTCTGACATCAATCTGATAAAATATAATTTTAATCTGATGAGTGCTGTATTGTGGCTGAACTGAGCTTTGACCGTTTACATCAATTTTTTTGCAAAATCCCAAGTGTGCAAGAGGCATTTATTGATAGCTATGGTTCAGATGGCAAACAAGCATGGTGGTTTAAATTTCAAATCAATATTGACCATCCGTTAGCATGGCAAACTGTGCAAGAACTGGGTCACGTTCTAAATTATATTTCTAAAAATGAACGTCTTCCGACTCAGTTTTTACCTGTTTCTCCTCCTCCGTATATGAATGGTGAAGCGAAACAATTTTTAGCTTGGGTGATTCAATGTAACCATGCAGATTTTTCACCCGATGTGGTGTGTGACTGGTTAGAGGCACATTTACCAAAACCTGTAGATGATGAAAGCAAATGGAAAATCAAAACTGATTTACATGAGTTAGATCATATTTCAAATAAAGATTTGGATGAGTTAGTGCCACCAAATCCAAAAAAATAAATAGAAAGCACCGGCTAAGAACTCATTTCAATTCGTTAACCTCCCCCCTTCGCAACTACAAACATAACTTACTTACTTTGAAGGGGGGAGGTTTTAAAAATGCTTAATTGATCAGCATTAACGTTAAGAACTGAGTTTATCTTTTTCGGTTCTTAGATTCAGTTTCAGTACGCTCAGCATCATTATTGATGCTTTCAATCAAGCCACCTAAATTATTGTTGAACTGGGCTCGCATTTGAATATATGTTTTTAGGTTTCTCGCTTTGATCGGATCTTTAGTTGTACCCTTACCTGTTTGATAAGCTTCTAGGGCTTTACTCTGTGTATCTTCTTCAGATGATCCATTTTCATAAGCCAAAACAGCCCAACGATAATCTTCTGGGTCATTTTCGATGCGTGCCAAATTATCCATTGCATTGACAGACCCTAGTTGAGCAGCTTGTTTAAAATATTTTTGCGCAAGTGCTTCATCATAGTCTTCATTTTCCTCGTTATAGTAACAAACACCGAGATAATTTATTGCATCAGGATCGTTTTGAGCCGCAGCTTTTTTTAAATAAATTAAACCTTTGTTAATATCTATTTGTTTTTCATCATCTGTCCATAAATAATCAGATCCAAGTTCTGTTAATGCGACATGATTATTTAATTGCGCAGCTTTTAGATACAAATTCTGCTTATCTTTATCAGCATCTTTTTTTAATGCAAGCATCAAGTACGCATCACTCGCGCCTTGAGACGCTTGTTTTTGATAATGTGTTAAAACTGCATTTTCAAGCAGTT
The DNA here is from genome assembly GCF_052824985.1 of Acinetobacter sp. 1125_18A. Taxonomy (NCBI): domain Bacteria; kingdom Pseudomonadati; phylum Pseudomonadota; class Gammaproteobacteria; order Moraxellales; family Moraxellaceae; genus Acinetobacter; species Acinetobacter sp. 1125_18A. The sequence goes on from NZ_VTDG01000002.1 coordinate 461,615, forward strand.
TAATATCCTTCTCTGATAAATATGAGTCAGCAGCATAATTTTCAAGTAATTTTATTTTTGCTCCAATATCACCTTGATTAGAAAGTTTCTGAAGCATTTGAAAATGAGCTAAATCACTGTCTTTATGGTCCTTTTCATACGCAGCTTTCGTCTTGGCACCTATTTTTTTTAGAATATCTTCTGAGCAATTTTGGATACTATACCCCGCCCTTAATAAATCCCCCTGCTGTACTGCTTTATATAACCATTTACACTGTTCATCACTGTAATCATCATTCCCATTGTCTAATGCAAGCACGAATGTACGTATGGCTTCAACATCACCTTGTTCAGCAAGTTTTAAAATTTGTGGACGAATTTTTATTAGTTTTTGCCTGATACCATTAGAAATACCAAAACCTTCAGTTATACTCGCTTCTAAATCTAATGATAAATATGCGTCAAAATTACCACGTTGAGCAGCTTCCAAACGCAGCTGTTTATATAAATGACTATTTTCAGGTAAAAAACGATAATCTGCTGAATTAGAATAATATTTTGAAAGTAGAAAATAAGCCTCTGCATCACCTTGATCTGCAGCTTGTCTGAATAATTGAATGGCTTTGTCAATATTGATTAAGACCGTTGGACTACCTGTTTGCAATGTTTTTGCTTGAACTACTAAAGCATTCTCTGCAAAACTAAGTGGTGAAATAAACAGACTCAGTGTAAGTAATGATTTTAAAAATGATGTTTGTAATGTTTTCATTTAAAGCTCAGCTTTGTTATTAAAAAATCTACCAAGCTTTAAATTATGTACCGAAATCTCTTCATTTCGATACATATTTTTTGAATAAATCAAAACGTCGACAAACCACTCCATTCCATAAAACGGTAAACCCCGTATTTAAGTTTTGATTCATCAGCGTATTTGCTGTAATCCACACTCATTTGACGACCATTTAAGTTTGACCAAGCCGTATTAAAATACTGTTCAGCATCGATAAAAACTTGCTGTTGCGGATTGCCAACCACCCGTAAATCAGTTTCCAAATTATAATTTTTTAAATTACGTGCGGTAAAATTGGCTGAACCTAAAATCATTTCCGCAGATTGCGCATTATGCTTTACGATCATCTTACTGTGGCATTGCTCACCTTGAGTATTACACCAACGCACATCAATTCCTGCTTCATTTAACTCTGAAGCCACTTGACGGTTTGGGATACCATTTTTTTGACGACCAAATGCATCTTTATTCGGGTCAAGCAAAATACGTAATTTCACTCCACGTTGCTTGGCAGCAACTAAACTTTTAACAATTTGGCGCTCTGACAAATAGAACATAGCTAAATCAATTTGATCATTGGCTTTTGCTGACGCCAACATGTTTAAGACCGCATCATAAATTGCTTTTTCAGTCAGTACTTGAACCTGAGGATCATTTGGATTTTCAGGTAGTTTGCCAAATGCAACAAAAGGCGTATCACCTCCCGACATATGTGCGACGGTTTGCTCAGTATTTAAAATATCTGTCGCAGTTGCACCATCAACCATTAATGCAATATTGGAGTGACGTGAGCTACCATCATGAGGATTGGCAGATGTGACGATGGTTTTCCAACCTTCTGCGGTATCAACCACGATGGTTTTACGATGATTGGCTTTAAAATTAAATAAATTTAAATAACTGCGGACTGTAATTTTTTCTTCGCCAAATGGATTATTCAGCCAGCCTTTATTTGGGTTATTGCCAATATCCTGACAGCATAAATACCATATCCCAGACCAAATAGGATTAGATGCGCGGAGTGGTGTTAAATTCGTTTCAATCACGTCAATACCACCTAAACGTAATTGACGATATTGTTCAGGCTGAATTCCACCATAAACAGAATTGATTGGATCGGTAATAAACTTAATTTCTAAGCTTGGGTTTACAATTTTTTCATTAATCAAGGCTTGGGTTAATTGCTTGGTTAATTCTCGTTGCTGAACTTTAGAATCGCCGACTTCACTATTAAATAGAAACATATCGATCACAATGGTGGTCTTGGCTTGCTTAATCAGCTGTAACACCTGATCAAAGATATGTTGATCAAGTTGCTGCTTCCCTTGCGCATCAATATAGGTTTCATCGGCAATAAATTTTACATTGGCGTGACGCAATGGTCCGGTAAAATTCAGCCCTTTAGGAAGCGGTTTATAAACATGATAAATCGCAGATGAGAAATATCCTAAGGCCAATATGCCGATAATAATGCCGAAATAGCGACGTTTTGACCAATTCAGTTTGTTTTGAATTTTATTGAAGATACGCATAAGAAAAGACCTAGACCAATTTAGGGTCTGTCAACATTTCATATATAACTTGCGTTGTCGGCTAAAATTGAGCAAACGAGGCATGAAATGAAGAGAATAGCGAGACTATTTTCAAGTTTCATAACGATGTTTGAGATAATTTTAACCACAACCCTTGAGGGACTAGAGTGTTTTTTGATGCTACATCGTTATGACCTACTCATTTAGATCACTAAATTTCATAGTTCATGCCTTGTACCTTCTAAAAAACACTCGTTGTCGCAAATACAGATGAATTATTGGCAGACCCTTAAAGCCTAGGTCGAATTCCTTTATTTTTCAATAACGATTTGGTGAATGATTGCAAATAATTAGAACTTATAGTCCATACCTATGACAAAGTTACGTCCAATTTGTGGAATATTCGATAAGAAAGAAGTGTGTTCATAAATCTTCTCGTCCAACAGGTTGTTAGCTTTAAAGAATACTTTCGCTTCTTGTTTGTTGGCCAAAGGATATTGATAAGCAACACCTAGGTTCACCATGTTATAACCTTTGGTTTCTTGTTCATAAGACGCAAATTTATCTTGATTAAACACATGTGAATATTCTGCTGAACCAGACCAACGCTCATCAAACTCAGCATTTACACGAGCGCCTAAACGACCAGCAGGAACACGCGGTGCATTTTCATCTTCAATTTTACCGCGTACATAGTCGCCAAACAGACTGGTTTTATACACATCATTCCACTGATAAGCGACTTCACCTTCTGTCCCATAGAACTTGGCTTTATCTTGACTATATTTGATCAGACGGAAGTTTTCGTATTGATCCAAAGTTTTGGCATAAATGTAGTTATCAAACCAATTTTGATAGACATGTACATGATAGCTCAACTTGTCATTATCATAATGCAGGCCTAATTCCACATTATTTGACTTCTCTTTATTTAAATCTTGATTGCCCAACTCATAAGTGTTGGTCGCATAATGCTTTCCATCAGCATAAAGTTCTTGTGCTAAAGGCAATCGTTCTTGATGAGAACCCGTTAAAGAGAGCGTGTAATTTGGTGCAAATGCCCAATTCACAGCACCAGAATATGAGAATGCATTGCCATCAAAGTCTTTTTGATCTGAGTCGACATCCACTGTTTGATGATCAAAACGAGTCCCTAATTCCACATGAAAATCACCAAATTGGCGATGCTCTAAGCCAAATACACTATACTTTTGGGTTTTATTTGGTGCAAGAACCGCTTCTTCACCTGTGATATCTAATTTTTGCTGGCTGGCTTGGACACCCCACACGCCTTCCCAAGCAGCAATCGGATTGTGTAACAACTCAACACGACCTTCATAACCTTTGCTCTTGAAGGTTGTCATTGCTGTACTTCCTTCAATTTCATCATGTTGATAGTCGGTATAACTTGCTTGTGCACGAAGTTTTTTAAAGCCTGCAAAAGGTTCATTGAGCTCAGAACGGAAATCATAACGTTCTGTTTTCATATCAATCCATGGCCCAGCTTCAGCGTGATCATGGTCTTCTTCACCATGATCATGGTCATGACCCGCATGGTCGTCATCATCGTGCCCACCACAATGAAGTGATAAGCCATGTAAATGGCATGACTCATATTCATGGCTATGCCCAGGTAAACCGTATTGATCTTGGCGATTGCTATAAGACACGCCAGCAAAACCACGCTCGCCGATCCAAGATAAGCCAACATTTACATTTTCAGACTCTGAAAATGTATTGCCAACTCGACGCTCTTTCGTACTATGAGCATGATCACCATGCTCTTCTGTTACGATATAGTTCGGGGTAATGTAATCATTGGCGTCACGTTTTAAGCCTTCTACACGTAATGCAACATTTGAACCTAATCCAACAGTCACCCCAGCATGTGCCATTTTTTCGTCGTTGCCTGTGTTATAACGCAGACCAACATTGCCTTCATAACCATTTTCAGGCATTGCTGTCGGAATCTTGCTGTCAACCACATTGACTAAACCACCCACAGACCCAGCCCCATATAATAATGTTGATGGTCCACGAATGACTTCAATTTTTTGCGCAAGTTGCGGATCTACAGTGACGGCATGATCTGGTGACAAACTTGAAACATCCATTGTCTCTGTTGCATTCTGAGTCACTTTAACCCGTGCACCCTCTTGCCCACGAATTACAGGCCGACTAGAACCCGCCCCAAAGGTATTGGAATAGACCCCTAATTCATCTTTGAGTGCTTCACCTAAAGTCGTGCCCGCCTGTTGTAGTTTTTCACGTGAAACAGTTTCATCTGCAACGCCAAAATCTTGACTTGAACGGACCAAGGGATGTCCAACAACGGTAATGGTTTCTAATTGTTGTGGATTTTTTTCAGTATTGGTTTGATCTTCAGCCCAAATAGAAGTTGAAATAACTGCAGAAATGGAAAGTGTTAGGGCACTTTTGGTAAAGGACATGCGATTGCTCTCAAAGCTCAATATTCTTGAATTATGTTATATTATAACATTTCAATATTTTTGCAATAAAAAACATTCGTCCTTTAGCTTTTTATATAGAATCAGATCAAAACCATTGCTTAACTTTTTAATATTCTAATGCCCTTTACACTTTCACATGCTGTTTTAGCACCACCTTTGTCGAAACTTTCAGGGAATCGTTTGCCGATTGCAGCACTCGCGATTGGCACAATGACACCAGATTTGTATAGAGTGTTGGTTAAAACTGAAATTTATTTAAATCATCAGTTTAAAGGAATCATCTATCCAGATTTATTGGTGGGATTACTGTTCTGCTTACTTTGGTATAGCTTATATCGCCCATTATTATTTAAGTTTTTAGGCGTTCAAAAACCATTAAACATCGCTTCGTTTTCAACTTTTTTTAAATTCCTAATTTGGATGATACTGGCGATTATCTTAGGTACAGCAACCCATATTATTTGGGATGGTTTAACCCATTTAGATTTTCGAACTTTCGCTTTTAAAGAATTTTTAGCCCAACCTGTCAGTTTGTTTGATCGTATTTATCCGATGCATAAAGTCCTACAAATCGGCTGTTCTGCTGCGGCTTTACCGTTTTTAATGTGGATGGGTTTGCATTACTTTTTTAAATATAGCGTCAGTCAAATACGAAATCCTAAAGTAAATTTTTTCTGTATAAGTTTATTTGTAACTGCGTTTTTTAGTGGCTGTTTGTATTATGTTTATATTGCCAAAAGTACAGGCTTCGTTCCACAGGATACTGATTTATATGTATTGATTGGCTTCTTTATGAAATTTTTCACCCAAGGTTCCGCCCTTTGTTTCACTTTAGGTTGTCTATTGTTTCATTATTTAAATTATAAAAAATATTTTGAATGATGCTCTATTTGCCGATTGAGTCACTGAAACTTTCTTGAAATCAGCTTAAATTTATTCGGCAACAAGCTAGTTTTTGCCCCAAGTCCTTGTGACTCACCGCTCAAAGAGGCATAATCTCACATTACATTTTTAGGCGATGCGCTGTTTACGTACTCGCTTCCTTAACCCATATAGTTGGATTTTTAACGCTATGATGCGAACTCATTATTGCGGTTCTTTAACCGAAGCTCAAATTGACCAGACTGTAACACTTTGCGGCTGGGTACATCGTCGCCGTGACCACGGTGGGGTGATTTTCCTTGATATGCGTGATCGTGATGGTCTCGTTCAAGTCGTCATCGATCCAGATACCCCAGAAGCATTTGCAACTGCGGATAAAGCACGTTCAGAATATGTATTAAAAATTGTAGGACGTGTACGTCGTCGCTATGAAGGCACCGAAAATGCCAATATGGTGAGTGGTCAAATCGAAGTTTTAGGTAAAGAAATCGAAGTTCTTGCTGCATCTGAAACTCCACCATTCCCATTGAATGATGAAAATGCCAATATTTCTGAAGAAATCCGTCTGAAATATCGTTTCCTCGATATTCGTCGTCCAGAAATGATTGATCGCTTACGTTTCCGTTCTAAAGTAACGACGTTAATTCGTAACTACTTAGATGAACATGGCTTCTTGGATGTTGAAACACCAATCTTGACACGTGCAACACCTGAAGGTGCGCGTGACTATTTAGTACCTAGCCGTGTTTCAAATGGTAGCTTTTATGCGCTTCCGCAATCACCACAATTGTTTAAACAATTGTTGATGGTTGGTGGTGTAGACCGTTATTACCAAATCGCAAAATGTTTCCGTGATGAAGATTTACGTGCAGATCGTCAACCAGAATTTACTCAAATCGACATCGAAACATCGTTCTTAAACGATGACGACATTATGGATTTGATGGAAGGCATGACCGTTAAGATGTTCAATGAACTTCTTGGCGTGAAATTTGACAAATTCCAACGCATGACTTATGCAGATGCTATGCGTGATTATGCATCTGACAAACCAGACTTACGTATTCCTTTGAAACTTGTAGACGTTGCGGACATGATGCAAGACGTTGAGTTCAAAGTATTCGCAGGTCCAGCAAAAGATCCTAAAGGTCGTATTGTTGCACTTCGTGTACCTGGTGCAGGCTCATTGCCACGTAGTCAAATCGATGAATACACTAAATTTGTTGGAATTTATGGTGCGAAAGGCTTGGCTTATATTAAAGTCAACGAACTGGAAAAAGGTATTGAAGGTCTTCAATCACCGATCGTTAAATTCATCGAACCAATCGTGCTTGATTTGTTAAAGCGTGTTGGTGCTGAAAACGGTGACATCGTATTCTTTGGTGCTGATAAAGCCAAAGTTGTAAATGATGCTATGGGTGCTTTACGTATCAAGATCGGCCATGACATGAACATGTCAACAACCGAGTGGGCGCCACTTTGGGTCGTTGACTTCCCAATGTTCGAAGAAACTGATGATGGGAAATGGACATCTGTTCACCACCCATTCACACTTCCAAAATCAAGCGTTGAAGAAGTGAAAAGTAATCCTGGTGCAGCACTTTCTGTTGCTTACGATATGGTATTGAATGGTACTGAAATCGGTGGTGGTTCATTGCGTATCTACACTTTAGAAATGCAAAAAGCCATTTTTGAAGCTTTAGGTATTGGCGAAGAAGAAGCTGAAGAAAAATTCAGTTTCTTATTAAATGCTTTAAAATTCGGTGCACCTCCTCATGGTGGTTTAGCATTCGGTTTAGACCGTTTAGTGATGTTGATGACAGGTTCATCGTCTATCCGTGATGTGATTGCTTTCCCGAAAACTAAAACTGCTGAGTGTCCATTAACTCAAGCACCTGCGCCAGTTGAGCCAAATCAATTGCGTGACTTGGGTATTCGTTTACGCGAAAAACCAAAAGCTGAAGAAGCTAAATAATTTTTAGTTGTTTCATCGAAAACCCTGCTTTATGCAGGGTTTTCTATTTTTCATATGCATTTTATTTCGATAGGTTCTAATTGAGATAAGTTCTCATAAATGGCATACTATCGCTGTTAACTTTTGAGGTGAAAACCTATGGCTATGCGACCTAATGTACTTCGTCATACAATTATTATCATTGTATTTTCAGTGGTTCAATGGGGATTTATGCGTTATATCCTAAGCCATCAGTTGTTTAATTTAGATACTTATCAACGTATTCTATATTTCAGCATGAGCAGTTTTATTGCTGGTTTCTTTATTATTTCAGCACTGATTTATTTGGTGTTGAAAGGCAATGCTGATCGCGACTAATATTAATTAAATGTATAAGCTACTTAAAACTTTCTCTCGATTACCTCTAGGGATGATACAAAGTATTGCTAGAGGTGTCGGGAATTTATTGTTTATCAGTAATTCTTCAGCAAAACGCACCACTGCATTGAATTTAACTGCGGCATATCCTGAGCTTAATGAACAACAACGCAATCAACTGATTAAGGCCAGTTTAAAAAGCCAATGTATGACTTATGCAGAGTCAATTAAAATTTGGGGATCTTCTCCAGAATTCGCCTTAGCACAAATTAAACAGGTTTATAATGCTGAGATTTTTCTCAATGCCTTGAAAAATCCCAATGGCTGTATTGGTGTGGTACCCCATTTTGGGGCATGGGAGCTCATGAATGCGTGGATCAACCAACATACTCATCCCGTTATCATGTATAAGCCAAGTAGAGATAAAGACTTAGATCGATTTATGTTAGAGTCTCGCCAACGCTTAAATGCAACATTGGTACCCACTGATGATACTGGTGTACGCGCCTTATTTAAACATTTAAAACAAGGTGGATTTACTGCCATCCTTCCCGACCATATCCCCAAAGAGTCTGGCGGTATTTATTCTGAGTTTTATGGGCAAAAAGTATTTTCATCAACTTTACTTTCAAAGCTTGCTGCAAAAACCCAATGTTCCGTCGTGGGTTTAACTTGTGTTCGTCGCCTTGATTTCTCTGGTTTTGATTTACATTTTACTGCACTATCGCAAGATATTAATTCTAAAGATTTACAGCTTTCTGTCGATACCTTGAATAAAGAAATGGAGCGCATGATTAATATCGCTCCTGAACAGTATTTATGGGGCTATAAACGATTTAGGAAGTTAGAAGGAGGCAGGAATTTGTATAAATAAGCAAATTCCTACCCACCAAGCAACACTTCAAAATACATATCTAAAACATTAATTTTCAACGAAATTTTATTTTCACAGTCCGAACACCTTGTCTAAATTTTGCCAGCTTAATCATCATTTTTTGAATTTGTCTAACAATTCGTGAACATTCTTTTTTCAATTTAGCACTAAATTTCAATTTTTCCTTTTTCAAATACTTCCCTTTTCTAATATTTCTAACTTCTTCCAAGGCACTTGGGAACTGTGTATTACCATTCGTCAATATCATATCCTGAATACACAATGCGGGACTAAGCTGATACACTTCTAGCTCTGGGCACTCTCTAAACAAAAAATGATCCACAGGGATTAATACTTTCGATTCAACAATAAAATTCAGCAATTTTTTTGCCACATCTTGCGATATGATATAGCCGCCACATCCCATATGCGCTTCACGTAATAACAATAGTTTACGGGCATCGGGAGCCGAAAGATTATGTTGTTTTAACGCTACACCAATTTTTTTATAAAAGACTTCTAACTTGATCACTGAACATTCTTTTGGAATCCATACATCATCCAATAAAAAATCTTTTGCATGATCACCTAAATAGATATCATCTTCAAATATTGCAATATAATCGAGTTGCTCATCTATTGCTTTTTTCCACAACAGCATATGGCTCAACAAGCAACCGACTTCATTTTGGTGTAAAGCTGTTGTATACCCGACCAGACCAAGTTGAGAGGTCGCGATATCTATATTCGCAGGCGTAATCGCATCAAAAAATTCAAAATCTACTTCTTGTTTTGCAAATTCAGCAACAATATGCTTACGGCGCTCTTGAGCAGTTGATAAACTAATGACAAATTTTTTCATAAAAACTCTTACAACAATTACTTATAAATTTAATTTTGAGATCGGCTCCACGATAAAGATTAATGTTCATTTAAATTAATCGCATTTAGCGATATACTATATGGCACCACTCTAATAAATGTGATTTTAGGGGCTATAAATAATGATTAGTGAAAACATTAAAATTTTTGTAGGTTGCGATCCAAATAACTGTGACCTTGAACAACTTATGGTATTAGAACATAGTGTTCGTAAACATACACAGCATAATGTTGAATTTATTTGGATGCAACTTAGTCATGACATAAATAGTCCGTGGTATAGCGATCAAGAAGTAGGTAAGGGATGGTCTACAGAAAAATGGGCAACACCTTTTTCTGGTTTCCGTTGGGCAATACCTGAGTTATGTGATTTCACAGGTCGTGCAATTTATATGGATGCAGACGTGGTGGTGCTCTGTGATATTGCAGAACTTTGGTCACACCCTATGAATAATGATGCAATCGTTATCGCAAAAGGCGGAAAAAGTACAGCGCGTTTATGTACTTGTGTATGGGATTGTGAGAAAGCCAAACAATACCTCCCACCACTTGATGAAATTCGTACCAATCCAGACAGTCATAAAAATTTAATGCGCCTTATCAAAGACAAGCCTCAATTGGTTGAAACTTATCAAGATTCTTATAATAATATTGATGGTGAAGACTTAGCGATCGAACAAATCAAAGTATTACATTATTCAGACATGGGAACTCAATTTAGTCATAAATATGCAATTCCACGTCTTGCCGAAGTGAATCAAAAACATTGGTTTGACGGCAAAATAATGCCGCATCCTCGCCAAGATTTGGTTGAGTTATTTGATCAATATTATGCAGAAGCACTAGAGCTTGGTTATAAACCTGAAAATTATTTAATTGAACCTTTTGGAACTTTTTCAAAAGCAACTCAAATTAACTACCAAGGGAATAAAGTGACTCGCCCAGATCAAGAAACCAATTGGTTGAGCAAGCAAATCCGAAAAATTAAAGCTAAATTTAAAAAGCCTACATTTACTTTAGATGGATAAATTGTCGGATAGACAATTTATCCATCTTCACTCATTTTCTCATTACGACCCTATATGAACCATAAAACACCAAAATCGATTCAATTATTTTTTTCAAATTTTGTTTTAAGAAATATCTATAAATTTATTTATAAACATAGCCATCCTAAAACACATCGACATAATCGCAAATACTGGCCTTATTATTCTGTCAAAAGAAATGAACTTGGTGGAATTGATCAGGTGTATTTTCGTAAGAAACTCATTGCTGACAATTCAGTTATGCCAACACGCACTTGTAAAAAAAGCATGCTGGTTGCAACTGGTCCTTCCGTTCAGAAATGCCCAGAAGATGTTTTTAAAAGACAAGATATAGATTATATTGGAATTAATGGTTCAATATCATTGGACTACGTTCATTTTAAATATTATGTCATTATTGACTTCAATTTTACTAAAAATCGTTTTGACTTAGTGCTTAAAGTACTCCAAAGCCAATGTACTTTTTTCACCACCCATCGCTGTCTTGACATAATTCTAAGAAGAATCAGTCCTGACCAGATTAAATGTCAGATCAAAATTATTGAAACGATTACTGAAGGAATCGTTGAGCGATTTTTAGGTCCACGTATCGCCATTGATCCCCATCAAGACTATTTTTATTTAGAGGGTGGTAAAGGGTTTTCCTTGCATATTCGCGACTCCATTTTTGATTATTTCACAGTGTCCTATGTCGCTTTACAAATTATTTACTCTCTGTCTTATAAAGAAATTTATTTAGCAGGTTTAGATATGAATAACTTTAATCAGCCACGTTTTTATGAAAAAAGTAGCAACAAGCAACCGACGATGCTCGACCAATATTTAACTGAAATATTTCCAGCATTTGAGGCCGCCTCTCACTTTTTAAACAAGCAGAATATTAAAGTTTACAATCTTTCACTGAAAAGTGCGATAGAGTCTTTTGAGAAATTAGATCCAAAGCTTTTATAACGCTTTGGATGCACCTTAGCTCTTAATTTGTTTTCAATATGCAAACCAAAAATTTTCGTGATGATATCAACGGGCTTCGCGCCTATGCTGTAATACTTGTTGTTCTGTTCCATTTCGGTGTTTCAGGATTCTCTGCTGGATTCTTAGGCGTCGATGTTTTCTTTGTCATTTCTGGTTATCTAATGACCAAGATTATTATTGAGAACCTTGAAAAAAATAGCTTTTCTTTTATAAATTTTTATTTAGCACGAATCACACGAATTTTTCCTGCACTTTTCTTTGTCGTCTTGATCATGACAATTTGTGGATGGTTTTTTTTCATCCCAGAAGACTTTAAGTTATTTGCTAAAGATGCAAAATATAGTCTCAGTTTTTTATCCAATGACTTATATTATCGTCAAGCAGGTGATTATTTTGCTGTAAGCTCTCATGATAAAGCCTTACTCCATACTTGGTCTTTATCCGTAGAATGGCAATTTTATATATTATTTCCTATTCTTGTTTATTTATATTTTAAAATTATTCAAAATAAAAAATTCTTAGGGATATTTTTAATCTTATTATGCATTTCATCTTTAAGCTTTTCGATTTATATCTCATCTAAAGACTCCATCTATGCTTTTTTTAAGCTCACCTCTCGTGCTTGGGAGTTGCTTGCTGGTGGCTTGGCTTACTACTATTTTAGAACCTATACACCAACCCAACCGATAAAGCATTGTCTTGAAATTATTGGTTTTTCAAGCATTGCACTAAGTTTAGTTCTGTTTGGTCAAGATACAATATGGCCAAGCTATAATGCACTAGTTCCTGTGATTGGAACGATGCTTATTCTTATTGCCAACCAACAAAATTCAATCTTTACCAAATTTAAATTTATTCAAAATATAGGCAGTGCTTCGTACTCCATTTATTTATGGCATTGGCCTGTTGCATTCTTACTCGGATATTTTTTCTTTGAAAAAAATTTAGTCAATATTAGTTTAGCAATTCTAATTTCTTTTATTTTAGGTTGGTTAAGCTATAAATATATTGAAAGCTCAAGAAAATATTTAGTCAATATAAAGGTATATTACTGTTATTTACTATTCTTTATCATTCTTATCTCTTCATCTATGCTCTATTCATATATCAATAAGGATGGTTTAAAGAATCGTGCGGATTCACTGTATTTACAACACAATGAAAAGCTAGAAATGCCAAAAGTTTCCAATGGCTGGTGTTTTTATAACATTAAAGATGATCATAGTCTTAAGGTAGGCCAACAAGGACTTGAATGTCATATCGGATCGAAGCAAGCTGATGCTCAACCTGTGCTTTTATTTGGGGATTCTTTTGCTGGCCATAATATTCCCTTCTGGCATTACTTGGGGAAAGAACTCAACTTAAATATCCACGCAATTACTACTAATTGGTGTTATCCAAGTACAGATAAACAATTTACCGGGGATAAAAACTCTACTGCCTACCAGCAATGCATGTTGAACAGAGACTATTTAAAAAACAATATAAATCAATACAATGCATTAATTTTTTCAGGTCGCTGGTCTGATATTGTACAACAGCATCAAGAACAGAGCTTTGAGAATTTGCTAAAACTCGCCAATCAATCTCATAAGAAAGTTATTGTGATGTCTGAACCTTATGCTTTTGATGCAAACATTAGCATTTTATACAAACGATCATTGTGGTTACATCGAAATTTCAATCTAAATAGTTATTTCGATAATGTAAAAGCTAAACAGCAAAAAACCGCATCGCAACTCATTACAGACATGACTCAACGCTATCCAAATACATTATTGCTCACACAAGCTGATTTGTTTAAACCAAATCATATGGCAAAAGAAAGTATTCCCTATTCTTTGGATGGTCGCCATTTATCTGTTTTTGGTTCATTGTCTTCTGAAGAGTACTTTACCCAACAGGCTAAATATAAAGTACTTAAACAGTTTTTATCTAAGCCGGAATAGTTAATTTTTATATTGGGAAAATTCTAGTCTAACTAAGCTTTGATTTCCTAGATGAGATCAAAGCTTAGTTTTCAACATGATTAAATAAACTTTAAAGTTAAAAATCAATAAATGAGCCTTTAAAATACATTCCTTTATCATAATATTGACATAAATAATTACGCTCTTTCCCCGCAAGTTTTATTAACTTAGGATATTCTTCAGCTGGATAATTAATTGCCATATCAATCAAAATCTTTTCTTTTACCCAGCGATTTTTCACTTGGTAGTAAAATGCATTTTCATCGCAATCAATCAAAGTAATACTTGGAAAAGATCGTCTTAGTACTTTTTGACATGCAACATAGGCGACTAAATATTCCAAATTACTAATTCTTTGAAAAAAATCTTTGCTATTTTTTTCTGTATTTCGAATATTTTGTACATAGCTTTTAGGTGTTTGCTGAATTGCTAAATATAATTCATCATACCAATGTTTAAAGAAAACATTATTTTTAACACTTGCCAATAACCAATTTTCCAATACAGGATAATCGATATTTGTGGTATTTTTTTTACGATAATAAGAAAAACATTCTGTCTGATTTTTTTGCATCAGTTCAGGAATCCAGTCCAAATTATCATAAACAATAATACTGGCATCCAACCAAATCCCACCGTGCTGGTATAATAGATCAAATCTGAGTAAATCAGCCTTTTGTTGAGGTGTTGCATCCTTCAATAAGGAGAAATCAATATCGCTGTACTCACTTACATTTTCTGGATTAAGTACATATACATGATAAGACGGGTTTTTTTCTCGAATATTTTGAACACACTTCTCTACAAACTCAGGAAAATTACCTTCCCAATATATCCATATTTTTTTTGGCAGTTCGATAGAGCTAGCAACAGGATTAAAAACCAGTTGTCCTGCATAGTTATCAATTTTTTTATTGGTATGTCTAATTTTGTAATAGTACATCATATGAAATTTAGCTAAATAAAATAGTTTTTTAAAAATTTTCATATAATAAATCCACAACGTTTACCTAAAGCAATCCCAATAAAAATACATTTTACACAGTATATTTAACTAACAATTATCCACTTACATCTTAATACAATTAAAAATAAAGATGTTTAAATGCATACATCCGATCACGCCACATACGTTTTTGCTTCTTAAAACCATAAGAGTGATCACGATTTTCTTTCTCTTTACGAGATATTCCTTGTGTTGCAACTGTACCTAAAATATCACTATCTAAACCTGCTGGACGAACAAAAGCAGGCCAAACACCTAATCCTTTTCCGTTCTTACTCAACCAAGTTTGGAAAAAGATATCAACAGGCATGGCGATTGTTTTACCTTGTGCAATAAACGCTTCAGCACCTTTACGTGACCAGATTAAACCCAAACCACGAATAGGAAAATAATAAGCATGCCACAATGAATAGTCACCCAGCTGAGTAATATCTTTGGCTAACTTTTTCTTCTTTGCCGCTAAATTCACCAAATACCAATCTAGTGCTTGATGGCGATCTAAATAAGCTAAAACTTGATCCATAGATTGTTTGAAATCAGCTGTAATTTTCATATCATCTTCTAAGACAACAAGATAATCCGCATCACTTGCTAAAAATTTCTGAGCGCAGCCATAATGACTGAGATAACAACCCAGTTCTGAATTAAGTAAACGTCTTCCTAAAGTTTGCTGCGTTAACGCATCATCATAATCCTGAAAAGATGACAATTCTTTGCCGCGTCCATCATAAGCAGAAAAACGCTCAAACTCCCAGTTTACCGCTTGTAACTGTTCTGTTGCGCGAGCAAGCCGCTCATCACTACCATCTAAATTGATCAGATATGTTTTAACTTTCATGATTGGCTTCCTACGATAAAACTTTGGCTGAAATCACTGATTTAGGTAAATAATCATATAATTTATCGATCATTTTACGACGTACCTGTTCAGCATTCTCAGAATTCAGTTGATCTAAACTTTGGATACAACCATATTTAATATTGTCTTGATTCAATGCGTCTACAAACGCAGCTAAGCTTTCAGCATTTTTCAAATAAGCCAAAGCTAAATCAGGCTTTAAAACAGCTTCATTTTTTTGAATCTTTAAATGATTCATCAATGAAATCGGATTTAATTGTTCGACACTTCTAAATTTATACTTAATCTGTGTTTCTAATAGGTCTGGATGGCACAATAAATATTCACTTAAAATTTTACGATCGACACAGTGTGGATAATGATGGATTTCAAAAAATTCTTTAAATCCTAAAATATCAGCACCCAGCATTTGTGCAATTACATGACCAGGTTGAATCGGTTTATTAAAATTACGATTTAAAAATTGACGGTATTTCAGCTTAGTCTTGTAACTAAAACAACTTTTCCAGTGTCCATAGGTGACAATTTTATCGCTTTCAAGAAAATCTTCAATTTGAGCAGGTGAATTAAAAAAGAAGTCATCATTTAAGTAGATAAAATAATCTGAAAGCCCGTTGATATTCCACAACATGCTTTCAATTGAACGGGTATTAAATGTGGGTAAAAATTGCGTATAACCAGCAAAAATCTCACGATGATCAACGACACGAATTTTATTTGCATCACAAAGACCTTGGGCTACAAATTGATTTAAAAATTCAGGCTGCTGATTATCTGTAACAATGAAAATATGACGGCAAAAAGGTACATACTTCAATATAGATGCAATGTTGTAATAGATCTCATCATTACTGGCAAAACGTGTATCGCTCACAGCATCTGAGGCATCACCACCTGTGAGATATTGCTGACGTTTACGTTTTAACTCAACATCATTGCCATCGACCCAAGCAATCACGATATCAAGGTTTTGCATCTATATTGTTCTCAAATGTTCTAATCATCTAAATAAAATTATTGCCAAGCATCTTTAATCCAGTCTGAAGGCAACACATAGCGATACCATTTACCCCCACCACCCGTCACGGCATCAGGTGGATTAATTTCTCCATGGAAAATAATGATTTTGGCATCTTGTGGCTTGACTGGTGGCTTAAAATAAGCCAATGGTAGCTTTTGCAAGCAATGATATTTATAACTCTTACACCAATCTTTTGGCCAGTAGCTGAGTTTCTGCTGCTGATCGACATACCAAGACAAATATTCTTGTTCATTTCGAAATTTATGACTAATTTCTTTAAAGTTTTCACGAAAATAAGGCAAGATGTCAGGAAAAGTACCCAACTTAAAACGATAAACTGAACTATTCCCAGTCACACGCCAAGGACGTTTCCAGTCGTGAATAATGAGGAATTCACCAGGATAACTAAAGAAGTCATCAATGTTGTCTACAATGACCACATCAAGATCTAAAAATAATAAATTACCTTTTAAACCATATAAATCAGGTTCAAAAGTCGATAACTTATTCCATCCACGTTCAGGACTTCCTTCAGGCAATGCTAACGGCGGAATTGGAAAGCATTGAACCTCTGGATTAATACCTTCTGTACGGTCAGTCAAACACACCATTTGGAAATCAATCGTGGTATGTCGTTTGACCATGTTATATAGGCGATTGACATAATCAGCACCATATTTGCTGCCCCACTTCATACACAAAACGATATTCTGTTCTGATTCAACTAAATTCGACTGTAAATTTGATTCATTGACCTGCATGCATCAATCTTCCACCTGAGCAATCGCCATATCATACCATTACCATCGCCAAGTTACTGTATTCGATTGCATATGCTGAACAATTTGTTTCATGAGAATATGCTATGATGCGTTAACAATTTACATTGATCATGATCATTTTAATTGTTCGATATTTTATTGAGCAATCTTTTTTGAATGAACGCTCTGTGAAATTGAATACAACTTTTGCAAGCACATTTTCTATATTAGGTTTTTATGAAAATAGCAGTCGCTGGAACAGGTTACGTTGGCTTATCCAATTCAATGATATTTGCACAACATCATGAAGTTGTTGCAGTAGATATTTTAGAATCTAAGGTTAACTTGCTCAACAATAAAATATCGCCCATTCAAGATGCGGATATTTCATTATTTTTAAAAGAAAAATCATTAAATTTTACAGCCACGACAAATTACCAAGCAGCTTATCGCAATGCGGATTTTGTGATTATTGCAACACCAACGGATTACGACACTAAAACCAATTATTTTAATACGCAAAGTGTCGAAAGCGTGGTTCAGCAAGTCTTAGAGGTCAACCCCAATGCAGTGATGGTGATTAAATCAACTGTCCCTGTCGGCTTCACCAAGAGCTTAAAAGAAAAATTTCACACTGAAAATATTATCTTTTCTCCAGAATTTTTACGTGAAGGAAAGGCATTGCATGACAATTTGTACCCTTCCCGTATTATTGTTGGGGAAAAATCTGATCGGGCAAAACTGTTTGCTGACTTATTGATCGAAGGGGCCATCAAAAAAGACAGCCCTGTTTTATTTACCGATTCAACTGAAGCTGAAGCAATTAAGTTATTTGCCAATACCTATCTCGCTATGCGAGTTGCCTATTTCAATGAACTGGATACCTATGCGCAAATTTTTGGTTTAGATACTCATCAAATTATTGATGGTGTTTGTCTAGATCAACGTATTGGTAATCACTATAACAATCCGTCATTTGGTTATGGTGGCTATTGCCTACCGAAAGACACCAAACAACTTTTAGCCAACTATAATCACGTTCCAAGTAATTTGATTCAAGCCATTGTTGACTCAAACAGTACGCGTAAAGACTTCATCGCAGACTCGGTAATTGCACGTAACCCCAATAAAGTTGGTATTTATCGCCTAGTGATGAAAAGTGGTTCAGATAATTTTAGAGCGTCGGCAATCCAAGGTGTGATGAAACGCATCAAAGCCAAAGGAATTGAAGTGATTGTCTATGAACCGACTTTACAAGAAGATGAGTTCTTTAAGTCCAAAGTCGTCAATGATTTAGAACAATTTAAACAGCAAAGTGATGTGATTATTGCTAATCGGGTTTCTAATGACTTAAGTGATGTATTAGATAAAGTCTATACACGAGATATTTTCGGAGCAGATGAATGAAAGTCCTCGTCACAGGTGCAGCAGGTTTTATTGGCTTCAATGTTGCAAAAAAACTTTTAGAGCGTGGTGATGATGTTGTCGGCTTTGACAATATGAATGATTACTATGACCCCGCATTAAAACAAGCCCGATTAGCAGTTCTTAGGGATACAGCGGCACAAACCCAGCAAACGTTCACTTTTATTCATGCCAACCTTGCTGATAAAGCAATCGTTGATCAATGTTTTCAAGATCATCAATTTGATCGGGTGATTCATTTGGCTGCACAAGCTGGTGTCCGTTACTCATTAGAAAATCCATTGAGTTATGTCGAAAGTAATTTAATTGGCTTTACCAATATTATTGAAGCATGCCGTTATGCCAAAACGCCACATTTAACCTATGCCAGTACCAGTAGTGTTTATGGCGCGAATACCACCATGCCATTTAGTGAAAAACATGGTGTTAACCATCCTGTGCAGTTCTATGCGGCAACCAAACGTGCCAATGAACTCATGGCGCACAGTTATAGCCATCTCTTCAATTTACCGACAACTGGCTTACGCTTTTTTACTGTCTATGGTCCTTGGGGCCGTCCAGACATGGCTTTGTTTAAGTTCACCAAGAACATTATTGAAGACCAACCTATTCCTGTATTCAATCACGGCAACCATACACGTGACTTCACTTTTATTTCAGATATTGTGGAAGGTGTGATTCGTTCAAGTGATCAAATTGCGCAACCTGATCCAAACTGGGACAGCAAAAATCCTGATCCATCGACCAGTTATGCGCCTTTCCGTATTTTCAATATCGGCAATAACAATCCAGTAAAATTGATTGAATATATTCATGCTATTGAAAAAGCTTTAGGCAAAGAAGCAATTTTAGAATTACTTCCATTACAACCGGGCGATGTGCCAGATACTTTTGCGGATAGTAGTGCTTTAGAACAGATGGTCGGATACAAACCATCGGTACCTGTTGACGATGGTGTTAAGCAATTCGTAGATTGGTATCGAGATTTTTATCAGGTTTAATCAATAGTATTGTTCAGTTTAAAGCTTAATTTTAGCATTTGAATTTTTCTTTCAATTCTTTCAACACTCAAATTTAAGCACAAAAAAAGGATTCCACTAGGAATCCTTTTTAGCATTCAGCCACTTATTTTACATAAGTCAGCCAATGTGCATATTTTGGATCTTTACCTTGAACAGCATCAAAGAATGCTTTCTGAATCTTCTCAGTAATCGGACCACGAGCACCTGAACCAATTTCACGATCATCATATTCACGGATCGGCGTCACTTCAGCAGCAGTCCCAGTAAAGAATGCTTCATCACCAATATAGAATTCATCACGGGTAATACGACGTTCAACAACTTCAATACCCATATCTTTCGCAATGGTGATAATCGTTTGACGCGTAATCCCATCCAATGCACCGCCAGCAATATCTGGTGTATGTAATACACCATCTTTGACTAAGAATACATTTTCACCTGAACCTTGGCATACATACCCTTGAGGGTCCATAAGCATTGCTTCATCATAACCAGAATGTGCCACTTCTTGGTGTGCAAGAATAGACAAAGTATAGTTACCTGAAGCCTTGGCTTTACACATGGTCACGTTAGGGTGATGATGGGTAAATGATGAGGTTTTAACACGAATACCTTTCGCCATTGCTTCATCGCCAAGGTAAGCACCCCAGCTCCATGCAGCAATTGTCGCATGAATGGTATTATCAGTTGCAGCGATACCTAATTTTTCCGAACCAATGAAAATAATTGGGCGTAAATAGCATGACGCCAATTTATTTTCACGGACAACATCAATTTGAGCTTGTTCAAGAGTTGCTTGATCAAATGGAACTTTCATTTGATAAATTTTTGCAGAATTTAACAAACGTTTTGTATGGTCTTGGAGACGGAAAATCGCAGTACCGTTAGGTGTTTCATAAGCACGGACACCCTCAAAAACACCCATACTATAATGTAATGTATGAGTTAAGACGTGAATTTTAGCTTCACGCCAATCAACCATTTGTCCATCTTGCCAAATAAAACCATCACGATCAGCCAAATTCATGGCGCACACTCCAAATTTTTACACAATTATTCACTTTCCAAAGCGAAACTCGCTGTTGGATCAATTAATCTTTGCCATAACTTGCAAACGACCTCTCGGGTATCGTGCCAATCCGCAGCACTCACTTGCATATTATGATTTGCAAGTGCCAAACGGTGGCTCTCGGCGCGTTCACTGAGATAAGCTTGAATCAATGCGGATACATCGTCGCTGGATAAGCAACCTGCCTTTGCGGCATCTTCAAGGATTCGTACGTTGTCGGAATAATGGGCGAGATCAGGATTCGTCCCACTCCAGGCTAATACGACATACTGTGCCATAAATTCGATGTCAACGATACCACCTGCATCCTGTTTTAGATGAAAAATTCCATCTTTTTTCTGATCTTTTGAGGAACCCAAATGATCTTTCATCTTCTGGCGCATGTTCAAGACTTCTTTGCGAACCGTTTCTTCTTCTCTTGGCAATGTGAGAACCCTGCAACGCAATTCTTCAAATTTTGCTCTTAGGCTTTGCTCACCAGCAATTGAGCGTGCGCGAACAATTGCTTGATGTTCCCACAACCAGGCACTTTTGAGTTGGTACTGTTCAAATGCTTTTAAACTGGTGACCAATAAGCCTGCTTCACCAGATGGGCGCAAACGGGTATCAATTTCATAGACTCGACCATCTAAAGTTTGTGTGGTCATAAGAGACATAAATTTTTGCGCAACACGCATGGCAAATTCAAAGCCACTAATGGCCTTTTGACCATCAGTATCTGCTTGTTCATCCATATAATGAATAAAAACCAGATCGAGGTCTGAACCATAGCCCAGTTCAATGCCCCCTACTTTGCCATAACCAATCACAGCATAGGCCATGTGGTCTAATGAACAACGTAAACCTTCTGCATCGACAGGATAACCATGACGCTTGGCAACCGTCTGATAAGCCAAATTTAATGTTGCAATCACAGAAACTTCTGCAATATCCGTTAAAGCATCCGAAACTTTCATCAACGGGCTTTCTGCTAGTACATCGCTTGCGGCAACAGTAAGCACATTGGATTTTTTAAATAAGCGCAATACTCGCATTTGATCCTCAACTTGATCGATTTCAATGCGTAATAATTGCTGACGGAGCGAATCTTCCAAATAATCTCGTCGAGGCAGTTCAAAATCCATGGATAAAAACTCATCCAGCAGAACTGGATAATGTGTCAATTCCTCACAAATCCATGGACTGACTGTGGCCATTTTGACCAAACGTTGCAGCGCCCCTTTGCTTTCAATCAGCATCACCAAATATACAGTACGGCGCATTACAGATTCGACCAACGGCATCAATCGCATTAAAGCCACTTGCGGACTATTCGACTGTAAAACTGCTTCAACCAAATGCGGCCAAAATTCTTTTAAACGCTGTACAGCTTTAGCAGGCAGTTTCTTGATTGCATGACCATACCAAAACTCATGAATCAGATTTTGAGCATTACTGTCTAAGATTTCATTGAGCTGGCTTTCCAACTGACTAAAGCTTTCAATTGGAGAATCTAGCCCTTTTTCTTTAATCAAATGCTCAAATTGAAAAGTTACTTTGCTGCGCTTTTGGTTGAGAAAATCAATAAAAGCGTCCCAATCATCAAAACCCAAGGTATCAATTATTCGCTGACGAAGTTCAGGTTCTGTCGGTAAAGATTGTGTTTGCTGGTCATTCAAGGCTTGAATAGCATGCTCTAAACGTCGTAAGAATAGATAAGCATCTTCAAGATCCACAACGGATTGATGATCGAGTAAGCCTGCCTCACCCAAATGTTTTAGGCTAACAAGGCATTGGCGGTCTTGTAATTCTAACTTTGCTCCGCCATAAATCAGCTGAAAAACCTGCACAATAAATTCAACTTCACGAATACCACCAGCGCCCAGCTTAATATCGTCTGCAATGTTACGCCGAGCCACCTCTCGTTCAATCATGGCTTTCATTTCACGCATGGCTTCAAAAGCGGTGTAATCTACATATTTACGAAAAACGAATGGGCGGGTCATGTCCAATAAACTTTCACCGTCTTGTCCACCCGTGATAATACGTGCCTTAATCCATGCATAACGTTCCCATTCACGCCCATGCTGACTTAAATATTTTTCTAAAGCCACATGACTTATTGCCAATGCCGAACCATCTCCCCAAGGACGTAAACGCATATCCACACGGAATACAAAACCATCTGCAGTAATATGATCTAATAAATAGATCAGCTTTTGCCCCCACAAGATGCAAAATTGCTGTACATCAATACACTTACGCCCATTGCTTTCTCCTTGCTCATCAAAGGCAAAAATCAGGTCAATATCACTAGATAAGTTCAGCTCTTGTGCCCCAAGCTTGCCCATCCCAATGACGATCAAATCTTGAAGCTTACCGTTATAACCCATCGGTTCGCCATGTTTTGCCAGCAAAGGAATTCGGGCAAAATCTTTTGCTGCAACGATACAGGCATCTGCAAAATCAGACAGCTCTCGTGTCAACTTCACCACATTGGTCAGTTGGTTGGCATCTTGCCAAATCCAGCGAAACATTAAGCGTGCACGAAGAATACGCAAGACTTTCATCCATGTATTTTCATCTTGAATATTGACTAAATGATCGTAAACGAGTTGTTGAATTTGTGCTGTACTGAGCGATTGTTGAAATTGATCAATTGCATAATCATGTTCTAAAGTGGCTTGATGTAGACTTAATACTTGTTCTGCATACTGACTTGCATGTAATGTTTTTTGCAATTGCTCAATGTTCATTGAAAAGCCTGTACTTATGTTTTATCAGCTTATTTATAGCAGTTTGCTTTACATTTAGGGAGGTTTTTGTACTTTTCTTAAAAAACAAAGCTCAAAAAACCACCACCTTCAATCAATATAAATTGTTCAAACATAAAATTATGAAATTTTTATTTTATCTTGCTTGATTTCAGGACAGACCAAAGTTTGATGGGTGTTTTTTGCAGCGGGTAAAGCAACAATAAAAGTCGTTCCCTCACCTGTTTTAGAGCTTACAGAGATTTTTCCATGATTGAGATCCACAAATCGTTTACATAGAACCAGCCCTAAACCTGTTCCTCGCTCCCCAATCGTACCTTTTATACTGGCTTTGATCTGTGGTTCAAACAGTTGCTCAATTTGCGACTGTGTCATTCCCAAACCAGTATCATGAATAATAATTTCTATATTTTTCCCTACTGGGTGCGCAACAATGGAAACTTTTCCAGAACCATCAGTACGGGTAAACTTCAAAGCATTTGAAACCAAATTTTGAATTACCGAGGTCACCATATTCATATCAGCAAAAACACTTAAATCCTCAGCAACATTTTCAATCAGTTGTATATTTTTATTTACTGCCAAAGGCTTAAGCACATCGTAAACGATCTTTGTGGTCTGTTTTAATTTAAAATTAATCGGGTGATAAACAAAGCGCCCACCTTCTGCCATCGCCCAATTGAGCAAATTTTCAAGTAAGGAATAAGTCGATTGCAAGGTATCATGCAGATAGTCTGCAATATCTTGTATACCGTCATCACTCAATGTTTCTCGTTCATTTGCTAAAACATCCGAAAAGCCAATTAACCCATGGAATGGCGCACGTAAATCATGTGCAATGACTTGGAAAAACTTGGTCTTACTAAAATTTAAAGCACGTTCTTGCTCATATAGCTCATAATAATCTTGAGATTCAGATTTACGCGCTAAAATCGTCACCAAACCTGAGCTAAGTTCTTCTAATAAAGCCTGTTGTTTGCTTGTAAACCTTGTATCTTTATCATCATAAAAATAAACATGTGCAATAGAGTCATCATCTTCTAACTTAAAGTCATAGCATAATAAGCGTTGGTGTTTTATTCCAATTTCAGCCATATATTGCGAGAATTTTTCATAATTTTTATGGGTTTCTGAAACGATGAGCTGATTGCCAAAATACGGCGATAAACTCAGTTTATGCGGAACTGACGCGGCTTTGAAATCACTGTCTTCATTTGCAACCCAAATATAAGGCTCGTTATGAAAAGTAAAAAAAGCATTTTCTACATTGAGAACGGCACGCGCTACACGCAAATAGCGTTCAATTTTATTATTTGAGGTATAGACCCCTAAAATCAGCGAAAGTCGACAAGCACTGAGCTGTTCAGTCTGATGAGCTTCTAAGAATTCTAATTTCATGTTTACCTCATTTGCACTTTCAGTTAACACGTTAGCTATTTAAATCGCCCACTTTTAAATATCAATTGCTTCCAAACACATCAAAACTTAAGACAGATTACAAAACACAGCTTTGGAAGAGCACTTACAAATGTTCACATAAAACAATATAACAGCAATACAATCAAATAAAAACAATGGGGTGAAAATTTCGATAAATTTCACATTTTTTTGAATATGAGCAATCAGTTAGAGCCTTATATATTTTTATGATTTGAATAGAAAAAACGAAGTGTTTTATAAAGACCAATACTTTAAAACATGGTGATCAAACTCATAAATCAGATATCAACCTATTGGCGTCTATAGCCAAGCTTAGGGATGTAGAAGCCGCTGTAAAATACACAATAGTAAAATTCGGCATCAACCAGAGCAAGGATATACCTTAAATGAGTGAGAAAATACATTATTATTAATTCATTAAAAAGAGCATTTCAAATAAATAAACCACACCATACAAGATCATTAAAATCAGAGATAGCAGCGTTAAATTTAAAATGAATTTGAGTATTTTATACGTCTTGAAATGCTTTTCACGGAATTGTATTGAATACTGTCTAAATGGCGCAAAAAATTTAAAAATCGCACTATACACCCCTCTTTTATCTTCAGGCGTGTTTGGAACAACGGTACCTTTGACAAGGATACGATAAGCACTGTTAAAAATTCGTCCGAATATGTTCATCGGACGATCAACATCACACATCAGAATTAAACGCGCTGAATTTGCTGTGTTATATGCAAAATGTGGATAGGTTTCATCAAAGACAAAATCTTTACCATCAAACCAAGTACTGGTTTGCCCATCAATATTAATTTGGCAATTTTCAGAGTTAGGTGTCAGCAAACCGAGATGATACCTAAAACTACTACCGATAGGATCTGCGTGTAAGCTCAGTTCAGAACCTGCTGGTAACAGTGAAAACATGGCACCTCGAATAGCAGGGACTTGATTAAGTAATGCCAATGTCTTGGGGCATAATCTTTGCGCGGAAACATGGGTTGTTCCGTACCATTTTAAGTAAAATTTACTCCAACCCCGTTTGTAAAAAGTGCGAAAACCAACATCATAATAACCGTCTGCTCCAGGTGTCTTGATCACTTCAAACACACCCGATGACTCTAATGCTATTGCCTCATCTCTAATAATTGTCCAATTGGCTCTAAGTACTTCAATATTCTCTAAAAAATCAGCATCTAATATTGGCTTTTTTGCAAAACTGCGTGTCGTCATATACAGAACACAATTAAATGGTGCAAATATAGGCCAGCTTTTTCTTAAATATTGTGAGAGTGAGTCAAAACGTGCTTTTCCTCGCCAACGGTATACATAAGTCATGGCTGCTATCGAATACACGATTAAACCAATGATGATCATAATACTTAGATTCATTATAATTTTACTCCGATTATGATTTCTGTATCCTCATGGTGTGTCCTTGATTTTCCTTAAATAAAACCAATCTTCTTTACTGGATAAGCCGCACTGAGATCATTTAGTTATTTTTCAAAATAGCGGGAAAAATAAAATATTTTCAAATTATTTAAAATACTTTTAACTATAACTAATTAATTTTCCTATAGTCAAGAAATATGTACACCTTTGGTTAAGTTTTTAAATGATTGAAATTAAAAATTTTAACTATCATTCTTAAGTGATCAGGCGCTATTTATCGCATACTGATATTTGTTATAAAAATGCGTCATTAAAGAGGGATCGAAGGAACACTAGAAATTACGTAATTTTAATTAAACATCGAAACCATCATTTAAATACCAATCTATTAATTGATCCATAGTGATCAGAATCAGTTTTTTCTTTTTAAGCACTCGCGTTCTTATTTCATTTCTTAGTTTTTGATAGCACTAATTTCAGGCAATAAAAAAGCCTTCAAGTCTAAATATGCTTGAAGGCTTTCCATAATATATGGTCCGAGGGTCGGGATCACTAAAATATAAAACCACACCTACACACATCCTTACACACTTTATAATTTTTAGTTAAAACATCAAGTTATAATCACAAATAAAAAACCATGCATTGACATATAAACCATAAATGAGTACCTATATAAGTACCTACTTTACAAGTACTCATTATGGCTAAGACAGCTACACCACTTAATACATCAAAGATAGATGCAATAAAGCCTCAAAATAAAGAATATGCGATTTTTGACGGTGACGGTTTACTTTTGCTTATTCGCACCTCTGGAACAAAAACATGGCAGTATCGATATAAGAATTATAAAGGTTCTATCAAAAAGATTACATTGGGTGAATATCCTGCACTATCCTTAAAAGCAGCCCGTGATAAAAGGCGTAACTTTGAAGAAATGTTAGCTAATGACATTGATCCAAAAGAACAAATAGATTTATTAGAAAAAAAGAAATCCAACTCAAATATTCTTGAAGCTGTTTCTCGCACTTGGTGGCGTTCCACTTTAGATAAGGGCGCTTGGAGCGAAGATACAGCAAACAAAAGACTAAGGATGCTTGAAAATCACTTATTTCCTTTAATTGGCAAAATGCCAATTGAAGATATAAAACCAATGCATTTAGCTGCTTCACTTACGTCTATTGAAAAAAATTCTAGTGAAAATGCTCAACGTATAAAGGCTATGCTTGTAAATATTTTTAATCTCGCAATACAGCATGGGCTTATTGAAAACAATCATGCACTTGCCATGAATGGACTTTTAGTTCCAAAAAAATCTACTCATCGCCCGACACTATCACTAGATAGATTACCCGATTTATTTAGCCGTTTAGAACTAGACTCTGGGAAACCTTTAACACAATTATGTACACTACTTTCTTTACATATTTTTAGTCGATCATCAGAAATACGTTTTGCTCGTTGGAGTGAAATAGACTTTAAGCAACGACTTTGGACAATTCCACCAAATCGTGAAGCCATTGAAGGTACGAGATATTCAGATAGAGGAGCAAAAATGCGTGAAGCACATTTTGTTCCATTATCTAAACAAGCAATTGAAATTCTCAAAAAAATTCAAGAATATAGTGGTCATTGTGCCCATGTCTTCCCTGCTGCTAATAATATTAATAAATTCATTAGTGAAAATACGATAAGCCCTTAAATGATTTAATTCTAAGTCGAATCATTAGCGTAACCGTAACCGACAATCGAGCCAATGAAGCAGATGAACTCAGCATTGTACTTGATGATAGTGATGGAGCTTTGGAATTAGCAAAACGAGGAGTAAGACTGAATTGTAAAATGGGGTTCATTGGTGAAGAACTTCACGATAAAGGTGATTTCATTGTCGATGAGGCTGAATGGTCAGGTCCTGCAGATGTCATCACCGTAAAAGCCTCGAGCGCTAATTTCAAGAGCAGCATTAAAGTTGCCAAGTCAAAATCATATCACCGCAAATCTTTTGGCGAAGTTGCAAATGAAATTGCGAAAAACCATCAATTAGAACTGATCATGACTGCCGATTTAAAAGCCATAAATTTAAATCATATCGATCAAACCAATGAATCGGATCTCAACCTTTTGGCACGTTTAGCAAAGACCAATGGCGCAGAAATGGCAGTCAAAAAAGATCGTTTACTTATTTTTAAGGCTGGCACAGCTAAATCCGCTTCGGGTCAAGATTTGTCATCAATTACTGTGACCAGGAGCACTGGCGATCAATTCCGTTATAACGAGCAAGATCGGGAATCAGATTACACCGGTGTTTCTGCAGGCTACCAAGATTTAGGTAAAGCTAAACGACAACGAGTGACGTCAGGTAATCCCGAAAAACGTGGTGGTGGCAATGATCCGACAACCAAGACCAAAGTCATAAAAGGGACATTTGCAAGTAAAGAGGATGCTCAACGTGCTGCAAATGCAAAAATGGATGAGATAAAACGGCAAATGGCCAAGTTCAGTATTAGTCTCGCCTATGGAATACCTGAAATCAGCACAGAGTCACCTGTCAAACTGGATGGTTTTAAAAATGAGGTTGATAAATTGAGATGGATCGTTGAAAAAGCCACTCACACATACAACAAATCCAATGGATTATTTACACAGTTAGAACTTGAATCAAATCTGAATTGAGGTAAATCAATATGAAAGCGATCATAAAAAACAGAATATAGTTTTTCATTAACCATTAAATTTATCTTATTGAAAAAAACCAACTATATAGCTAGAATTCATCAGTTTTTACTAAATAGTCCTCTATATGACTGAGTCAGAAAAGTTACAAATATATCTTCCGCAAGAGTTCCCAGAGGTCGTCAATGTTTTAATTGGAGAAAATGGGAGTGGTAAAAGTATTGCATTAAATCAACTTGCTCAAAGGTATGTTGCACAAAACTACAATGTGATAGCTATAGCAAACTGCTTATTTGACAAATTTACATTTAAAAGTAGTTACTTTCACTTTATAGGTGCAAGAGATGGTTCAAAAATTATTGAAAATACTATTAATAATATTTTGAATGAAACTTACATCAGCCATAAAAAAGGAAATGAAAAAAATCAGTTTATATTGAGAGAAGCTTTTCAAAAAATTGGTTATGATCCAACTATTGGCTTTGCAATTGAAATCTGGAATGAAAGACAAAGATTATCAACTGATGAGGAACAGGATTTCCTTTATAGGATATTCAAAGATAAAGAAAATTTAATCCTTTTCGAGGATTATATACATGGGAAAAACAATATCAAAGTTAAAAATTTATACGGGGAAAGAGTAGAAAATATTTTTTGGTTCGATTTTGATTCAACATCACACTTTAACAATAAAAATAGAATAAATTTTGATATTTTAAATTTCTTAGATAGACTTAAAGTTGTTAAAATTAAATTTTATTTCAAAAATAAAAAAATAGCTATACCTGTTGAAGAGGCAAGTTCAGGACAACTCCATTTATTATTTAATATTTTATTTATAGCATCAACGATAAATAAAAATGATAAAAAAACAGTTATCCTAATTGATGAACCAGAGAGCAGCCTACACCCTAGATGGCAAAAAACATATCTAGAAAACATTATTTATTTTTTCTACCGATATGATATTAAAATGATTGTTGCGACTCACTCCCCTTTGATAATTTCATCCCTAGATAATATAAGACCTGCATTTTCAAATAGACGTATTGATCACGCTATTTATGAAGTAAAAAATCATAAACTAAAATATATAAAAGAAGATAAAGATAAAAGTATAGAATCAATTTTTTGGGAAGCTTTTGGGGTAATTACCCCAGAGAGTTCATTTCTAGCACGTCATATTGTAAGTTTAATTCATGATGTTAATGATCGTTATAAAACAAAAGAAGCTGTTCTCAGTGAACTTCGTTCTATAAAAAAATTATCATTTGACGAACGACAAATCAATGCAATAAATGAAGCTATCCTTATCATCGAGAGAAAATTTTAAAATGCTTTTTGAATATAATATTGAAGATATAAAGGCTATACAATGGGCATTAAAAACAGATGATCCTTGGTATGCAAGTGTTACAAATTTTAAAAATACAGCTTCTAATATTCAGAAATTAAACCCCAACTTACTCACTTCAACTTATGATTTTGATACTTTAGCTTCAAATTTAAAGCCTGGTGAAACAACTCTTGGGGATTTAACTCAAGATAAAATAAGAACAAAAATTTACTTAGTTCAAAAACATCTTAATGATTTAAAATCTAGTAAGTTAAAGCCATTTTTACACTTTCGCACAGACCAGAGATGCTGTTACTGCTATAGGGATCAAACTGGTGAATTCAGTTTTGTTTTAGATATAGAGCATATTTTACCTAAGTCAGTATTTAATGATTGTTTTTATGATTTAGATAATCTATCAATTTCTTGTAAAAGATGTAATATGAATATTAAAAAAGATGATTATAGTTTCTTAAAAAGTGACTTGCTTAGTCTCGCAAAAAAATTAAATCCTAGTAGAAGAGTATATTTTAAAAGGAAAGATATAATCCATAAACTATCCTTTAAAAAGGATTATTTCAATTCATCACTCTATTCAATAATACATCCAAATCTAGATAAATATGACGATCATATTGATTATATAAAATCAGACTACAAAGGGAATAGGCTAACAATATACAAACCAATAACTCAAAAAGGTAAATATACATATGAATACTTTCGTTTAAATGAATTCGAAATAAACTCTTTTAAACAAGCTCAAGGTATAAGCATTGAGAAAAGAAATCCTAGTCTGTTAGCTTTATTCGAAAATATACTTAAGTAAAATAATTTTTAAAAATTAATGTTATTTCACATTTAACCCAAGGATGATTATATAAAACCTGCAAACAACTATTTTTCTATACATTAGCGCACTTATTTATATCATTATCCTTTTAAATTACCACATCTAAATTATCAATTCAGTACTAGAATTAATCTAATTCTACAATAAATTTACTCTTTTATCTCTTTTTATTTAATTCTCCAATCCTATTTATAATAATTAATTAATATTTACTCCACCACTCAAATGCCATTCAACCAATTGATCCATACCAATCAAAATCAATTTTTCATTTTTTAAAGCACTTTCTTTTGCTTCTTGGGTAAAGTTACTTGTCGTAACGACAAATCCTCTCCAAGCCTGATTCTCTTCAATAACACCTTTGAATTGCTGTATAGCAGGACGTCCAACTAAATTAAATTCAGAGTAGCGTTTGCATTGAACAACTATTAAACCTCTTTCATGTTTAGCAAAACCATCAACACCTGCATCATTGGACTTCTTAGTAACCCAAGACAACATACCTTTATCTTGAAAAAAGCTCATAACATGCTGTTCAAAAGCATAAGTATCCATAGTCCACAAAGATTGTTTAAGCTTTTCAACTTCTTTAGGAACATTCGCCATTTTGGGTTGAAGTGGTTCACTCATCATAGCTTCTTGCATTTGCTTATTGGCACATCTATACATTTCATCTTTAATAATCAAAGCCATCACCACGCCTATATAAGACTGACTCGCTTTAGATGTGAAAAATGATTCAAATATAGAGGTAATTCCTGCTGTACCTAGAAATACCAATACCAAAAGAGGCATACCTATTGCACCACCAAAAGCTGCAATACCTACACCTGGTCCACCGACTATGGCAGCTGCTCCTAAAGTAATTGGAATAGCAATTTTTACAGACCATGGAATATCTGCATTTTTATAATTGTTAAGCGAGGTAGTTACACTACGCATAACAATTTTTACAGTTTCTCCTGCATGAGATATTTCTTTAATTTTTTGAATTTTATCTAAAGTCGAAAATGATTTATTTTCTAAAATTTCACGAACCAATGCTAACCATAAAAGAATGTCTAAACGATCTTGTTCTGTAGAAACAGATTGAATTATTTTCACAAATATTGAGACAATCCAAGATTCTGCCTTATTCATCTTTCCCTCCATTTCTAGCCTTCAACATTTCGGCGCTTGCACGAATTAGCTCTGTACTTGAGGTAATTTGATCCTGCATCAAATCCCCAATTTTATCATTTTGAGTTTGATCTAGTTCTTTACCAAAGTATTTTAGTGCCAACTCTTTTATTAATTCATGCTTATCTTCTTCTTTTAAAGACCTTACATGAATTGGAAAAGCATTAATTTCTACATGAGTTTGGTAAGCTTGCTCATGCATTTTTTTTGCATGAGATGCTCTTCTTAAAAATAAAGTACATAAAGTAATTGTGATAGAAAGTATTAGAACCTTTGTCGTTATAAAGAAAACCCAATAATTCAACTCACTAGTAAAAAATACATTCAATGAATTAATTTTAATTGAAGTTAGAAAAGTAATGGTTACAGCTATAATTAATGTACCAAAAAAATAATAATTATTTTTTTCAAATTCCTCTTTATACTTTTTATGTAAATCTAAATAAATAGAGCTTGTTTCTCTTTGTTCTAATGCTAACCGCACTGATTCAAAATCCTTAACTTTTTCCTTTACTTCATCGATCGCTGGCTGTAATTGATGCTTAATTAATTGATTAGCATTTTGTAATGAAATAATAGATAGTCTTATCGTTTCAAATTTTTGTATAAATTGTTTAGTACTATCCAAAACATTTTTTAGGTGTTCCTGATCATTTTTATTACCTGGAGCTACTATACTAGCGATAAAACTACGTAAATGATTGGTTAGTATACTAGTCAACTCATTATTTTCGAAAGTTTCAAAATTTTCTTGTATAAATTCTCTAAATTGTATGATTTTTCCATTTAGAAGGCTTCGTAGAACCTCTTTGATAGATCTATCTAACGGGTCTCCATCAGCTTTTTCATCATTTATTATTGTTTCAATATAACGATTTAATAGATCACATACTTCATCAAATTCGTAAAGAATTTTTTCACTATTAGCATTAGAACTTTCTGAATTATTTTCCATTATTAACCTTTATATCTGACCCCATGCATCGATTCATCATGACCCGATCCATTAGCTCACTATGAGCCAAAGCATTGTATCAAATTGAACCAATCTTCTTTATATAAATAGAATTAAGTATTAGAGATATAAAAGAATGAAATTTTCACCCCATTGTTGACTTCAAAAAAAATCATCGTTATATTGCAAATATCACAGCGAAACTGTGAATAGGCGTGAGAACCTATTTTATCATCAAACGGTGCAAAATAAAGTCGCACTAAGCGGCATTTTTTTTGCCCGCTGTTTAGTCAGTCGTTATGACAGGCTATGCAGGGCAGCCTTGTGCTGGTCGCAACCGTTTGAGCGATATTCTCACCCCTGTGTAGTCTGTCACCATTACCGTGAGAAGTAATGATGATGGGTTTTAAAACTTATCAAACGGAAAATGACTATGAACACTCAAAACAAAAGTGTGCATTCAGCACCTGCGTATCAAAACCTAGACACCCTCTGCATTCAACGCTTAAATGCGCCCGATTTCGCCCAACCTGAAAAACTCAGTACTCAAATTTTGAAATTTCTTCGTTCTAAAAAACGAGGTTAAATCATGCCTAAAATATATATACAAACCGAATTAGGTACTGAAAAATGTTGCCCAATGTGCAATGAGTATTTTCCTTTTGACGAAGAATTTTATTTTAAAAATGGCTTAAAAAATGGGATTCAGAAATGGGCTGCACGATGTAAAGCCTGTTATATGGAGTCTTATCGCACGGGGTATGACATATGAAAAACATACTCTTGCAAAACAACGAATATCCGATTATTGCCTCGCCTATGCTCTCAAAAGAGCTAGGCTTGCCTGCAGCAACGTTCTTACAAAAATTGTATTACTTACTCAACGAAACTCGTAAATACAAGCGGAAAAAGAACCTGACTCAATACAATAATCGAAAATGGTGGTTTCATACATTCGAGGAATGGACATCAACACTCGGTTTATTCAGCCTTTCAACCATCAAACGTGCTGTTTCAAAACTTAAAGAATTAGATTTAATTGAAATCAATAAGCTAGATTCAAACAAATCTATGCGAGTTAATTACTACACTATCAACTATAAAAAACTGAAAGAATTGTTTGGCATATCAGTCTCTCAAACCAAAACTATCGCTAAACCAAAAACCGTGACTGAAACAATTGTAGGTACTGACTCACCTATCGAACCAGAAGCAACACCTGAGCAGCTAGAAACAATCCCAAGCCAAAACCGTGCCCTATATCGACAGCTTCGCCAACACAAGTTGGACATTGCTTTTGACGATCCACGTCTGCACTTTTGGAGTAACAAAACGAACGCTGTCATTGCTTATACCGTTTCAGCAAGTAACAGACTCAATATCAATAGATGGCAATGGCACACGCCTGAACAAGTCTTACCTGAAAACTTGATAAGGATATAATAATGACAATTTCTAAAATTATTCTTAGAGTTAAAAATCCGCAGACCAAAAAACGTCAGTTTTTTGTTTCTTCAAAAAAACTTTATAATTTCATCAATCCAAATGTGTCTTATAAAACTTTTATTGAAACCAACATTATCTGGTCAAAACTCAGAGAAAATATTGATTATCACTATAATCAAAAGTTTGATAGCTATAATTTAAGTATTAGTTCTGTGCAAGCGATCTTAATACTTGAAAACACGGAACAAAGTTGGAAGTATTTCTATGAATTATCCGATCTCATTGCAAATGGCTTTTCAGCCATAAATGACAAGGGGTAAAAATTATGGACATTCAAACTAGATTGTCTTTACTAGATAAACATTTAGCTTTATTAATTGAAAGTACTGAAAACTGTGAGTCGCTTACCGGAGAGTCTGTCTCAAGCACTCTATTTATTATTCAAGAGCAAGTCAGGCAAGTTATACGTAAACTAGAAAGTAATGAATAAAAAAAGCCCTCTTAAGAGGGCTTTTTCTTACGATTAAAAAGAGATCTAAAAAAATTTCTTATAAAATTATTCTAAAAATTTTTATATACCAATTTTTCACCAAAATGAACTTTAGCTGAATAATCAATAAAGAAAAATGCAGAAGAAATAAATAAAATTATCCAAAAAATAAGAATAATCCAAAATCCTTCAATAGAATATTTTTCAGTAATATTTGCATATAAAAGCCCTTGAGGATCAATAAAATTCCAAAAGAATATAGGAGCAAATCCAATAATAAAAAGAAAAAGATATATCAAAAATGCAGAATATTTTTTAAACTTTCTAAACCAGGTAGTTCTAAAACCATAGCTAAATTTAAACTTTTGGTCTATTTCAGAAAACTCTACCATTCCAACACTACGTCTATATCTAAAAATTGAAGCAGTTTGATTTGTTTGAGCCAACAAGTGTTTAGCACAATTCTTAGTAATAAAAGGGATTCCGATCAATAACTGAAACTTTCTCATTTCTGCTAATTCTTGCATATTGGCATAGTTTTCATCTTCTAGAGCAGTATGTTTCAAGGCTAACAAAGCAGATTCATAATCTTCCTTTAATTGCTTCCTTTTATTAGCATTTAATTCTAAAAAAAACTTTGTTATTTGGACAAAAGCAACAAAAATAGCAAAAATTGCACTTATCGTTAGAATTGTAACTCTCATATTAATCCTTAACAAAGAAACTAGGAATAACAGGTAAACCACACCACTCTGCAACGCTATTATATTTTCGGCCTAAATTTTTTATTAACTCAACCGCCTGACCACCTTTTTCTATTAAATCATTAACTTCAGATCCTACCTCATTTGCTTCATTCAATATTTTAGCAAGTTGCTTCATACCACCAGAATTTTTCACTTCTTCTTCATCATCTAAATTCTGAGCAGCATCTAATGCAATTAAAGCCCTTTCTAAGCGTTTTTTTAATGCTTCATTCTCAGTAATATCTATCAATTTATCTAAATCATCATATGAGTGATTGAGCTCTATTCTATGATTCATCGCTATAGTTTGAGTATTACTTAATTGATTAACGATGGTTAATGGTGGCTGAGTTATAGGGGCTAGTGCTTTATCAACAATAGCTTCTAAGCTAAGAATTTGACCTCTTTGTAAGGAGATGATTTCTTTTTGAGACTCGATCTGGAACTTAAATAAATGAAGCTGATTTTTTAATTCTAATGCTTTTATTGGGGATAGATAAAACTCTTCAGCACTCTTTTGACCTTTGAGTACAAGTTCATATTCATGTAATGCTTTTTCTAAAGTTTCTATATTCCCATCTTCAGTTTCTATAATCATGCGAACAGTTAAATCATGTTGTTCAATTTTAACAGTTGCATTCTGATCAGGATATTTATCACGTAATACGGTACCAAAATAGCTAAGAATTCCAATACCAGCTTGATAATATTCAGGCTCAAAAGTTATACATCTATCAATTTTTATATCTTGATCATTTTTCTTTTGAGTTTCATGTTCAACTTCTAATACTTTGATTGCAAATTCGCTAAATCCGACTCCTAAAATTAAAAAGGGATACTCAAACGTAAGTGGTGAAATTCTTTCTAATTTTCTTTTAACGAATTTTAAGTATTTTCTTGTTCCAATTGATGGATTGGTTACATCATTTTTATCTAAGTTATCTAAGTTATCTAAGAATTCCTTTTCTGAAAAATCTAAAACTAAAAGAATAGGTATAGAGATATCTCCAATCCTATTGGCTGTTTGGATATCGCTGTATATCCATGACATTAAAATAGATGATGAACTTGCAGTAGCAATTTTGATATAACATGAGTCTTTTTTTAGACCTAAACTCGGATTAACTACTGGTCCTATAGTGATGTTGGAATAACCGTTATCATCCCAATTTAGAACGTCTAATTCGTGGATCAAAGAGTCTTTAATCGATGCAAAAACTCTAAAATTTGAATTATCTTCTTTATATTTTTTGTAGAGCTGATGTGAGACATTTTCAAAAATTTGCTGTAATTCGTCTAATAAATATGGATGCTTATTTTGAAAAGTTTCCCAAGCCCCTAAATAACTAACAACTTCATTAATATACATATAAAACTCTTATAAACTTAATAATTTTAAATTGCTCAATTTATAGCATTTTTCTTTTTTTTATAAAAGCTTAGAGTAAATGAGATTTTACCCATTTACTCATTCATTCACTTTTTAGAAAAACTCTCAGCATAATTCCTTATCAAAGTCATCAAAGTATCTCTCTGACTCAGTTCTACGGAATCCCACAGTTTAAGCAATTTCTTGGCGTCATCTGAAAGTAAATTTGGCTGAGTCCTCTCACCAGTAATTAGGTAATAAACATCCACACCTGCTTTATGGAGTGCTTCTAAATCATCCTGCCCCATAACACGCTCACCCTTCTCATAGCGCATTACAGCCATATTCTTTTTACCAAATAAAGCAGCGAAATCTTTTTGAGACAAATTTAGGCGTGATCGTTCCTGACGAAGTCGGTCGCCTCTTTGATCGTTATTCTCATTTACCATTTGGGATAAATCCATATATTAATTATCCCATTTGGGATAATATTGCTTTACTTATTTACCATTTTAACAAAGTTCTATATCTACCACAGTTTAATAACTGTGGCTTCAAAAGGAAACAGACATGGCGACTCAAGAATCTCAAAAAGAAGTACAAATTAGCTTTCGCACAACACCTGAAAATCGTCGTTTAGCTCGTATTGAAGCTGCGAAACTCAACATGTCACTCAATGAATGGATTAAAAGTCTCGTCGAAGCTGAACTAGATACTTTCTCTCAAGAAACAAAATCATCATAAGTCACTGCTTTTGAGCCATTCACAGAATTGCATGAGCTTATTTACATTTCTTTGCAATTTTTTGTAGCAGAAGAAAAATTAGGTTCTTGGTGTCGGGAGCAACAATTACTT
Organism: Acinetobacter sp. 1125_18A; assembly: GCF_052824985.1. Classification (NCBI taxonomy): domain Bacteria; kingdom Pseudomonadati; phylum Pseudomonadota; class Gammaproteobacteria; order Moraxellales; family Moraxellaceae; genus Acinetobacter; species Acinetobacter sp. 1125_18A. Next base: position 500,005 of record NZ_VTDG01000002.1, read on the forward strand.
AATTAAATTCAGAGGTAATGATGAGTAAATCAATTGGTTTTTATTGCCCTCACTGTGGCATGCGTATGCATGTATCTAGTCGGAAAAGACCTTCGCCACTCTTACATGAGCTGATTGTTTCGTGTCGCAATGATCAATGCCTTGCAAGTTTTGCAGCGAGTTTAGAAATGGTGCGACCGATTCAGAACAGCATCAATCCTAATCCTGAAGTTCAAACAGGATTACCACAGCATAAACGCCAGTGGGAGCAAGAACTTGAACATCACATCGAAAGTTTAGAACTCCAAACCTCACTTGATGAACACCAAAAAAATTATGTAGAAGGTTTTATTTCTGCGCTCTTCCATTCGTCAACAATTGATTTGACCAGGGCAACGACTTACCGCAATCGACTTCTACAAATGAAACTTATATAGGCATTAATGATGGATCTTCAGCGTCGTATCGACGACAGACTTAACCAACTATTTAACTTTAAAAGAGTCGGTGAATGGTATCGTCAAGGTCTTTGCCCAAGTTGTAATGAGAAAGAACTTTACACACATGCAGAAACACCACGCATGGTGAAATGTGGACGTATTAATAAGTGTGGTTATGAGGAATACGTCAAAGATATCTGCGAAGAATTTTTCAAAGATTGGTCAGAATATCACCCTAAAACCCCTGAAAATCCAAATGCGGCTGCAGATGCATATTTGAGGGATGGCCGAGGTTTTAACCTTAAAAATTTAAAAGGCAGATATACACAGGAATTATATCAAGCGCCTAAAAATAGAAATTTAGTCAGTGCAACTGTTCGCTTCAAATTAGCTGACGGAATCTATTGGGAAAGGATTATTGATCGTCCTGATCGTTTTGGTCGTCAGAAAGCCAATTTTATTGGTAAATGGACAGGCTTGGCATGGACAGTACATGAACTAGATGAACTCTGTACTGCAGGCAGTATATCTTTGATAAATATGCTGTGCATAATGGGCAAGTTATCCCCAAAAATGAACATGATTTCTACAAAACAGGAAAAAAGGAATTAAAAAGCTTGGCAAATACACCAGTGATTACCCTGAATCCTAAAAAGGAATTTTCAGCTAGTTGGTGGAAAGATTTTTATACATTGAATGGAGCCAATGGCTTAATCATTCTTGCTTGGTGGACAGGAACATATTTTGCCGAGCAGATACGTGCACTTAACTCCTCATATCCTTTTTTTGAATTTGTTGGTCAAGCAGGTGCAGGTAAATCAACTTTGCTAGAGTTGTTATGGAAGTTTAGCGGTCGAGAAGCCTATGAAGGTTTTGATCCGAATAAATCTACCAGTGTGGCAATTTATCGTAATTTTGCCCAAGCCTCTAATATGCCGATCGTTCTGATTGAGGGCGATCGAAATGATCAAAATGGTGGTGTCCAAAAAGCTAAATTTAGTTGGGACGAATTGAAAGATGCTTTTAACGGTCGAGCAATACGTTCAAAAGGCTTAAAAACCGCAGGGAATGAAACGTATGAGCCACCTTTCCGTGGTGCAATCATGATCAGCCAAAACACGCCTATACAAGCCTCAGAGGCGATTTTATCTCGTACCTTGCATATTACAGTGACAACGAAAGGCCATAACCTTGAAAAGAAAAGAATTGCCGATCGTCTTTCTCGTATTTCATTGGAAGATGCTTGTACTTACATGACGCATTGCTTAAAAAATGAAGCAAAAATTCTGCAAACATATTCAGAAAATATCCAAGCTTTAGAAGAAGAATTTCATCAAAAAGGCATTACTCATACACGTATTGCCCTTTGTCATGCACAAGTATCAGCAATGATTGATGCACTTGAACAACATGTTTTAAATGAAGTCATCGACTTAGAAGAAATTTGCGATGCTAAACGTATTTTAGAGGCAATGGCACGGGAACGTGTGGAGCAATTATGTAGCGACCACCCAATGGTTCAACAATTTTGGGATGCTTACGAATATATGAATGTCAGCAGAAATGCAGCATTCAGCTTAAATCATCATGATCAAGACGCTCAAAGCATCGCTCTCAATCTCAATGAAGTCTACAAAGTCGCTGCCCGTAACTATCAATCGTTACCAGATATCAATGAAATGCGAACGCTGCTTCGCTCAAGCCGACGTTATAAATTCATTGAAATGAATAAACCGGTTAAGTCTAAAAACTTCCCTGCAGATGAAGTTAAAAATGCGACATCAGAAATGCGTGAGCGTGTCGTCAAATGCTGGCTTTTTACTAATCCATTCTACAACCAACAAACATCTTTTAAATAATTTTTAAAGCGTAAATAAAGAAGCTTGCACTTCTTTTTAAGGAGAAATAACTTATGAAAAATAACCTTTTTAAAATTGCTCGTGGCGGTTGGTGGCCATGTGAAGAAAAAGTACTTATTTCAATGCTTGAAGATAAATATCCAGTACATTTTATTGCTGAAGTACTAGGGCGAGATCGTTTAGGTGTTCATGCAAAAATTGCATTGATGGAACGCCAAGAAGCTAGGAAATTGGAGGATGCAGCATGAACGATAACGCATTCGATCAATATCTTTTAAAAATGACAAAAGTATTGGATTCAAAATTGATTCTACCTGTTGAACACCAACTCTGGGACGAAAAAGATATCGCAAAATATCTAAAATATACAGTGGATTATACGAGAAAAAACATTATCCCATGCCCTAACTTTCCACCTAGTCGACAGTTACCGACATCAAAAGATAGTGACCGTACATCACCACGTTGGAAAGCAACAGATGTAATTAAATATGCTATGGCGTTTGATAAATCAAATTTGAAATACAATGGGAATTGAGAAAAACAAAACATATAAAAGCCACAAAAGTGGCTTTTATTTTATTTATGATTTTCTAAGCGATTAATCTTGATAAACCAGGACTGATATTTAGTTCTTCTAAAATTTCATCGTTAGTAGGATTGTAGTAAATCAAAGCCTGCTTGGGATCTTTCCATCCAAAAATCTTACATAAAGTTAAAGCATTTTTTATACGTCTAGCCATTAAACTTGCCGCTTCATGTCTCGAATCATGAAATGTTAAATCGGAATTTTCTAAACCTGCAGCCTTTCGAGCCTTTCTAAACAATGTATCCCTAGAGCCATCAGAAATAGTAAAAACTTTTGGAGAATTTTTACGGTCAATTTTTATGGCCAACGTCCAAAGCTGAAGCGCAAAATCATCAAGTGGGACATTACGACTAGATCCATTCTTAGTATCAGGCAAACGTATAAAACGTTTTTCTATAAAAACATCTGACAATGGTCTATTAACAATTTCACCTGATCTCATACCAGTGGCCATTGCAATTAACCATATTAAACCTACTTCTTGCATCTTCGAATTTGGAACTGTGCCTGGTGTATATTTCAAAGCTGTAAGTATGCTTTGCAATTCATCTATTTCAATACGACGTTCACGATGTTCAGGTTTTTTGGGCTTCCGTAAATTTTCAACTGGATTAAAGTCGATCCAACCTTTATCTCGTCTACACCAGTTAAAAAATGCAGATAGTGTTGAATAGTCACGAAGTACACTCGCAGCACTTAAAGGGCGTATTGTCCGGTTCATAACTATGCTTTCCCATTGCTTGAGATATTCAGAGCGATAATTAGCTAATGGCCAATCCACAAAAGGTAGATTATTTTGATAATATTTTAGCCGTTGGATCTCTTTTTTCGCAGTTTTCTTATACCTAGACACTTCATTCATATATCTAGTCAATGCTTCTTCTACAGTAAGAACTATTTTATTATTTAAAGCTTGTTTGGTAGAAAAATTTAAGAAGAATTCACGCTCTTTAATCTCTGACCATCGTTTCGCATCATTCTTGGATTTAAATGTTTTACTTTTTCTTTGATTGAAGGCAATAAGATCTGCTCTCCACTTACCATTTTCAAGTTGATAAATTGACAGACTCATAAAGTTTACAACCTCAATGACTTATACAAATAAACACACGTTAAAAAATGTGTAAAAAACGTGTAAATGAATAGCTAAGAATACCTCAAAATACCTTAAAAAAACCCAACACCCAGAAACGAAAAAACCCCGAAGCCTATATGCATCAAGGCTTCGGGGTTTATCTAATCTGTTTAACCTAAACTAATGGTCCCGAGGGTCGGACTCGAACCGACACGTCATCGCTGACAGTGGATTTTGAGTCCACCGCGTCTACCAATTTCACCACCTCGGGAGAGGTTGTGTGCGTATAATAGCGCGTTTCATTTTCTTGTCAACGACAAGTTTTCACATTTGTTTAATTTTAAGGCATATCTGGTTTTTTTGGATTATAAAACATCAATTTCAGCCATTAATTTGAAAAACGACTATACTAGCGACAGTTTTTAAATCCCAAATGTCAGTTTTTCTTCCTCATGATGCAACTCTCCGATTTTAATTTCGAACTTCCCGACGAACTCATTGCGCGCTACCCACTTGAAACACGTAGCGCTTCTCGCCTTTTACATCTCAATGCAGATGGTTCATACCAAGATCTTCACTTCACCGATGTTTTTGATTTATTCAATGAAGGTGATTTATTGGTACTTAATGATACCAAAGTGATGAAAGCACGTTTAAAAGGTAAACGCGCCTCTGGTGGTGCTATTGAAGTTTTGGTTGAACGTATTTTTGATCAGACCATTGCACATTGTCATATCAAAGCCAGTAATTCGCCTAAAGCAGGTGCTGAGTTATTTATTGGCAAAGATGAAGTTAAAGTGACGGTAACAGGGCGTCATGAAAACTTATTTGTGGTGGAGTTTTCACAACCTATTTTGCAAGTTTTAGATTTATATGGACAATTACCTATTCCGCCTTACTTTAACCGTGAAGCAGAAGCCATTGACACAGAACGCTATCAAACCGTGTTTAACGATCCAACCAAATTGGCAAGCGTAGCAGCACCGACAGCAAGTTTGCATTTCGACCAAGCCCTATTAGAAAAATTAGAGCAAAAAGGCGTAAATAAAGCTTTTGTAACCTTGCATGTGGGTGCTGGAACATTCTTACCAGTACGCACAGATCAGATCGAAAATCACATCATGCACAGTGAATGGTGTGATGTGCCTGAAGCAACTGCAAAATTGATTCAAGAAACCAAAGCACGTGGCAACAAAGTAATTGCCGTCGGAACGACAGCAACACGTGCCTTAGAAAGTGCAGCGCAAGCGTCTGGGGGAAAAATTGCCGCATGGACAGGCGATACACAAATCTTTATCTATCCAGGGTATCAGTTCTGTGTGGTTGATCGCTTGATCACCAACTTTCATTTACCAGAATCTACCTTGTTAATGTTGGTATCTGCATTATCCAACCGTGACAATATTATGAACGCATATCAACATGCTGTTGCAAGCAAATATCGTTTCTTTAGTTATGGCGATGCAATGCTGATTGAAAACGCAAATGGCTAAGGTCTAACGAAGCGTAACCTATTTAAAAGTTATTGCTTAGTCAGACTACCAATATGCAAAGTGTGGTTTAAACACGACACTTTGCATTCAAAATCATTTTTTCGTTACAATCAGGCATCTAAGCACTTGCCACAATAATGAATAAAGATGAATGATTTACTGACAAAAATTCAAAATGCCTTTAGTCAACAACACGCAAATAATGGCAAGACTCAGCACAATATCCATGCGATCAATCAGTTACTCTCTTCAAATCAAGATTTTGAACAGATCATTGCAAGCTTAAAGAATTGGCAAGATGATCCGAGTCTGTCTATTCAAAATTATACTTTTTGGCTTTTTATCGCGATTGCGATTGGCTTATTTGTACTGACTATTTTTACCCACCCGATACTCTTACTGGTTGTGGGTGCAAGTGTGGCTTTTGCTTTCTATAAACGCACTTCGACAAAAGCCCTCAATCAATTGGTTGAAGATGCTCATCAAAAGAACCTCGAAGCAAAATATCAAATCCGCTTCTATCCCAATGCCTTCGATGAAAATATTGAGTCTCCCTATAATTTCCCGCTATTTAGTTTAGGGGATCATGAAAATACCATTGCTCATTGCATTTATGGCGCTTGGCAGGTCAACGGTATCAACTATCCATATATGCTGTTTAATTATCATTATGTGGATGAAGTCGAAACTCGTGATTCAGAAGGCAAGAAAAAGACTGAATATCGTCATTATGATTTATGGGGGATCATCCTAGAAAACTTCCCTGCTCAAGGTATCAGTATTTCATCTAAACAAAATCGAGCCTGCCGTCTTGGCGTAAAATGGTCGAGTGGGGATATTCGTTTCGACAATCAGTACCAATTAAGTGGTACAAATGAAATGCAACTTGCCAAATTTTTTACACCAAATCATGTATTAATGCTTGATCAAGCCATGGCTTATTTTAAAGGTGATTTTTATGTTCAAGACCAGCGCCCTTCTTTGTGCTGGCTGTTTAAAACAGATATTACCAAAGCGCAAATGCAAGTCGATAAAGTTCAAACTGTCTATGATTTGGCTGCACAACTTGAAAGTATGAACATGCCTGATTATGAACAGCTTAAAGATTCACTGATCACGATTCTACAAGAAGTCCAGCCTCATTATGCGACAAATAAAGTTGAAAAATAAACAATTTACTTTGTCGATACAATAATTTATCGCATACTGATCAATCTGGAATTCGAACTTTAATAGACTTCAATCATGATTATTTGCCATGCCTATAGAAACCGTTGAGCGATTGCTTCACCTACGCACAAGAAAAAATAAACATGTGATGCGCAATATCGCCCGGCTTTGGGAAATTGGACAACAGGCTCAATCTGCACAAGATATTTTAGATGGCTTACATCCGTGGGGAGAATGTAGAGAGTTATTTTTTCATAACCTCATCCCCAGACTGCTGTTTATGATTGGGGTACTAACTGCAATTTTTGGTTGGCTGATTCATCACTATATTCCCTACCCACTGAGTCTATTAGCAGCCTTGTTATGCTGTTTTGCTGCTTATTTAATTTATGAGCAAAGCGATCCAATTGATGAAGTCATCAATTTTTTAGAACAGCGCATGATGTTTCTCCGCTACGAATTAGATTTTAATAAAACCCCAAGTCATATCTCCACAACAAGCAATACCTTTTTGGTCATGAGTAAGTTAAAACAAAGTTTTCCATTGTTTTCGCAAGGCAATGTGTTGAATGAGATTGAACAATTTGCATCCACCAAATGGTTTGATGGTGAACAAGAACATCATGTGATGTTATTTCAATATCATTATGTCGATGAGTTTTCACTGCCCAATACTCAGGGTGAAAAACAGAAAATTAAGGAAACTCATAAAAATCAATGGGGCGCTTTTATTTTTCAATTACCCGCCCTCGGCTTTGCCGCCAGTAATAAACATCATGAATTTATTCCGCCCTATACCCAAATATGGAAAACTGCGGATATTCTGGTCAGTCAAAATTTATATATTTTTGGCTATGATCAACATCAACTTGCCCGTACCATTAGTCCAAGTATCACCTTAAAATTAAGTGATTTTTTTCAACACTATTCAGGTGATATTGTTTATCATTTTGAAGAAAATATGCTGTGCTATATGGGAGATCAAGATCTCTTTCGCATTCGTCGTAAAAAACAAAAGCTTCAGGATATTTCAGCACTTCGTGGACATTTAAGAACATTAACCATGCCTGAATATGAAAAATTTAAACAGTGCATGCTAAACTTGATTTCATAAATCAAAAGGAATAATCAAAATGGGTTTAATCATATTTATTGGGATTTTTATTGTTCTGATCGTTTGGGGTATTCTGGTCAGAAATAACATTGTGCGTTATTTCAATGCGACACAACGCGCATGGGCTGAAGTTGCTAACTTTGAACGCCAGAAAGTAAAAACACTGGAAACTTTAGAGCAAACTTTGGCACAATATACACAGTTTGAAAAATCAACTTTGGAAAAAGTGACCGAGTTACGTCAGCAAATTTTGAATCTAAATCTAAACAATACCGATGTTTCTCAACTGCAACATGTTGAAAAACTCAATCAAGATTTAATGAAAAGTTTAAATGTGGTGGTTGAAAATTATCCTGAACTCAAAGCGGATACTTTGTATGCAAAAATGATGGATGATATTCAAGAACAAAATGAAAATGTCGGTGCAGCAATCACCATATTTAACCGTAATGTTGAAGAATTTAATAACACCATCGAAATTTTTCCAAACAATATGATCAATACCATTACTTTGGCAAAGAAAACAATTCGTCCATTTTCAGACAATGTGGTCACTCAGAATTTTGATTACAAGCCTAATTTCAACTAAGCTTCACTCAATATTGTTGGAAAAACCCATCCTTCCCAAAGAAATATTGGGAAGGTTCTTTAATCAAACATCACTTGAATAAATACGTAAAAAACAAATAATGACAATGGATTTATCAGCAAGCTTGGTAAAAAACAATGGTCAAAAATCCAGTCCTTGCATGCGATTAAACTAAAATTTCAAATCGTCTGTAGGATTTAAATCGGGTATAAATTACCAGCAAATAACACCAACAGCATTACTTAGAATTACAAACCCTATGTTGAAACTCTTTTCCCCCTCCCTCTTTCACCTTCTTTTCAAAAACTGGAATGTATTTGAGATTATTTGGCTTTTTAGTTTTATTTTCATCGGCTGTATCATTACCTTAGTTCAACACGATACATGGTTTAATTTCGTGGTATTACTCAGCGGAATTCTCTGTGTGGTATTAGCAGCAAAAGGCAATATTCTCAATTATAGTTTTGGTTTATTTAATAGCTGTGCTTATGCATGGATTTGCTATAACAACGGGCTTTATGGCGAAATGGGACTGAATCTCTTGTTCTTTGTCCCAACCGCTTTGATCGGCATGCTACTTTGGCAGAAACATACCAAAGAAAAACAATTACAACGGGCCTATACCCTTCGGCAGGCTTATTTGATTTTGATCACCCTGAGCAATATAGGTTGTATTGCGATACTCGGTTATCTGCTTGCCCAAATTCCCACTCAAAATACGCCTTATATAGATGCAACCACCAATATTCTTGCAATCACAGCAACGATTTTGATGCTGCTGCGTTTTAAAGAGCAATGGTGGTTTTATATTACTTTAAATATCTTCAGTATTTTAATGTGGGCGATCCGAACCCTTGATGGTAGTGGTGATGGTGCAATGATGTTATTGATGTGGTCAGCCTTTCTGATCAATGCCATCTACGGCTACTTTAACTGGAATAAACTTGCACAAAACCACTCAAACCCATCCTATTGAATTTAAAAACTATGAAAAAAATCGGACTGACACTCGGTAAATATGCACCCTTACATGCAGGTCATATGCATGTATTTGAAACAGCATTACAAGAAGTGGATGAGCTGTATGTTTTGATCTATCAAAGTTCAATTACAAGCATCCCTTTAAACATTCGCGCCCAATGGATCCGAGATTTATTTCCTCAAATTCATGTGATTGAGGCATGGGATGGACCTGAGGGATATTCCAATGATCGGGCGTTTGAAATAGAACAAGAAAATTACATCATTCAAAAGCTCAATGGCGTGAAAATTTCGCATTTTTATAGTAGTGAATTTTATGGTGCACATGTCAGCACTGCACTCAATGCAATTGATCGTAGAGTGGATGAATCACGTCTACAGGTGCCGATCTCCGCTACAATGATTCGAGCAAATGCCTTTCAAAATCGGAAATTTATCCCCAACTGTGTCTATGCAGATTTGATTAGCAAAGTCGTCTTTGTCGGTGCAATGTCTACAGGCAAGTCGACTCTGGTTGAAGCGCTTGCGAAAAAGTATGCAACAACTTTTGCCCCAGAATATGGGCGTGAATATTGGGAAACTCACCAAGTTGATCGTCGTATCGGTTTTGAAGATTTCAATATTATTGCAGATCGTCATATCGCCTATGAAGATCAGGTCACTTTAGATGCAAAACGTTATTTATTTGTAGATACCAACGCGATAACCACAGCGATGTTTTGTATGGATTATCATGGACGATTACCTAAGCACCTCAAACAACTTGCACTCGAAAATGCACAGCGCTATGACTTATTTTTCTTGTGTGAAGATGATATTGCTTATGACGACACTTGGGATCGTAGCGGCCCCCAAAAAAGAGCTATTTTTCATCAGCAAATTATTGCGGATCTCAAACAACGTCGGATTCCATACATCGCTTTAACAGGAAGTTTAGAACAACGGATTGCCAAGGTTGAACAAGTGCTAAATCAGTTTGATAAATTCAACAATTTTTTTGGATCAGCTTTAAAGCCATGATCAGGAATCGATTATGGCGATTGAGTATATTTGACTCGAAACATATCGCCTAAATCACCATGTGGAAATTTGAATAAAAATTCAGCCATAATCCTGTTTATTTTCAATATAAAAAATGACATTTCGATCATTTTCTGATATTTTCAAACCGCTAAAAAATGACTATTTTTAGAATAAAACGATCAACTTAAAATGATCAACTTAATAAAAAGACAATCTAAAGATTGGAGTAAATCAAATGTTAAAAAAATTATTCATGATGTTATGTCTGTGTTTTCTCTGGCAAGCCCCTGCTCAAGCGAAAGGCCTGTTAGTTTTCAATACAGGCGATGAAATGTTTAAGGTTGGCCCATTTCCACAAGAAGTATTAAGTCAATATGAAGATCTTAAAAGCTTAAATGCAGGATATAAATGTAGTCACTTTGGGATCTTATGGGCAGATGTCAAAACATGGGACTGCACCTTAGTCGGCATGACCGATGCAGAACCAGATACGTTTTATGAATTACCTGATGATGTCATTTCAACCTTAAGTAAAAATCCTGAATACCAAGAAAATAAAATGCAACGTAATTTTTGGAATCATTATGGAATATTCATCATGATTCTGGGAGTTATCGCCTTGATCATTATCGGTCGTAAGGCAAAAGACTAATTTTCTATCTTGTCCAAATCTAAGCTCAAAAGCGAACCACTATTCGCTTTTGAGCTGCATAAAAATAATACCTTGATATTCAAACAATAATTATTCAACGATAAAAAAATGATTCTCACATCAATCTATTAATGTTCAAGGCGCTAAATCAATAATTTTAAATTTAACATTATGAAAAACAACATGACTGGTATTCGACCATAAAATCAGGGAAAATAGCCCCCTTTTGCAATTATCAATCAGCGAACTGTTTTTTCGCCAGATTTAGGTTATTTATGAAGTTTGAAAAATTAGGTCAGTCGGGGCGTGCTCGTCGTGGTCGTTTAACTTTAGAACATGGTGTGATTGAAACACCTGTGTTCATGCCTGTGGGAACTTATGGCACAGTTAAAGGCATGTTGCCGCGCGATATCGAAGACATCAAAGCACAAATTATTTTAGGCAATACCTTCCATCTTTATTTACGTCCTGGACTAGATGTTATCCGTGAACACGGCGGTTTGCATGAGTTTATGAAATGGGGCAAACCGATTCTTACTGATTCAGGCGGCTTCCAAGTCTTCAGTCTGGGCGCTATGCGTAAAATCAAAGAGGAAGGGGTTACTTTCCGCTCACCTATTGATGGTTCAAAAGTCTTTTTATCTCCTGAAATTTCAATGGATATTCAACATACATTGAACTCAGATATTGTGATGATTTTTGATGAATGTACGCCATACCCAGCAACCCATGAAGAAGCACAGAAATCGCTTCAACTGTCATTACGTTGGGCGAAGCGTTGTAAAACACAACATCACGATGTTTTAAAAAATAGAAACGCATTGTTTGGAATCATTCAAGGCGGAATGTATGAAGACCTTCGTGAAGAGTCTTTAAACGGTCTTAAAGAAATTGATTTTGATGGCTTTGCGATTGGTGGTTTATCTGTCGGTGAACCCAAAGAAGAAATGATCAAAGTTTTGGATTATCTGCCTGCAAAAATGCCAGAAGATAAACCACGTTATTTGATGGGTGTGGGTAAACCAGAAGATATCGTTGAAGCAATTCGTCGCGGTGTCGATATGTTCGACTGTGTCATGCCAACTCGAAATGCACGTAATGGTCATTATTTTGTTACCGATGGTTTAGTTCGAATTCGTAACAGCCAATATCGTCATGATCAAAGCCCACTGGATCCGCATTGCGACTGTTATACCTGTACCAACTTCACCCGTGCTTATTTATTCCATTTAGAAAAATGTGGTGAAATGCTCGGTTCAATGTTGGGCACGATCCACAATTTACGTTATTACCAACGTTTTACCCAAGATATTCGTGATGCTTTAGATCAGGGAACTTTTGATGAATACGTGACTGATTTCTATCAACGTCGCGGTTTAGAAGTTCCTCCTTGTCCTGCTGACTAATGCCCCAATATAAAGTTGAATTGAAGATTAATTCAACAGTATTTGCGCTGAAACCCAAGACAAGGTAAATTGCTGAACAAGTCAATTTAAAAGCCATGAAAATGGCAGATAATTTTTAACATTAGGAAATTAGAATGAGCTTATTTATTTCTTCTGCTCACGCTGCAGCAGCGCCTGCACAAGGCCCAGGCATGATGGCAAACATATTGATGATTGTAGTATTTGTTGCAATCTTTTATTTTCTCATCTGGCGTCCTCAAGCAAAACGTGCAAAAGAACACCGTACTTTAATCGAAAGCTTAGGTGTTGGCAGTGAAATTGTCTTTGCAGGCGGCTTAATGGGTCGTATCCTAAAAATTGATGGCGACTTTGCAGTGGTTGAATTAAGCAAAGGAAATGAAGTCAAAGTTCAACGTGCAAGTGTTATTTCAGTACTCCCTGAAGGCACATTAAATAACCTTTAATCATAAAACGGTCGTGCACTTAGCACGACTTTTTCATTTTAAGAAGAAAGCGAATGCGTTACCCTGCATGGAAATATATATTGATTCTAGTGGTACTAGTGATCAGTACATTATATGCGCTGCCGAGTTTGTATCCTGACGAACCTGCTGTTCAAATTTCTGGTGCCAAGGCTGGTACCACAATTGATCAGTCTGTCATACAAAAAGCAGAGCAAATTTTAAAAAGTGAAAATATTAGCAGTCATGATAATACCTTCACCAACAATGCTGCCCTTCTGCGTTTAAATACGTCTGAAGCACAGTTAAAAGCAAAAGATGTCCTCAGCAAAGGTTTGGGTGAGAACTATACCGTTGCATTAAACCTTGCACCAACCACACCTGAGTGGTTGCAAAAAATTGGCGCTAAGCCAATGAAGCTTGGTTTGGACTTACGTGGTGGTGTTCATTTCTTACTTGAAGTAGATATGGACAAAGCTATTGCACAACGTATGGAAACCTCAGCAACAGACTTACGTCGTGAGTTCCGTGACAATAAGATTAAATTTAATAGTCTTTCATTGAACAACAATACCATTACGATTCAGTTTGCAAATAATGATGACCGTGCAGCGGTAATGGACTTTTTACGTCGTGATGGGAATAAGTTCAATCAACAAGCTTTAGCAACGGATACAGGTTCAACGCTTAAGTTGACCTATAACGATGCGACCAAGCAAGACATTCAATCTTATGCACTTAACCAAAACTTAACCACCTTACGTAATCGTATTAATGAGTTAGGTGTGGCTGAAGCATTGGTACAAAGCCAAGGTAGCAACCGTATTGTGGTTGAACTGCCTGGTGTACAAGATACTGCCGAAGCTAAACGTGTCTTGGGGCGTACTGCAAACCTTGAATTTCGTTTAGTGTCTGATTTAAATGATCAATATATTGACCGTTTCACAGGTAAATATAATGGTCAACCTTTACCGCCAGGTACTGAAGTTTTTGCTTACGAATCTTTGGACAGTGGTCGTGAACTATTATTAAATCGCAGCCGTATCCTTACGGGTGAACGTGTACAAAATGCATCAAGTGGTTTTAGCCAAGATAGTGGTGGCGCTGAAGTAAATATTACTTTAGATACTGCTGGTGGTAAGTTGATGTCAGATGCAACCCGTACTGCTGTTGGCAAACGTATGGCGGTTTTGTTTATTGAAAATAAACAAAAAATCACCTCTGTTGCTGATCCAGTTACAGGTGCGATGACAGAAGTTCGCACACCATATACTGAATCTGTGGTGATCAATGCTGCAAATATTCAAGCGGTTTTAGGTTCATCTTTCCGTATTACCGGTTTAGATTCTCCTCAAGAAGCGGCTGAACTTGCATTGATGTTACGTGCTGGTGCTTTAGCTGCACCAATGTACTTTGTAGAAGAACGTGTTGTTGGTCCAAGTTTGGGGCAAGAGAACATCGACAAAGGCGTATTATCAACTCAAGTTGGTTTCCTGCTTGTTGCAATCTGGATGATCGTGTTCTTCCGTCTATTTGGTTTAATTGCTGATGTAGCATTAGTGATTAACTTGGCAATGCTTCTCACCATCATGTCTTGGATCGGGGCTTCACTGACCTTGCCAGGTATTGCAGGTATCGTAATCACCATTGGTATGGCGGTCGATGCCAACGTACTGATCTGTGAGCGAATACGAGAAGAAATGCGCTGGGGGGCCTCGCCCAAACAGGCCATTATTGCCGGTTATGATCGAGCATATAACACCATTCTCGACTCAAACTTAACCACATTCTTGGTTGCATTTATTCTGTTTGCTATTGGTACAGGTCCGATCAAAGGCTTCGCTGTAACGCTGATGATTGGTATTATTTGCTCAATGTTTACTGCAATTACAGTAACACGTGCAATTGTTCAATTGGTGTATGGCAGAAAACGTAACTTGAATAAGTTGAGCATATAGGAGATCGAAGATGACTGATGTGACTCAACCGAAAAAGAAATATGGTCGCCCTGATGATGAGCATGTAATTAATTTCATGAAGATTGCCAAACCAGCGGCAATCATCTCAATCCTTTTGACCATTGCAAGTATCTTCTTTATTGCAACCAAAGGCTTAAATCTTGGTTTAGATTTTACTGGTGGTGTTTCTGCAGAATTGAACTATCAATATGCGGCAAAACCAGCAGACGTGATTTCTAATTTGGATAAAGCTGGCTTTAAAGATGCAGTTGTACAAACATTAGGTTCAAATAAAGACTTAATTGTACGTATGCCAGCGCAAGACCTTAAAGTTGAAGACTTAAGTAATACCATCACCAAAGCGGTTCAACTGCCGAATAACACTGCCGTTGTTCATAAGGTTGACTCTGTCGGTGGTCAAGTCGGTAATGAGCTATATTTACGCTCTGCAGGTGCTGTAGCACTTGCAATGCTACTTATGCTGATCTACGTGACCATTCGCTTTGAGTTTAAACTTGCAGTTGGTGCAGTGCTTTCATTACTGCACGATGTGATCGTAACGATTGGTATTTTTGCAATGATGCAATGGCCATTTGACCTTACTGTTTTAGCGGCTATTCTTGCCTTAATCGGCTTCTCGTTAAACGATAACATTGTTGTATCGGATCGTATCCGTGAAAACTTCCGTAAGATTCGTGGCGCGACACCGTTAGAAATTGTGAATATTGCCTTAACTGAAACCTTAAAACGTACTATTCATACCTCGATGACATTATTGCTGGTTGTACTTGCAATGATGTTCTTGGGTGGTGATGGCTTACACTGGTTCTCAGTTGCTATGTTTATTGGTGTATTTGTGGGTACATATTCTTCAATCTATATCGGTACTGCATTTGCATTGTGGCGTGGTCTTAACCGTCAAGACTTTATCGTACAAGTTAAACCTGAATTTGAAGATGAAGAACATATTCCTCACTAAGTTTCAGTTTTAATTAAAAAAGCTCATCTTTGGATGGGCTTTTTTATGCTTAAAATTTAACGCCACAACGTAAAGAAATCATTCTATTCATAAAATCTTACTCTGCCCCACAATTCAACATCTGTTGATTTACATCATATAGCGATATCAATACAGAATAGGTATACGAGGTAAATTGTGACTACTGAGCATAATATTTTGCAGTTGGATAATACTTGGTCTTTTCCTTCCATTTTCCATTGATCAGATTACGATCTGTGACTTCAACTTGATCACCTTTTGGTGAAGTAGCATCCTCAATAAACTCTCGAACCAGCAATAAACCTTTTCTAGGTACAACTTGATACTCAGAACGAATATGGTAGCAACAGCCACTTTTATTAAAGGTGATGATACGTTTGCGCTTTTTGTCTAGCTCGAACATACCTAAATTTTCTTGAGTGAGTGCAGACAGCTCCTGACTTAAAACAAATTTATTCTTGCTTTGATTAAATACATAAATGTCATACACAGGACCGCCATAAGAACCATAGTTACCATTTCTAATCGCGAGGTCTTCTGTTCCATCGAAGTTAAAATCATCAAAAATCAAAGGGCTTTGTTCGTCATAAAGCTGTATAACATTAACACTCGGTTTAAACTTTTCATCCAAATACATAGTCAGGTCATCAGAGTGAAATGCTTGAAATACCGCTTTACTGCCCTTTTTAAATAGCTTTACTTCGGCCTTAGCTCCACATTCATCTTTTTCACATGCAATATCAATTACGGCATCATAGTGTTTCGAGCCATCTTGAATTTGAAAAATTTGTGCATGCGTTATAGACAAGGAAAATGCCAAATAGATGCCTAAGCTGTTACAGATTATTTTAAATGGTTGATTCATCATTTTTTATTCAGTCGGTTTTTATCAAAATCATAGCATTAAAATTGCTTAAATAAAAAACCGCCCGAAGGCGGTTAGGCTCCCTCCTTTATCAAAGGAGGGTTGGGGTGGATTTAATCCGATAGCGGCTTAGTGCCCACCACCATTGATTGCTTTTGTCATCTCTTCAACAACTTTCTTAGCATCACCAAAGATCATCATGGTTTTGTCATTGTAGAATAAGTCATTGTCTAGACCTGCATAACCTGTTGCCATAGAGCGCTTGATCACCATAATGGTACGTGCTTTATGTGCTTCAAGAATCGGCATACCATAAATTGGTGAAGTTGGATCATCTTTAGCCGCAGGGTTAACAACGTCATTCGCACCAATTACCAGTACAACATCAGTCGCAGGGAAATCAGAGTTGATCTCATCCATTTCCAAGATGTCTTCATATGCAACATCAGCTTCCGCCAACAATACATTCATATGACCAGGCATACGACCCGCAACTGGATGGATTGCAAAACGAACCGTTACACCTTGCTCTTTCAAGATTTCACACAATTCTTTCACTGCATTTTGTGCACGGCCTTGCGCCATACCATAACCCGGTACAATCACAACACTGTCAGCATTTGACATCAAGAAGCCCGCATCATCCGCAGAACCAGAACGGTAATTACGTTGAACTTGCTCACCTTTATCAACCGATGCTACAGCCGTACCACCCATCGCACCACCAAACAATACATTGATGATTGAACGGTTCATTGCTTTACACATGATGTAAGACAGAATCGCACCTGATGAACCCACCAGTGAACCCGCAACAATCAGCATGTTGTTTTCAAGTGTGAAACCAATACCTGCCGCAGCCCAACCAGAGAATGAGTTCAGTAGCGAAACTACCACTGGCATATCACCGCCACCAACTGGTGCAATCCAAACCCAACCAAATGCCAATGCCAGTGCAGTCATTGCCCAGAATGCTTGCATGTTACCTGTGGTAAAGAAGTACACACCACACGCCAGCATAGCCAGGAAAATGATCGCTTGAACAGGTTTAACCCAAGCACCTGAAATGGTTTTTGCCCATTTCTTTGCAGCTAACTTACCATAAGCAAATACAGAAGCAGTAAAGGTAATCGCACCTACGAAACAACCTACGAATAATTCAAATAAATGAACTTTACTCATATGCGCATGCTGTACACCAGCAGCCGTTAAAGCAGATTCGTTTTGCGCAAACAAAGCAGTCAGTTGGTTATTATGTAAAATTGCAGCAATCGCAATCAGTACCGCAGCCAAACCTACAAGTGAGTGCATCAATGCTACTGTTTCTGGCATTTGTGTCATTGGAACTGTACGTGCACGCGCAATACCGACAATTGCACCCAACACCATTGCACCACCAATCATCCATACAACAGGATGATCTGCAACAAAGAATGTGGTGATTACCGCAATCGCCATGGCAATCATACCGTAACGGTTACCAGCAATCGCAGTTTTAGGACCTGAAAGACCACGTAACGTTAAGATAAAAAGGACAGCACCGACAAGGTAGAACCAATCTGCATATTCTCGAATGATTTCCATAGATTAGCCCTCTTTTTTCTTTTGTTTTGGCTTAAACATTTCAAGCATACGTGCAGTCACTGCGAAGCCACCAAAAATGTTAATACTTGCCAAGAACACTGCAATTGCACCAAGTACACTAACAACATTCACGGACTGGAATTGTACACTTGCGTCTACAACACCAGGAATTCCAACAGTTTGTATCATCGCACCCACAACGATAATTGAGGACAATGCATTGGTTACTGCCATTAACGGCGTATGCAATGCAGGTGTGACACCCCAAACCACGTAGTAACCAACAAAGATGGCTAAGACGAAAATAGTAATAGTTTCAACCATGATGACTCTCCTTAACCACGCTTCAGCAGTACTTGACCGCCATGAGTTACTAGAAGTGCTTTTTGAATTTCGTCTTGTTGATTGATGGCAAAGTTTTTCTCTTGATCAAACAAAGTTTCTACGAAATTGAAAACATTACGTGCATACAGTGCCGAAGCTTCTGTCGATACTGTAGAAGGAATATTTGGAATACCTAAAATCGTCACGCCATTGTCAGTGACAACATTTTCACCATTCTTAGAACCTTCAACGTTGCCGCCTGATTCAACTGCCATATCTAGGATGATTGAACCTGGTTTCATTTTGGCAACAGTTTCAGCTTTGATTAAGCGAGGTGCATCACGACCTGGCAACAACGCAGTAGTAATCACGATGTCTGCATTTGACACTGCTTTATCTACGATGATGGCTTGGTCTTGAATATATTGCTCGCCTGGCATCCAGCCATAACCATTTTTAGCGGCATCGGCAGCTTTTTGTTTTTCTTCATCAGACATCGGTACATCTAACCACTTACCACCAAGCGATTCGACTTGGTCACGTGCAGTTGGACGTAAATCTGTTGCTTCAACAACTGCGCCTAAGCGTTTTGCAGTTGCAATGGCTTGAAGACCTGCGACACCCACACCCATAATCACGATACGAGCGGGTTTCACAGTACCTGCAGCAGTCATCAGCATTGGGAACATACGTTGATATTCCGCAGCGGCCAATAACACCGACTTATAACCTGCAAGGTTGGCTTGAGAAGACAATACATCCATATTTTGCGCACGAGAAAGTGTTCGTGGCAAAAGCTCTAACGCAAATGCAGACACTTGTTGTGACGCAAATTGGTCAAGTTCAGTATTACGGTATGGGTCAAACATAGCTACCACAGCTGTTCCTGCGGCAAGCTTTTGAATTTCCTCACCTTGTGGTGCACGGACTTTCAAAATAATTTGACTACCTGTATAGGCATCATCTGTAATTTTAGCGCCGACTTGTTCATAAGCACTGTCAATATAAGCCGCTTTTTTACCAGCGCCTCGTTCAATGACAATACTATGACCAGCACTAATCAACTTTTTTACTGTCTCTGGCGTAGCGGCTACGCGGTTTTCACCGACGACAGATTCTTTTGGGATTCCAATCTGCATGAGCGTTCCTCAAGCTAATTTTTCTTCAAGTAAACATCGTAAATAACCCGATGTTTCCCCCAGATGCGTTGTTATGAATTTTTGGATTCTAATTGAACTTTTTTAAAATACCACCCAATATTTATTTAATAAATACCCATATTTTGAACTGATGATTCATAAATATAATTGTGCGACATACCCTATATTCAATTTATTGTATTTTTCTCGTATTATCCTGCTCAGTTTTTTTGACATATCCTGTCTCCAATTTTTAAAAATGATGTTTTTTTAAGCTTATTTGGATATTTTAAGCTGCTTACCCTACCCTACTGATTGGCATTTACAGCAGTATGATTCACTTTTAAGCATTCCAGCTTGCTGTTTAAATAGTCCATAAAACAATAGATTTAGCACAAAAACTAACATCCCTATTGACCTTTCTGACAAATTACATGGTTTTTTTATCAGCTTATATTGGCCTTTTCTATCATTTTTTCCGTCAAAAATGTAAGTCGGTTTTTATTACATTTTTTAATTTCATTAATAAAAAAAAGTACTTGGAATAACCATTAGAATTACCCTAGAACTGAGTCTAAAGCAATTACAAAAATTTTTAGTTTTTTTTTATTTGCCATTTTGTCAGTTAATAATACTCGAACAGCTTGAACCAGCCATTACGATGTTGCACCTTTTTTGTGCAAAAAATAGCATATTGAATTTGAGCAGTTTATAAACAAGGATTTCAAGGTTGATTTTTATACAATTTTTATTTCAATCTATTTAAATGCTACTTAAATCCACACAAAAAGAAGTAAGCAAGTGTGTTTTATATTCCTTTTATTGCGCCAATTCATTCTTTTTTTGTATTTCCACTGATTGAAAACAACATTTATACTGCTTGTTCAAATTTACATGTCGTATAGCGACATCGTCAATGCAGTCAAATTCATGAAACTTTCTTTATCCAGTACCCAACTCGGTTCGATTTTCGCACTTGGTGCGGCTTTCTTATTTAGTACCAAAGCTATTTTTATTAAACAGGCTTACGCATTATCGCCATTGGTTGACAGCACCGTACTTATGACATTGCGAATGGCAAGTGCCCTGCCTTTTTTCCTTTTACTGTGTTGGTTCAATCGCCATCATAATAAAAATATGACAGGAAAAGACTGGGCCTTATTGGTTGCTGCAGGTTTGATGGGCTATTACCTTTCAAGTTGGCTCGACTTCGCTGGTCTGATGTATATCAGTGCTTCGTTAGAACGTATTATTTTATTTCTCTATCCAACACTGACAGTAATTGCCACAAGCTTTATTTATAAGCAAAAACTCAACTTTAGAACCATACTAGCGATTGCATTAAGCTATGGTGGTACAGTGATTGTGATGCTACAAGAGCAAAGCACAGTACCGCATGAAGGAAATTTCTGGCTAGGCGTGAGTTTAGTCTTTGCCAGTGCGGTCTGTTTTGCGACGTACTTACTCATGACCCCACGTTTAATTCAAAAATTTGGTTCATGGAATTACACTGGTTTGGCATTAAGCATTGCATGTTTTGGTACGCTAACCCATTTTATCATTGCAACACCCCAGCCGATTCAACTGCTTACTCAACTTCCGACACAAGTCATTTGGTATGGTATCGCCTTAGGCTTATTGGTGACGGTTTTACCGACGATTTTGGTCGCGCAAAGTATTTCTCGTTTAGGTGCTGCACAAGCAGCTATGATTGGTTCGATTGGCCCGATCCTAACCATTATTTTGGCTGTGGCTTTGCTCGGTGAGCATATGAATGCGATACAATGGTTTGGTTGTTTACTGAATATCATCGGTGTCATGATGATTACTTTGTCTAAAAAGAAACTTGCACACTAAATTGTGCAGAAACTTGGAAGGAATATGCATTTTAAAATTGTATCGCCGAGTGCCTGTGTAGATGTTGAAAATATCCAGTTGGCACAGTCGCATTTGGAACAGTTAGGTCATACAGTCAGTTTGGGTGAACATGTATTTTCACAACATCGCTATTTGGCAGGTACAGTTGAACAACGTATTCAAGATTTAAAACAGGCATGTTTAGATCCAAACATTGATGCAATTTGGTGTGGCCGTGGTGGTACTGGCGCTGCAATGTTATTGCCATTTTTAGATGAGTGGATTTTAAATAAACCCATTATTGGTTATTCAGATACCACCGTGTTATTAAACTATATCGCGATGCATCATGGACAATCTTTACATGCGCCTGTATTTCAGGAAATTGCCGTTAAAAATTTAGACAATAGCCCCCTGTCATATGATGCTTTAAAAACCATCAGCCTGTTATCCGCGGATATAAACCAACATGGTCATTATCCCTTATCCAGCGCAAATGGTTTTGCTCAAGATCAGCACATTGAAGATGTTAAAATCTTAGGCGGAAATCTTACTGTACTGTGTACTTTACAAGGCACACCGTCTGCCTTAAAACTGAATCAGCCGAGTGTTTTACTGATTGAAGATGTAGGCGAACCGTATTATCGAATTGAACGTTCATTGACTCAGCTCCTACAAAGTATTGATACTTCAAACTTAAAGGCTTTGGTCTTGGGTGATTTTTATCAATGCCCACAAAAAAATGTCCCGCAAAGTATTGTTGAGATTGTGAAAGAACATCTCGATCCACTGCACATCCCTCTTTACCAATGTGACTGGTTTGGTCATGGTGAAGTCAACCGTCCATTTTGGTTAGGGAAAACGGGCAAAATTGTAGATTCACAACTCATTATTTAACGATTAGGTTATTTAATGACTGGGTTATTTTAGTACAGCGCTATTTCAGCTCATTGAATATAAAAAATAGCCAATAACTTGCTTAAGAGAGGCCTCTACGAAATCCTAGTCAGTGCTTACTGGGATTTCCTAAGAGTATCAAAACAAAGATAACCAACCTATATACTTTTAATCCTGAGCAATACTTCACTTGCATCGTGCTTCTTCTGATCACTTTTCTATATAACGGTTTCCTTGTTTAGCAGCCCCTTGATTATTCATTCATAAATACGATCAGTTACTTCGGTTTTTTCTTGGCATTTTCACTTGACCTTAAGTTAACTTAAGCTTTGATACTGACGGAAATTTCCAGTCAATCAAAAGAGTCATCCATGAATTCCAGATCAGAATCCGCGCAGATCAAATCGTTCCAAATGATTAACCCAAATACACTTTATAATCCAACAGCATTTGCGTATAGTCATGTGGCTGAAGTACGCCATTATTTGCGTATTTTGCATATATCTGGACAAGGTGGTGAAAACCAACAAGGACAATTATCCCAAGATTTTGCACAACAAGTTCATCAAGCTTTTGTCAATCTGCAACATGCCCTACAAGCGGCTGATGCATCATTATTGGATATTGCTGTTTTAAGAGTGCTTGTGGTCGATCACAGTACTAAAAAACATCAGTTTTTAATTCAGGAAATGCAACAACTTTGGAAAGATCAACCTTTCCCTGCGTGTACACTGATTCCTGTCCCGTGTCTTGCTTTACAAGGAATGCTCATTGAAATTGAAGCAACTGCCTATTGTATGTAACTCCAAGAACTAGGATATTTTTATGAATGCTCAACTCGATATTAGCCAAAATAAAGCATTACTTTGGCTGATGGCGATTGCCTGCGGTTTATGCGCAGGAGCAAACTATTATAGTCAGCCGCTGATTCACTCGATTCAACTCTATTTCAACATGCCAGAATCACAAGTGGCACTTACAGTGACTTTTGCCCAAGTGTCTTATGCGCTTGGTCTTTTATTCATTGTGCCCATGGGTGATATTGTCAATAAAATCAAATTTATTCCTTGGTTAATGTTTTGTGCCGCGATTGGTTTATTGATGTGTGCTTTTGCTGTCAATTTACCCATGCTTTGGGTTGGCACAATTATTACAGGTCTATTTTCAGTTGCGGCTCAGGTTTTAATCCCTCTTGCAACGATGGCAGTTAAACCTGAAAAAACAGGTGAAGTTGTTGGCTTTTTAATGAGTGGGCTTTTAGTCGGGTTATTGCTTTCCACCAGCCTTGCCGGTTTGTTATCTAACCTGTTTAACTGGAAACTGATTTACTTTGTCAGTGCGGTATTGATGTTAATACTTGCTTATTTATTGAAAAAACGTCTGCCGCATGTACCTGTATTTAAAATGAGTTATGGCAAAATTTTCTACTCGATGGGTGTGTTGTTAAAAGAAGAACGTCGTTTAGTCTATCGTGCAATAATTGGTGGCTTTGCATTTGCAGCCATGAGTATTTTATTTTCAACGATTGCTGTTTTACTGACTTCTGAACCGTTTAAATTACCTGATGTTTTGGTTGGTGTTGCAACGATCATTGGAGTATTTGGTGCTTTAGCCACTGCAAAAATTGGTAAAATTGCAGACCGTGGACATACCAGTATCCTGACATGGATTGGGGTAGCGTTGATGATCGTCAGTTGGGCGCTGCTTTATTTCGGTGGAAAGTACCTCACCAGTTATATTTTAGGGTATGGCCTGATTAGCTTTGGACTCGCTGTGGTTCATACCAGCAATCAAAATATCATTTTCCGTTTACGCCCAGATGCGAAATCTCGGATTAACTCTATCTATATGACAGCCTATTTCACAGGTGGTGCATGTGGTTCTGCTTTAGGGGTTTATGCATGGCATCATGGAGGTTGGACCATGACTTGTCTTGTCGGTGTATGTTTGGTTATGGGTTCTGCACTATTTTCTCTGCTAGATCGTCTATATCTCAATAGAGCACAGACCATTTAAAGCATTCTAAAATCAAAATCCTTCAAAATTTGAGGGATTTTGATTTTTCAAGAGACTGATTATTTTAATAAAAATACGGATACCCAAATCATTCTATTTGAATAATATTCACTGTAACTATTGTGTGAAAAAACCGGTCATAATATATTCACATCAATAGTCTGCGATAAAATTCCAAAAAAATGCGATGTACACAATTTCAATTTAAATGAATATGCGGGTTACTATCTTAAATCTATATGAATAAACAGTTGAGGAGCAGTAATTATACGGAAGATAAATCTCAGAGCTTTAAAGAAATTCGTACAGGACAATCTATGTTTTTGGAAAAAACATTCAAATATCCATGATTATTCAAGTTTAAAATTGATACACTTTGGTCAAAATGATATCCCTGTTTGTCTTTGCTAAAGCGTGATTGACGATACTCAAGCAAGGTTTTACTCAGCTCACACAACAGCCAACATTCATCCTGATAGATCAATCAAGAGTTTATCCCTTATGAAAAAAATACGATTAGCATGCTTACCGATTAGTTTTTTATGTAGTTTTTCAAGCTTGGTCTTCGCTGCACCAATAGGAAATGAAAACTTATTAAGCCAAGCTTTTATAAACTGTGACAACAGTGCCCAAGGTATTATTGAACAGGCAACTTGTCTAAAAGATGAGGCTGAACGTCAAGATGTACGATTGAATAGTACCTATAAAAAATTACAATCACATTTGAATGCTACCCAGAAAACAAAACTGGTTGCATCACAACGCATTTGGCTACAATCACGTCAAAGTGATGCTGAACTTGAAACAACGCTGTATGGTCAATCACAGCCAGACAACTTGCAAACTGAACTTAATGATATACAGCGTATCGCAGGCCGTACTGCACAATTGCAACGCTACCTGAATTTACTTCAATAATGCGAATCAAAGCATAAAGATATTCAAGAACACATACCGAGATCAAGATAAAACTAAAGGTCAAATATATGAAAAAATTTAAAACTACTACATTGTTGTTCATCTCTCTTCTTCCTTTTGCAGCTTTTGCCGATGATGAAATGCCTCGTCCCCTTCCAGATGATTCTTATATTCATGCCAAATTAAGCAGCAGTTATGGCCAATGTATCAAGCAAAGTGGTGCAGTAACATTTGAAATGCAAAGCTGTATGGACCAAGAATATGCTCAACATAAGAACCGCGTTCAACAGGCCTTTGCCAAAATCATCAGTCGTCCAGACAGTGTGAAAAAAGACCGGCAGATGGATGAGATTGCAGCATGGTGGGAAAACACCGACAAGTATTGTAATTGGGATCCGAAAACCGAAGGGCAAGGACAAATGTTAGATGCACAGTCTTGCCGTCTGAACCGTATTGCTAATCTTGCGGATAAAATCAGCCACTATTGAGTCTTAAAAATTAAAACTTAGCATCCCATCGTATTCAATAAAGTACTATTGATTGGCATATTGTGATCCGTGAAACTGGGCTTATCTATCCCCGACGGTTGCATGCTTATCTTCACATACTCACTTGGACTTTCTGAGAGTCTGTCAATCTTGTTGAGTAAGTAATTGATGCCCGAATGTAGCTAAAAAGTATTTTTATAAATTATTGTCATTCACAATCAATACAATAGCGTATCTGCTATTTTGAGGTTGTACTTTTGGATAAATTTGCCTTCTTAAAGAATATTCAGGAATGGTCTGATCAGTATCCATGGCTAGAGATGCTAACATCATTATCCATTCTAATTTTTTTCGCCTTTGTCGCAAATTATATTGCAAAACAAGTCGTTGTTCGTGGGATACGTAAACTTATTTCAAAAATGAAGTTTGCACACAGTGAAATTTTTTCCCAGCATAGTGTTATCCGCAGAGTGGCGAATATTGTTCCTGCCATTGTTATTTTAAATGGTATTACCACAGTTCCACATTTGTCCTTAAAAGCGGTTGGCCTGATACAAATGGCTGCACAGGCGTTTATCTTCCTGACTATTGCACTGGCCATCAGCGAACTTTTAAATGTCTTTAATCTGCTTTATCAACGTAATCCAAAATCACTGAATAAGCCCATCAAAGGCTATCTTCAACTGATCAAACTGATTTTGTTTATCGTTTGTGGTCTGCTGATCTTGGGTACCTTCTTAAAGAAAGATGTTTTTACCCTGCTTGCTGGTTTTGGTGCGATGGCAGCAGTATTGTTACTGGTTTTTCAAAATACGATTCTGTCCTTGGTGGCATCGGTGCAAATCTCTTCCTACGATATGGTTCGTATCGGTGACTGGATTGAAATGCCAACATTAAATGCAGATGGTGATGTTATTGATATGTCCTTACATACCATTACCGTACAGAATTTTGATAAAACCTTTACCACAATTCCCACCAATAAGTTGGTCACTGACACCTTTAAAAACTGGCGTGGGATGAAATTGTTGGGGGCGAGACGCATCAAGCGCTCAATCTTTATTGATCAAACCAGCATTCATTTTATTACCCATGAAGAACAACAGAAATTAAAAGCTTTCCTGTTACTGGATCAATATCTGGATAATAAACAATCTGAATTGGACAGCTTTAATCAACAATTTGAAGATCAGTCAGTCTATAACCAGCGCCGCCTAACCAATATTGGAACATTTCGGGCTTATGTCGAGTTCTACTTAAAACAACACGCTGGTATTGCTAAAAACCAATCCCTAATTATCCGTCAGTTACAACCAACGAGTGAGGGATTACCGCTGGAAATCTATGCATTTGCCAATACAACGGTATGGAATGATTATGAGGCAATCCAGTCTGATATATTTGACCATCTGATGGCAATTATTCCTGAATTTGGACTAAAGATTTATCAGGCTCCTTCTAGTTCAGATTTACGCTCATTGTCAAAACATGCTGAAAGCAGCTCTGAACTTCTGTCCTGAGTTGTTCATTTACATTAAAAAGCCCATGCGTTAACCATGGGCTTGCTTGCAATAAAAGAAGAAGGTTTGTAGCGCCCTCTATAATCAATTCAAAGCATAAACTGACTACTGTAATCCTTACCAAATATCTTGAACATAATTCTATTTTTATTTCACCGCTGTCAAATTATAAAAAGTCTATCGGTTCTATTTCAGCGAGATAGTCATTATCCAAAACTTTTAACGTTTTATTTTTAAACTGAATGATGTTTAAGTCTGATAAATCTTTTAAAATCCGATTTAGCTGTCTGGTCGAAATTCCTAACATAGCAGCAATAGAATCACGTTTTTCCAAGTGAATCATACTCCCCTCCATTTCCGCCCTAATTGCTAAATATTTACGTACTTTTATAAATGCTGGAAGCGTTGCATTTGTTAGCAGTTGAGTTGAAGCATATAATTTTTGACTGAGATGAGAGCAGATAAAACGTAGAAAAGCTGGATCGTTAAACGCATATTGCTCAATTTTGCTTAAGGATATCTCGAGAATATCCGCTTTTGAAATCGCAGTCACTGTACTTACTGTACCTATATCACTATCTAAAAAAAGCTCTAAATCACCAATCACGGAAAAAGCCCTTTCAATAGAGAATACGGCACAACTCCCATCTTTTTGGTAATGTTCTACTTGTAATTTTCCATTCACAAGTAAATAGAGGCTACTTAGCGAGCTTCCTTGTGCAAGCAGAAACTCATCTGCTTCTATTTGTTTTAATAAGAAATTTTCTAACAATATTGGACAAAAATAACGCGATAAAGAAAACTTATCGATATAATTCTGTATTAATTCATCATTACTACTAGTCCTCATCTTTTACGACTCTTCATTCAAAACTATCTATATTTACAAAGTCTTTATCAATATTTGAAACCTATACTAGGCCTAGATAATAGGTAATAAACAGTGACATAGACCCAAGTTATCTTCTTGAGATAAGGTATTTTACGATCAATATAAAAAAAGGTCATCTGTCCTTTTTTTAATTTATCTTGAAGCATAAGCTGTAGACCACTCCAATAGCCAAGGTTGTGTCACGATGTGCCCCTTACTGATCCATATACAATGCTTCGGATAATGAATTTACAATGCAGCGATCAACGCATATGCCTGAATTGAAGATGTTAGCAAAAAGTCATCTGGACATTATGTTATTGATTGCTTCTATTTAATACATAAGCCTGTAGCTGCTCTCGTAGTAACCAAAATCAAAACAGATTACTTTAAAAAGCATTTATTAAGCTTATTAAAAGTAAAAATCTATAATTTTGATAGGAATAAGAAACCGAAATGAATACTGACATTATTAAAGGTCGTCTACTCTTTTTGAAAGAGGCTGAAAACCTGAAAAATATAATGCGTTCCTCTCATACCTCTAAAGGCAGAATTGAAAGTACAGCCGAGCATACCTGGAGGCTTGCCCTGTTAGCTCTTGTATTTGAAGATGAATTAAAATATCTAGACTTTTCAAGGGTTTTAAAGATGTGTCTTGTTCATGATTTAGGCGAGACAATCAATGGTGATGTTCCAGCGACTGAAAAGAAAAACCATCCAGATAAAGACGTTCAAGAACGTAACGATCTATTATTACTTACTCAATCCTTAGATACTCCCCTAAGAAACACCATACTTGGATTATGGGAAGAATATGAAGCTGGTCTAACGCAAGAAGCTGTTGCAGTAAAGGCTTTGGATAAGCTAGAAACAATTTTACAGCATAATCAAGGAATTAATCCTGATGACTTTGATTATGAGTTTAATCTTAGCTATGGTGAAAAATATACAGATAAACATCCATTATTTAAAAGTATCCGTGCCCTCATGGATACAGAAACAATGCAAAAAATTAATAACAGTAAATAGAGATAAAAAGCCCATGCTCTAACCATGGGCTTGCTTGCTATAAAAAACTATATCATTTATAAATTCACACCTTTAATAGCGACAGATTTTATTGTGTCAGATAATTGACAAATTAAAACTGAGTCTAGAAGTCAACTCAGTTTTAATATTTAAGCGTATTCAATATTTAGAAATTCATATTAAATTTCACCCCACCGACCCATGCATCACCATAGGCTTTATTGGCACCAATATTTTTTACATATTGAATATTTGGGCGTACTGTCAACCAACGAGTCGCTTTTAAGCCATAATAAATTTCTGTATCCAATTCATCATCAAACTTTTCATTCTCGACTTTGCCATTAAATTTGATCGCATCGGTATTTACCCCAATCCGTGCTAATCCGATTCCAATTTCATCGCTTGGGCGAGCATCAAATAATCCCTTGTAGACCAGTGCAATATTTTGCGCATCGCTATATGCACTGGTTTTATCATCATAAAAAGTGGCTTGTCCCATCAGGGTCAAACCACGAGATTCATCACCATGATGGCGAGTCAATTGTTGCTTTGCTGAAAGCCATGCAGCCCATTTATGATGATCAGCATCAAATTTTTGGGAGATTCCCGGAGCAGAATAATCCACCTGAACATTCTGCGTATCCACCGTACTTGCAAAATATCCAAGTCGGTACTCTCCTGGTAAACTCAAATTGTTACTGGTTTTTTTTGGTTGCCAGACAATTTCCAATGGAATCACTGCACCATCTGAGCCATCTGTACTTAAGTTAAAACCATCACTGGCAGTAGTCGCATTGGCGTTGACCGTATTACGTTCATAAATTCCCATTTGAACGGCCAATTCTGGGTGAATATTGTATTTAACTCTTCCTGCCCATTGGCTGACAGGACCGTTATACCATTGATCTCCAGCCCAATTGGCAACCTGTCCACCACATAAAGCAAGGTTTTGAAATTCACAATCAAAACCTGCAAAGTCTTCACCAATACCAAAACGCCCTAGTTTTGCATCCAATCGCTGATCTACAAATTTCTTCTTAATCCATAAGTCTGTTAAACGCCAAGTTTGTCCTCGACCATAGACTTCTTGCGTTTGGTTAAATTGAGGTGCCATGACATCCGCTTCAGTATTCAGGGCTTTTCCACCACGATGGGTAATGACAATTTTTGCTTCTGTATCACGCCAACCCAATATCTTATTTAAATCAAAGTTTGCACCAAAAGCCCACTGATCAGCATAAGCATTGCCCTTACCATCACGATCTGCATTGATGACACCTGCAAACTCACCTGTATAACCGATATTAAAGTCATAGCCTTGGTCCTTTAACTCAGTTCTTTTACCATTCCAATCTCCAAACATCCATGGGCTATCTACACGAAAAGCATCTGCTGCCATGGCAGAGCTCATCGTTAAACCACTTGATAAAGCAAGGATTGCGAAGTGTACTTTTCTACGGCTTCCATTTTGAATTTTCATTGTATTGTCCTTAATCCTATAATTTTCGCCTTTTATTATTAAATGGCGGTGTTATCACGCTTATCGCACTCACTGCGATAAAATCGGGATATTAATTGATCTGTGCCAATGCGATTTTTTGATAGCTCTTCGCATAGAAAAATACGATCACAAAGCAGATCAATGGCAATAGATAGGAAATATGAGTTCCATAATGATCAGCCAATTTCCCCATGAAAAAAGGCATGATTGCACCGCCTACAATCGCCATGATCATAAATGAGCTACCAATTTTTGTTTTAGATCCTAGATTCTTTACTCCCATCGCAAAAATGGTTGGGAACATAATCGACATAAAGAAGAAAATACCAATCGCTGCGATCACTGAAATATACTCAGCGCCAGATAAAATCACGATACACAGCACACTGTTAATCACAGCATAAATCAGCAACAAATGGTTGGCAGATATTTTTGACATGATGCCTGTACTGACAAACCGCCCAATCAGAAAAGCCAGCATGGCAATAGATAAGAAATATGCGCCTTGTTGGCTGGAACTCTGTGGCCAAGTTTCTACCACCAAGTTAATGAAAAATGCACCTACCCCCACCTGCGCGGCGACATAGAAAAACAGGGTGATGACGCCAAATTTAAATTCTGCGTGTGACCACATCGATGCATTGTTATTTTGAAGATTGGCTGCATCCAGTTTCGCCTCATTTTCACGCAGATCAGGAAGTTTTGCTTTAGCAAAAAATACAATCAAAACAATGACAATTGCAGCAATACCGACATAGGTATAGGTCACAGCATCAAAACTTGCAGCACTGTCACCCTCTACCGAGTTAAAGAAAAACAAACCGCCAATCAGTGGACCAAAGAATTGCCCTAGACCATTAAAAGACTGAGATAAATTGAGCCGCTGTTCAGCAGTTGACGGATGTCCCAATGCAGATGAGTAAGGATTTGCAGCTGTTTCTAAACAACCTAATCCCAAGGCAAGTACAAATAATGCAAATAAGAAAAAACTAAATGTCATCATATTTGCGGCAGGGACAAAGAGCAGTGCCCCGATTGCATAAAGGGAAAGACCGAGAATAATCCCAGCTTTGTAGCCTTTTTTTTCGATAAATAAACCCGCAGGTAATGCAATCACAAAATAGGCACCAAAATACGCAGCCTGAATCAGCCCCGATTGTGCTTTAGAAATGTGCAAAGCTTCCTGAAAATGTTTATTTAAAACATCGACCAAACCATACGACAATCCCCACATAAAGAAGAGTGTCGTGACCAATATCAACCCCATCCTAAATTGGGGCTCTGTAATTTTTGCCTTCATGGCTGAATTCCTTATATCATTCGGATTATTGTTTTAGATCAAATATTTTTTCCATTTCGATCCATTTTTCACCACGTTTTGCACTAGGCAGTACTTGCTGGTACTGCGACATCAAACTTTCCCACTCAAGATTTTTCGGTTCTGAAACTGCAACACTTTGTGCTAGGTCAGGGTCATAATCGTCAGTGGTTTCCATAATCATAAAAAGACGATTTTCGACTTGCCAAATCTGCATATCCAGCACACCACGATTGTGAATATTGGTGATGATTTCGGGCCATACTTTTTGATGATACTGTTGATATTGTTGAATCTTTTCAGCATCATCCACTAGGTCTAAAGCCAAACAATAGCGTTTCATTTTTCGCTCCACTTTGCGGCATTTCACTCTTAGTCTTGATCTAAGGCACGATCTAAATGGGTATAACCACCATCGACATATAAAAGCTGTCCAGTGGTATGCGAAGAACGATCAGACAGTAAAAATACCGTGGTATCTGCAATTTCATTGGTCGTCGTCATACGATGACCAAACGGAATATTTTGGGTAATTTGTGCTAACTTTTGGGTTGGGTTATCAAAGCTATCTACCCAGCGTTGATAAAGTGGTGTCATGACTTCAGCAGGTAAAACCGCATTGACTCTGACACCATCATCTTTAAATTGCGCTGCCCACTCGCGTGTTAAAGCCAATCGGCCACCATTTGCAGCAGCATATCCACTGGTATGTCCCTGCCCTGTGACTGCGACTTTAGAACCAATATTGACAATGCTGCCTTTGCTTTGTTTGAGATGCGGTATGCAAAAGTGAGCCATTGTAAAATAATGAATCAGGTTTTTATCTAAAGACTGTCTAAACGCATCAATACTGTCTTCAAGTCCAACATTGTCATTTATTCCTGCATTGTTGACTAAACCATCCAGACGTCCATATAGGTCAATGACATTCTGAACTTTTTCTTGGCAGGCTTTTTCATCAGTCAAGTCCAGTTGATGAAAGGAGTAGTTGGCTGCTGTTCCCTGTAAAGATATTTCAAATTCGGAACTCAGGTCTGAACGACCAAAAATAGCAACCGTTGCACCTTCTTGTGCGAGCAATAATGAAATTGCGCCACCAATTCCTGCACCACCACCCGTAACGATAAAGACTTTATTTTTGAGGTGTAAATCCATCTTTCCTATCTCCTATCTTTAAAATCTTTTAAATTTCATAGCTTATATAAGCGTTTAGGTGTATCTATTTCGACTTGTTGACGTTCTGAGGCACTCCAGTTGCATGTCCATTCATCCCAAAATGCCAATAATGTTTCATAACGATGGGTCGCAAAAGACACAGGCCAATCAGAACCCCAAAGCAAGCGTTCAGGACCAAAAAGTTCTAAAGCAATATCGAGGTGGGCTTGAAAATCCTGTGCTTTGCAGTGTGCGCCCGCCTCTGTCACCAAACCTGAAATTTTGCAATTTACATGCGCTAAAGCGGCTAATTCTTTCATGCTCTTTTTCCACACAGTAAAACCTTCACTGGAATACATCTGAGGTTTTGCTAAATGATCTATTACCAACTCGTATTGATCATGCCGTTGGGAAAATTTTACGGCTGCATCCAAATCTTTCTGGTGGATCAAAACGCCATAAAGCAACTCAGCTTGTTGGATTTTTTCTACGCCCAGATTAAATTGAGGGTTGTTCAACATATAGGCTGTAGGATCAGGCTCATCTTGAAGCATGTGACGAAAGCCTTTTATCCGCTTATTTTGTTTGAATTTTTCCAACTGCATTTCAGCGTCTTTTTTAAAATCAAACCATGCCACAATGCCTTTGATAATCGAATGTTGCTCTGCCAGTCCATTCAAATATTCATTTTCTTGCCAAGAAGGTCGTGCCTGAACAGCAATTAAACCCTCTATTCTGGCAGGTAATTGTGCCAACAAATCTTCAGGCGACATATCTTGTGCAATGACACTTAAATCACCCGTCATCCACGGGAATTCAACTGGATTGTATTTCCAAAAATGAATATGACTATCAATCACTTATATACTCCTTGTGGCTTTATGCACTTTCACTCTTTCCAGATTGGATGAGCTTTAAAATCACCCTTAAAACTCATCCACGATAAAACCACAAATCAGTTAGATTTACTTTGTGAATCATGCCCTGTAATACTAGAATCTGTTGATATTTCAACCATGTATTGCATATCAGACTGATCCAACAGTACTTACACACCACTTCCCTTTGGCATGCATGAGCTTGACCATCAATAACTCAGTCAATCAACCCTTAAATCGATATTTCTCTATGGATGCCTGTTTCATTTCAATTGAAAAACCCGCGAGTGTTGGAGGCATATAAGCTGCATTTTGAATCACACAAGGATCGATAAAGTGCTCATGTAAATGGTCAACGTATTCTGTGACACGACCTTCTTTAGAAGTGGAGAACCATAAATAATCAATCATAGAAAGATGCTGAACATATTCACATAAGCCTACGCCACCTGCATGCGGACAAACTTTAAGCTGATATTTTGCGGCCATCAGTAATACAGCTAATACCTCGTTAATTCCTCCCATTCGACAAGCATCAATCTGAACAATATCAATTGCTTCACGCATAATAAATTGTTTAAACATGATGCGATTCTGGCACATTTCACCTGTAGCCACTTGAATCGGCTGAATCGCAAATCGAATAGCACGATGCGCTTCGACATCATCAGGTGATGTGGGTTCTTCAATAAACCATGGGTTTGAAAATGCCAACTGTTTAACCCAGTCGATGGCTTGTTCACGTTCCCAAATCTGATTGGCGTCAATCATTAAATGACGGTCAGCACCAATAATGTCACGCGCAATCTTGACACGGCGCTTATCTTCTTCAATATCGCGCCCCACTTTTAATTTGATATAATTAAAGCCTTCATCAACAGCTTCCTGACAAAGTCGTGCAAGTTTTTCATCGCTATAACCTAACCAACCGGCTGAAGTTGTATAACAAGGATAGCCTTCTACACGCAGGATTTTCTCACGTTGTGCTTTACCGATCTCATTAGATTTCAATAAATCCAAAGCTTCATCAGGCGTAATACAGTCGGTTAAATAACGAAAATCAATACAGTTCACTAATTGTTCAGGAGTCATATCTGCAACCAGTTTCCAAACCGGTTTAGCTTCACTTTTCGCCCATAAATCCCAAATTGCATTGACCACTGCACCTGTCGCTAAATGCATTGCGCCTTTGTCTGGACCAATCCAGCGCAATTGACTATCCGAAGTTAAATGTCGCCACATCAAAGCAGGATTTTTCTTAATCTCATCGATATCTAGACCAACAACAAGATGACGCATCGCCTCAATTGCTGCACAGCAAATTTCATTACCACGACCAATGGTAAATGTCAGACCATGTCCTGTCAGCGCTGGATGATCCGTTTTTAAGATGACATAAGCAGCTGAATAATCTGGATCTGGATTCATTGCATCTGAACCATCCAACTGCTGTGAAGTAGGGAAACGAATATCCAATACTTCTAAATCCGTTATTTTTAACATTCCTATTCCTTTTTAAATTCTGAGCTTTTTTAAAGACAAGTCTTCCTAAGACATCGAATTTGAATGTCTCTTTTGTATTAGTTAAAAATTAAATCTATTGAGATAAATCTGGCTTATTCAGCATCAACAACTTTCTGTTGTTGTTCGCCTAATCCCTCAATACCTAACCGCATCACTTGCCCTGCTTTTAAATACACAGGTGGTTTTTGCCCAAGTCCTACACCTGGCGGTGTGCCTGTAGAAATTACATCACCTGCCTGTAGACTCATAAACTGACTTAAATAGCTCACAATGGTTGGTACATCAAAAATCATGGTATTGGTATTGCCATCCTGATAACGATGACCATCGACCTCTAACCAAATTTTCAAATTATGTGGATTTTCAATTTCATCTTTGGTGACTAACCATGGACCGGTTGGACCAAAAGTATCGCAGCCTTTTCCTTTATCCCAAGTTCCTGTGCCTTCAAGCTGAAATGTGCGTTCAGAAACATCGTTAATCACGCAATAACCTGCAACATAGTCCATTGCCTGTTCTCTACTAATGTAACGACCATCTTTACCAATGACGACACCCAATTCAACTTCCCAGTCTGTCTTGAATGAATTCTTTGGAATTTCCACATTATCATTTGGTCCAACCACTGCACTGGTCCATTTATTGAAAACCACTGGTTCAGCGGGAACTTCTGCACCTGTTTCTGCGGCATGGTCAGAATAATTCAAACCAATGCAGATAAATTTACCGATATTACCCACACATGCACCAAGGCGCACACCCTCAGCAACCAAAGGCAGACTCGATAAATCCAGATTTCGAATTTGATCTAACTCGACGGCAAGCACCTGACCATTGATGTCTTGAATCACTGAGGACAAATCCCGAATTTGTCCCTGTGGGTCTAAGACCCCTGGCTTTTCTTGTCCTTTTACACCATATCTTAATAATTTCATTGTTCTATCCTAGATCTGCTTGAAAATTAATTTGACCAACCACCATCGATCATATTGATGGTTCCAGTTGTAAATGAGGATTCATCACTTGCAAGATAGAGTGCGAGTGCTGCTATTTCTTCTGCTTTACCGACTCGTCCCATAGGTTGGCGAGCAACGAATTGGGCATAGACTTCATCAATGGTTTTGTTTTGTTCTTTCGCTTGAGCTTCAATACGATCATGCAGTGAAGGAGAATCCACAGTTCCCGGACAAATCGCATTGCAACGGATCCCTTGACCGATAAAATCCGCTGCTATGGATTTGGTCATACCAATAACTGCCGCTTTAGTGACACTGTATGAAAAGCGGTTCGGCACACCTTTGATACTTGATGCCGCTGAAGACATATTGATGATTGAGCCGTTGGCACTTTTCAACATTGCTGGTAAAAAAGCCTGAACCATGTGGTACATCGAATCTACATTCATCGTAAAAGCACGCTGCCACTGTGTTTCATCACATTCTAAGATTGAACCTGCAGGAACCCAGCCAGCACAATTGAACAACACATCGACCTTCTGATATTTTTTAGAAAATTCAATAATTTGCTGATGATTTGTAATATCCAAATATTCCACTTGAATATTTTCTGAATAGCTTTTGAGTTGTTCAAGCAGCTCCAAATTAATGTCTGTTGCGATTACTTTTGCACCTTGTTCTGCAAAGCTTAATGCAGTGGCTCTACCAATTCCCTGAGCTGCTGCGGTAATCACACACGTTTTATTTATCAATCTCATTCCTTCGTCCCTGCTTTTTACTTTATACTATGGTAAATGCTAAATTGACTAGACCAATTAATTGGTCTAGTCAATTTAATTGATCAAAAGTGTTTTGGCAAGACCAATTTTTGTAAAAGTTGAAATTTATGACTCAAACTCGTCTCTATCAAAATATCTTTAATAAGATTCAAGATGATATAAAGAATGGAATTTATCAGTTAGGTTCAAAGTTACCGCCTGAGCGCGATCTTGCCCAGCAGTTAGGTGTGAGTCGTACTTCTGTACGTGAGGCAATAATCGCGCTTGAAGTCAATGGGGTTGTCGAAGTTAAACTTGGCAGTGGCGTGTATGTCATTAAAGATCAGCAAGATGATCACTCAGAACAAACAGGTTTTAATACCAATATTCATCCTTTGTTAATTCCTCATTTAAAAGAGGATTCCGCGGTTACGCCATTTGAAGTTTTAGAAGCACGTTTGCAAATTGAACCGTATCTCGCTGAACTTGCCGCAAAACATCGTACAGATGAACAATTAGAAGAGATTAAAGAAGCGTTTTTTATGAATGTCCGAGATAATCTGGAACATTCCAGTGAGCATATTGGAGATCGTTTATTTCATATTCGCATTGCCGAAGCCAGCCAAAACAGTGCTTTTTCTTTTTTTCTGAAATACTTGCTCGGGAAACAATATACCGAGCTGTTCAGTCGTATGCGTAGTTTATACACCCCTGAAGATATGCCTTTAAGATCTCAGCATGAACATCAGGAAATTATGGCAGCGATCCAAAGCCAAGATGGCGCTGCGGCATATAAAGCCATGCAGAAGCATTTGCAGAATGTCATTAATATCTTTTCAAGAAAAGTATAGATTTGGGTTATTTAGGATGAGCAACTTTTGATTTTAAAATAAAGCACATTTAATTCGCTTTGTGCTTTTCTAACTTTTTCAGATTTAGTTTATGTTTAAATAAAAAGCACAACTCATCTCATCCTAAGACATCATATTGATACATAAGAAGATGAGGTACCGAATAAAAATCTTTTTAATAGGTAATGGATTGCCTTAATGTCTTAATTAAAAGCTCATATAAATGATCGACCGCTTTTGAATTAAGCGAGGCTCTACTTCTATATACAGATGCTTCCATGGGTGCTAATGGGCCTAGTCCATGCTCCGCTCCCAAAATTTCTAAATGCGGAGGCGCGCTACATTGTGTAAAAACTGCGACGGCCAAACCACTTTCAACTGCTGCAATTTGCCCGATTAAACTAGAACTATTATAAACTACACGATAGCGACGACCTTGCAATGCAAGCGAATTGATCGCACTTTTTTTGGCTAAACTGGTACTTTCATAAACAGCAATAGGTATCGGATCTTCACGCCATAATTCAAATTGGGGAGAACCTACCCACACCATTGGCTCATGAAACAATAAAGTGCCTTGACGGGGGTTATCCCTTGAAATCAATGCTAAATCAATCTCGCCATTTTCTATACGTGGGATCAATGAAGTCGATTGTTCACAAATAAATTCTATTTCAACGCCGCTATAACGTGGTGCAAAACGCTTAAGCACTGGCGTTAAATATTTAGCAGCATAATCATCGGGTACGCCAAGTCTAATCCGACCGGTTAACTCTTCTCCATTAAAAGCCATTTGTGTTTCATGATGTAGATCAAGTATCCGTCTTGCATAACCTAAAAGAAGTTGCCCTTCAGAAGTAAGTTGAATTTGTCTATGCGTTCGAATTAAAAGTTGGCATTTTAAAGCGCCTTCCAATTTTTTTAACTGCATACTGACAGCGGACTGTGAACGGTATAGCTCAGGTGCTGCATTTGAAAGAGAACCTGTATCAACAACTGCGACAAAACATTTTAACCAATCAATCTGTAGATTTTGTAGATTCATGATCATCCCAAATTATTCGATTTACGAATAGTATATGCAAGAATTATGCGCTTTTCATTCTAACTTTCTAAGTCCATAATTTATTAAGAAAAGAAGGAAATTTCCCCCTAATTTTCATCAGCAATCATTAGGTATATAGCTCACTAGAAAATTTAAAAAGATAAGGAAATTATTTTGTCGAATGTTGACCCAGATATTTACAGTTTAAGTTATTCCCAAGTTTGGTCAGGCTTTAAAAGCCTTCTTCCAATTTCATCTTTCGTGGTGATTTTTGGGGCTGCTTTCGGCTTAGCTGCAACGCAAACAGGACTAGACAATAGTTCTATTATGTTAATGAGTAGCTTTGTTTTTGCAGGAGCATCTCAATTTGCGACTTTAGAACTATGGGGCGCGCAAATATCACTGATTCCCTTAATAGTCACAGTTTTCTTTATCAATGCTCGGCACCTTTTAATGGGCGCATCTCTTTATCCTTGGTTACGCCACCTGCCTCCCATCAAACGATACAGTATCTTGCTGGTTATTTCTGATGCCAATTGGGCACTCTCACTACAAGCATTTAATCGTGGTGAATCAGGGATGGGCTTATTGTTTGGAGGAGGCATTGCGCTTTGGCTCGCGTGGGTTTTAGGCACAGGACTGGGGTTCTATTTTGGTAATGTTATTCATCATCCTGCATTGCTGGGATTAGATATGGTCATGGCTTGTTTTCTACTGGCGATGGTTGTTGGTGGACAAAAAAACCTCAGAATACTCATCATCTGGACAATCGCAGCCTGTAGCTCATTATTGGCTTATTGGTACTTACCAGAAAATAGTCATGTCGTTGTGGGTGCCTTATTTGGCGGAATTGTCGGAATTTTCTGGAAAGAGAAACAGCTATGAACCTAGAGATTAGCACCACTTATCCATTAATTATTATTTTTATTATGGCCATTGTGACATTAGCCACTC
Organism: Acinetobacter sp. 1125_18A; assembly: GCF_052824985.1. Lineage (NCBI taxonomy): Bacteria > Pseudomonadati > Pseudomonadota > Gammaproteobacteria > Moraxellales > Moraxellaceae > Acinetobacter > Acinetobacter sp. 1125_18A. Next base: position 540,245 of record NZ_VTDG01000002.1, read on the forward strand.
GCTGGGGTGGTGTTTTGATTATGTCTTATGTACCTATTAGCGATCGAGTGCAACGATTCATTAATGCAATGTCGGGATCTGTACTGGTTGCACTTTTGGCCCCTATTGCGGTTGAAGGTGATCATGGCGCTCGTTTAGCATTACTGACGACATTGATCGTTATGCTACTGCTTAAAAAACCACTGTTGGCGATTGCAGCAGGAATATTGGCAGCAGCCTTATTCCGTCAGTATTTTGTATGAAATGATAGGTAGCTCAAGAGATTTAGGGAATTTACAGCTCATGTTGTTGTGTACTCGTAGTGCTAAGTTTTAATCCAAGATGAGCAACACCGTATTTTGTTCAACCAACATGTTCTACCAATGCACTAATTTTATTTTTAAGCGTTTTCACCAAACTGATAACGCTTTAATGAAGCCCTATAAATCTCACTTTGTCACATTTAAAAATCACCATCAGAATCAAAATTTTAATTAGCGTTACAAATTCTATCTTTTGAGTATGGCTATTGATTTTAAAATAAAGCACGTATAATCCGCACTTGCTTTTTTTCTATCTTTTTCAGGTTGACTGTATGTCTGAGCTCCAATCTTTAACGCCTCGTATTTCGGTCGCTCCGATGATGGATTGGACACGTTAAATTTATTTAATAATATATATCAAAGACTTGAGTAATAAAATTATTTATCTGGTACAAAAAAGGTGTAATTAAAAGTTCAAACTAGAATTTTAAATTCTAGTTTGAACTTTAGTATCTAGAATAATTTCTAATTCAATTGCATTCTTCACATCTTGATATAAAGAAATATCTCAATACTGGACTACCTTAAGCCGTTATTTGGATGATAGTCATATGCCGAACTATAATAATTGGGTGGAGAACTAAATACGCCAGTAGGCACTAAGCAGAAAAAACTGGTTATTTACAGGTTTACTACGGAGTGGTCAACGAGCGACCAATATTTTTACATTAATTCTGTAAGTCAAACATAATGGACTAGATCCGTATGCTTATCTAAGTGATGTGCTGAAAAAATTACTAACTTACAAAATGAAAGATATCGCAGAATTGCTACCGTATAAATGGAAGCCTGCTTACGTTCTTGATTCAAAAACTTAGCCCCCACTTATTTTTAGATGGGGGACTAATTTAAGGTTTATAGGAGTGTTGTGTGAGGTGTGTTCACTAGATACTTATGTTACTATTAATAAATCATCCCAATAATAACACTTGCTAACTGATTAAATGATAATTTTCAAAAATTCAAGAGCCTGTTACTCTATATCTATATAAATAAACTAGGAAATTAACTTATTTATATCAATCTCATAGCCTAACATTCTGATCTCTTTAGCTAAGTCAATTTCCCAATTTCGTTCAGACATATATACCACCCCACTAATATCATTAGGTAGCTCAATGCTATTATCTGTAACTAAAGGGAATACTCGCTCACGACCTAATTTACCAATAAGTAAACCATGCTCAAATACAACATTTTGTCTAGCACGAGGTCGTAGGTCATTCTTTTTAGTTTTTGTTTCACCTACATCATCTGGTGTGTATAAGATGATACCAAAACCAACATCTGTATATTCTTCAAGCTTTTCAATAATGGTTTTCCCTTTACTTGCTTGTTCATGCAAAATAATAGCTTCAAAACCTAATTTTTCTAATAGTCGTGCAGTTCCAAGTTTAGCAGTATCATCATGCCCATGGACAATAAACACTTTTCTTAGTAACGGTATTTGTTTTACATCCATAACTTCATGAATTTTGTTTTCAGCAAAATCAAATTCATCATTTTCCACATCTAGAATCAAAGAGTCTAAATAAGCCAATATGGGCGTTCGTTTAAATTGATCGAAATCATGACCTTCATGATAAGAACCATCAAGTGACCATGCCACCCTATAACTTGGTTTATCTTGTAATATTTCATAAATTTCAGTTGAAAAGGGATCTAGCTGTTTCTTGGCGAACTTCATCCATGAAGTTAATCTTTCCTCGCCTGTACCATCATCACGATAGTATGCTTGTCTAACATCGCTATCCAATCTCTCTTTTAACTTTTGCAATATACTTAAAAGTTGATCTTTTTTCATCTTCATAATGACCGATAGTATTAATAAATTATCAAGAGTATTAGAAATATTATCATAAATAATTGTTAGGTAAGTCTTTAATGTAAATATTTTATATTAGAATATGACAACATAAATTGACCTCTCCACTCGACTAAAGTAGATCGAGCCAAGTCAACTCTAAAAGGCTGATGAATAAAACGCTGTCGATATAAGGGTATCCATCAAATGATCTTGTTGGAAATACCATTTCATTAGAGTGACCTATCTGTTCTACAAAAGCTTTTAAATAATTTTCATAAGAAAAAACTACATTTTCTAAGGCATATCGTAGTTGATCTATCAGTTCACCTACTGTGTAAGAAAGTAACAATAAATTATAGGTATTATTTGCAACAATAAATTTTGAGTACAACCATCTATTTTCTAAAGTGTCACTAATCCCAGAAGGTTAGTTGCTAAATAAATTGATGGATTCAATATCACCTGCTTTAGTTTTTGATTTGAACCTTCCGTTAAAAATCGCTGACGTCTTCTAATGATAAAAATCATAACTCATTCCTCTAATCTATTTTTTTGTTTTTCCTTTTTTATATTTTAAGTCAATAACTTTTGATTATTATTCAAAATTTAAAATATTCATAAGCCATCCTTATGAAGGATGGCCTGTTAAATTTAATACAATTTAAGCGTTTAATTTTCTCCATCAAAATACCAATATACATCCCCCCAATCTGATTGTGATAACGTTGGTAAAATTTCACCTTCAGTAAAATAAGGGCGTGTATCAGGTTGAGCAGGTGTAATCCAATAACCTGTTTTTAAACATTTTTCACCACCTTTGACTTTAATCCGCTCAACAGGACTTTCGTTTTTTAATTCTTTAGCCTGTAATTTAGCAAAATCAACCAAGTCTTTTGGGTAGAACTGATGTTCTCGATAAATTGTATCATCAATATCTAATAGCCATGTAACCGCAGCGGCTTCCCAAGACCAATAACCATAATACAAATAACCTTCGTCAATATCAGTTTGAGGATGCTGATTATAATAAGGCTCTCGGCGACTTGCTTCGTACCAGTCTTCTAAATACTGTAACATCAACTCGGATCGTTTTTGCGGTTCTGCATCAAATACTTTAATCAATTTTCGATACGGTAAATGACGTCTTGCTTCATTGGGTGGGATACCTCTATTTGCAACAAATGGAGCAACCAAACGTTCAATTAAACCATCTTTTTCTTGCCCTTCAGGCGCTGCCTCAGTGTAATCAATAATTGGCATGATACGAGCCATTTGATCTGCATAACCTGTAAGCAAACCAAAACAAATCAAACGCAATGCCATATACCAGTAATCTTCTGTACCTAAAGCAATATGCCACACAAAACGCCCTTCTGCTTCAGAGCTGTTATGGTATTGAGAATGAATGTCAGCATACTCTTCAGTCCAGTTTATAAGATATGGATAAAGTTGTTGAATAAAATCAATACCACTACCAGCAGAATATTGTAAAGATGCTAAATCTAATGTATCAATAATACGTCTTCTACCAGCCGCCATTTTTTTACTGGCTTTAGCACTTGCTTTATATTTTTGAAAACCATCAGTGACAGAGTAAACTCCACTAATAAATGTTTCAAATCTCTTCTGATACATTCCTTCTTCTAATAAATCATCTCTATATCTTTCATTGTTTTTTACTTTTTCATTAAACCATTGTTCCCAATCAATCTCTAAATCATTTACTTGATTACTCAATTTCATTACTCCGGTAACATATCATTCGGTAAAACAAATTCTAATTTTATTCCATGTGCCGTTACTGTACGTGTACATTTCGGTTTATCTACTCCCTTACATTTTTCATGGTGATCAAACTTATCTCCCGTAATCGTTACTAAACTTCGATCATAAGGGCATCGAATCGCAACAGTTTGACCTTTCCCATCTTTAAAAACTCTTTCTGTAGAAGGCTTAAACTCTACACGCTCCCAAGCAGCAATATCATCCAATAACTTCACTTTGTGTGTTGTTGTAATTTGTGCAGTATTTATTTTCCTAGAAATCCATAAATGTGACATCTGTACACCATCACTGACTGTCGTACCGACAGAGCGCTTCACCTTATCATCTTGATCTGAAGCCATATAAACATCTAGTCCCATTTTCAAAGCCATCATAGCTGCTTTGGGAGTCATCAATGTTCTATGACTGAGTGCATTGGTCGCTTTACTGTCTGTTACTCGATACTTATGCCCCAATCTCGCACTATGCCAAACATGGTCAATCCCATTATGTCCACTGTCATGATATTCATAAAGCACACCATTATTGTTGATTTTAGAGCGACTATGCATTCGTCGTACATAATAGTAATCCGTAATATGCTCACCTCCTGAACCCAACTCTTTATTTGATCTTTTTCTTTTTTTTAGTTGTTTTCGGCGATTTGAAGTATTTTGTTTACCAGGGCTTACACGATTACCACCTGTATTTTTCGCCACATTACCATTTTGAGGAGTTTTAGGCGCAGGTTTTTCGTTTGGTGTTGTTGCCTTTCCTGTAGGTTTTGATGGAGGAGTGGATGGAGTTTTAGTCTTTACTATTGATGGAGGCGTTTTTGTAACAATTGGTGCTTTTGCAGTTGTATTTGGATAAGGCGTTGCTAATGCTTTTTTATGTGCCGCTTGCATCTCCTTCATCACCATCTCAATTTTTTGATTAACAACTCTTTTCATTTGCTTTAATTGAATAACTAAAGCCTTCAATCTTGCATTACCCAATACAGCTCGTGTCATCCAGCTATCAAAAACATCTATTAAGCCATCAATCATTTTATTACTGGTGTTTTGTAACTCCTTAGTATAGGCATTCCAGTTCAAGTTTCTAAACCACTTGTCAACATTCCCTCGCATGGTTTTACTTGGAATTGCATCCAAAATAGCACCCATAGCCTTACCTGAACGTAGTTGCTTAAAAACAATTTTTAATCCATCGCCCGCTACAGGAACAAAAGCTACAAGGTTAAATACTAAATCAAACCAATTGTCTTTATCTTCCGGTTTCTCTGCAATTTTTATCACCGAAACAATTACATTTCCGACATCTACACCTTGACCAACAAAAGGGATACAACCGATCACAACTGCAACAATAATCTGTGCAGGACTTGAACCACTTCCATCCAACACCCCTTTGATCCATTGAGCGGCTGATTGTTCTGCCTTTTGTGTCACTCTTACAGTCGGGGTGGTTGCTTTTGCTACTGCTGTATTCATTTCTCACCACCATCATTCAATTTAGAAGATGAGTCATTACTGAGTAATATTTCTTCTACGTCATCAATTATTGTGTCATCAGCATTATTTTGCTGCGGAATTAATTGCTCTTCATAATCATCAACATGGTCATCATATTCAATGTCAGTACCGTTTATCATTTCTTCAATTTCATCAGGAAAATATTCATCCAGCAATACTTCTAACTCTTGTTGGTTATATTGTTCTATTAATTGTTGCGCTTCAGTAACGCTCATCACTTTTTTATCTTTAAATGGATTATCTACTTTCTCTTTATCAGGTTTAGCCTCTACACTACTAAAACCGTAATAAACTTTCGGTTGGATCTTATCCCCAGGAATAGTCACCTTAGCATATCCATCTGTATTCAGAACCCCCTCTTGAGAAGTACCATCAGCAAAGATGAGTTTATAAGGGGCCTGCATAACAGGCTTTAAATCCTCATAAACATATTTCAGTTCAAGTTCTTTTGGTAATAAATTAAGCATAGGCAATGCTGGCATATCTGGAGAAATACTCGCTCCGTTTTGGAACACATGTTGTCCCGCCTTACTCTCAAACAAACCACCAGTCGTTGCAAACACGCCTGAACCATTGATCTTTAATTCTGAGGTATCTGCAACTAATCTAATCTCTTTAGGACTCGTAATATAGATTGTATCTTCAGTTGAAATGATTTGAATGCCCTTACGTGCGATTAAATCCGCACCATCTCCCTGCGCCTGTATCTCAACTTTGCCTTTTCCTGCAAATAACCTCGCACCTTCTTGTGCTGCAAATAAACTGATTTTACTTTGCGCATGAGCTACCAAGTTCTTTTGCGTACTTAGGTTAATACTATCGCCTGCGCTATGGCTGATTTGTCCATCTGCTGAAAGGTGAACATCCTCATTCGTACTCAGTGCAATAGAATTTGGTGAAGTCAAAATCATCAAAGCTTGTTTAAATGCTTTTGCCTTAGCTTCACTTTCTTGTTCGATTTGCTCAATAAACTGTTTTAGACCATCTAGCATTTCTAAAGGGTCAGTCTGTTGATTCTTGGCAACTTCACTTAAAGCTTTTGAATTATTTAAACTAGATTCAAATTGTGATTTTGTTTCAGAGGCATCAAGATGATGACCGCTTGCTGAATCTTGCTGGTAGGTGGAAAGCAATAAGCCCTGTTTAGCTCTAAGTGCTCCCCATTGATCTGTACGCAATTCAAAGCCTTCACCTCGTCCTTCACTAGTATCAGTTTCTTTAGGATGACTTAAATTACCTAGATTAAGTTGGCTGGCCCCATGACTACTGTGTAACTGACTGCTGATCTGGTTGGTCGTATCATCAAATCTGAGCTGATTATAGCCACGGCCTTGATATTCCTTACTTTTGATTCCTGCAAGTTTTTTGGTATCAGGCAGTTTGCCTTTATCATCAAACTTGGTCGGGCTTCTTTGTGCTTCATGAATACGTCCTACGACAAATGGTCTGTCAAGGTTGCCATCAAAGAAGTCAATTACGACAATCTCACCAATACGGGGTAAGAATCGCGCACCATAGCCTTCACCTGCCCACGGGGTTAGAACATCAACCCAAGCCGAGTCGGTATCATTGTCATTAGAACCAGCACCACCATCATGGATGTTGTCTTCATTACGGGTGAATAGGAAACGGACTTTTATACGCCCCCATTCATCGACATGAATTTCTTCTCCGCTTGGCCCAACGACTCTGGCACGCTGTGGTGAAGCAACTGGTCGATGTTTTAATGGATTGTACTCTGGAGCAACCGCAACATTACGTCGCTGTAGGACTAACTCGTTGGCTTGGCGTTCATCACTATTGTTTGTTGTGATATTGGTCGTTTGCCAATTGCTTTGCTTAAGTAAAGTTTCAACTTGGTTGGTCAGGTCTTTTGGTAAATTATTCTGGTTATAGAAGGTCTTAGATATGATCAAGAACTGCTTATCTGAAGAATCTTTTAGATCGATTGTCGGGTGTTCATTCAGCTCAAAAAAATACCCAACATGTGCATCTCGTACAGTTGAGGTAGCTGTAAATTGTTTGGCTTGTGAATCATAGTAGTTACTGAGGTTTTGGTTAAACTTTTCAATCTGGCTGTTGCCTGATTTGGTTGCACCATCTTCACCATTTAAGTCTTGTATCCATGCAGGGCTAAAGTGCCATGCTTGTTCTAAACCCAAATTGGCATTGTCATAATTTTCACTATGTTGATGTTTGCTTTGAACTGAGCCAGCACCTTCTTCTGTTTCGAGTGCATCTGCTTGCCAACGTTGGATATGCACTGCGGTGGGTTGAATGGAACGTAATCCTGTAAATGTCGTGATGCTATCTTGCTTTTCTACAGCAGAGCTACGATGAAAACGAATGTTACGTCGATCCAGTGCTTGGTATTGATCATTGCTGTCAATTAATCGTAGCTTTTGAGGTTGGATTAGTTGGCTTGAACTGGAAACTTTAAGTTGTGCTTCATCAATTAAGGTATTAATGCCTTCCGAGGCTAGCAATCTTTGAATGAATTCGCTATCCAATTCATTATTCTGCATAATGAATGGTCTTACATCATAGTCTTTGGTTAAGCCACTTTTATCCAAAGTTAGACTTGAAGCAAACAACGGGCTTTTTTCTCTCCACTCCTGAAAGATCAAATCCACGATTTGCACGACAGACTTTGCCATAAACACACGACTGTTTCTACGATATTTCCACAGTGCTGTCGGGTCTTCTACCGTGAGACGATAAATTGTAAGAGAACCATCGCTTGCGCCAGAATCAGCCTTTGTAACAATACCTGAAATTCGATTGAGTTCTGATTTATCGTTGACGATATCAATTGCGATTTGAGAACCAATAAACTGCTTTAATGGAATTTGAGAGCTGGTTGAAAGGCAAATGAGTTGTAAACTCAGACCTACATTAAGTTCATGTGTTCCATCAATACGTTGAAGGAAAACCTGATTATTCAGTGAGCTATTGCTGAACTGTAAATGTATCGCACGCTTTTTTGCAGTAAGACCTAATTGCTCCAAAGCGGCATAAATATTGTTAGACATAGTTTATTATTTGATTTTAGATTGTGATCTATTTTACTCAAAAACTTAATAATCTGTCTATACAGAGTTGTCTATGATCATTTTTAATACGACAATTTATGTCTCATTTTGTTTCAGCTTTTTGAGCACTCTTAAAGCATGCCTTACTTGTCCTTGAGTCATTTGATATTTGTTTTGTAACTCGACATAGCTTAGCTGTTCCAAGTCTGCTTGATGCGCTCTAACCCAAACAATAGCTAATTGTTTTTTGGGGATATTGAGTAACTTTTTTAAATCTATCCTTGCCCATTTGATTTGTGCTTGTGTGAGATTAAAATTTTGAGCAATCTCCTTAATAGTCAAATCATGACTTAATAAAGCGTGTTGATTGTCCAATAACCATTGTTTTCTCTCAGTACTTTTTTGTTTTAATTTTTCGGCTGTTGTCGGTAAATTTTGCTCCATACACATTTGTTTATGAACTCTTGTTGCAGTAGAGACAGCAATATCCATCGCCTCAACCAAATCAATAATTTTATTACATGAAATAATAATGTCTTTATGTGCTAAAACTTTTGCTTGAATTTCGTCTTCAACTTTTCTTGCTCGTTTTCGAGTCCTTATAACGCCAACTTTATGGACTAGATAACGAACAAAGCGACCAATGTCACCCTGATTTAATTGATATTTTTCAAATAACACATCACAACGCTCGTAGAGTATTTCGTCCTGATGTGCAATGACCCATGCATAATCAGTTAGTTTCCTTCTTATATTAAGACGTTTTCTAAAACGAAGTAACACATCTTTAGAGAATCCAAGCTGTTCAGCTAAAATGAACAATTCCACTGAGTGATTTTGTTTAATAAATTCAGCCAGTTCATGCGTCAGGATAATTTCGGCACAATGCCCATGAAGTCGCTCATAACCTCGACCTTTTAGTAACATTAACCCATTCGGCAAACGTATTTCCTCATAAACATCCCAGTCTTCACCCTCCCAATCTTTGATGGTTTTTATCGGGTAAAGTTTATATTTTTTTGCCATAACAACTGAAATTTATTGTGTTGATCAATAACTCTTCTTTTATCAAGTTCAGCTTAAAATTTGAAGTGATTTTAATAAAATATTTATTGGCTTTTTGAATAATTTTGAATGTATTTAAACAATGTTAATAATATTCAATACTGCAAACCCTATAGAATTAGCCGAGCTTGCTTAGCTCAATTTGATGGATGAAAAGTAGTTTCTCTTATGGATAAAAGTACAATTACATGTATTGAGGGTGTTTTGTTTGGACTAGCTCATCCCGCCAATGTGGACACATTTGTATTTACTGACTCTTACACTGGAAAAACCATCAAATACACAAAAAAAAATAATGCTTGGGTATCTGTATTTTGTAGCAAATACAATCGGTCAAAAGTTTGCTGAACAATTGGCTTTGCAATTAATAAAGACCTAACGCAATTGCAATTTTCACCACACCCAATATCCGCACTAAAACGACAACAAATGTCGCACATTTAATAACCACTTATTTTATCAAAAACCTTAAAAAGCTATTCTATAAAAACAAAAATTTTAGGATGATAATTATGTTTTTTGATAATGAAATGTGTGAACGTTTACTGGCTTTTGCGCGCAATATTGCTGCTTTATTATTTATAGGCGGGATCGCGCTTGTAATTGCCTATCGTGCTGAGACAAAAGTAGGCTTAGAAACTCATCAATATTTAATGCTATTTTCTTCAGGTATTATCATGTTTATTTGGTCACTCTATCTGGCTGTATGTAACGTTACAGTTCTTTATCATGATTATCGGAACTATTTACTGCGCTGCTTAGACAAAAATAATGCTCAACACAACTTAGATGATAAACAGTTGAAATCTACCAGCCAAATTATAAAAGCCTTGGTCAAAAATAATTGGCTAAATAAAGTCATTTATTATTTTCAAGCAATCATCATCCTCTTTATTGGATTTTCTTTTGTATTAATTTATGTTTTTGGAGTGATTGGAAATTTAGAACAACAAGCCAAATTATTTGGATTTTAAATCCAATTTTTACAATGCCTTATACGATTAAATATAAGGCAATTTTCTAATTCACCGCCCTCACACTGCCCTGCAGTCCTTTTTGTATATCCTGCACTAAACAATCACCCAAATTGGATTTAGTTTTAACCTTAAATTTCGGCTCAGGCTGTGTTTGTTCTATTTCGCTATCCTCACCCATATAAAACTCCTCCACCAAATCCAATCCCTCCTCGCTATTCACCTCAAACCTTGCATTGCCATAACCCTGACATGCCATTTGATCTAAAGCACTTTGATTAAATCCAGTTGCTTTACTTTGTAGATCAATTTCTTTTGCCATTTGAATTGCTTGTTGTAAATTGACACCATCTCTTAAAGTTAAATCGACATAATACACTGGCGTTCGATAGCTTTGCGTGGTGCTCTTTCCCCGCAAGGTCAATTGCAATGGTAGACAGGACAGCAAGCCATTCGATGCTGCATGGTAATAACTCAGTCTTGCAGACAAAGTACGAATACTGTTAAAGCCGGTGGTTCTAAAAACAAAAAGTACCAAACTCATCAGACTCATCAAGATTCACATAGAGATGACCATAAAGCTTACATAACCCACCTTGCGCCAATGGGCATAGATCAGGTGATGGACATGGATGTTGTTCAATTCCTTGGCTGGTGATTCTTTGGCAAGTCTGCCGATCCCCCACACAAACAGGCCGTCCTGTTTGACGGTCAAATAACGTGTACTCAGCACGTAAATTTAGTCCAGGATCATTAAAAATCATCCGTACTGGAATTGTTCTGAGTTTTTGATTTTGATCCGGTGCTTTGGCTCGGAGTTGCTCATCAAGTTGATGTTTTATCCAGCCGTCTTTTCCTTGGATTTGGCTGGTAATGGTGTCGGGTAGGCATGGCTCATTACTGAGTTTCCTCGCTGGAACAATGACTCAAACGACTTAACGTCACACAAATTTATCATCTTTTTCAGGTAGGCGTTTTCCGTTCTTTACCACGATCTTACCGATACTGATTCTGCCGAGTATGGGCGGTGTAATTGCTAAACCTTTAATCATAGGGTTATCCTTTTCAGTTATTTTTTATCGATGTTCGGTTGATATGTAGAAATCAATCATTTTTCAAATGCCTATTTTTCAGCGCAAATTCACCTATTTTGGTTCTCTGTAAGTACTTCGGTGCTTACAGAGAACGGGGGTGTTTTTTGCGATTTTTTGCAGATATGCCCTAAATTGATGTTGGCTTTGAATCGGCTTTAATCATCATCTGTATAGATGTTGAAACGCCGTGAGCCTTGTTTGTTATGTGGAAATTGATGAGGTATTCAGGATGCTGTTTGAGTAATGCCTTAGTGTCCAAGCTGATTGAGTCTTTAGACTTTTTACACGTCACTGAGCCTATTTTAAAGGTCGCCCGTTCAGCTCGTTGCATCTTGGCCTGCAGTTGATGTTTAAGTAAATCAAATTGCTCCTGATGTTTTTCAATTTGATGATTTGCTTGAATCAATTGTTCAAATTGTTGATTGGCCTGATCATCTTCGGTTAAATCTGTGGTCGTCAGTGGAATATGTTCAGCATAAATCACTTACTAAGTTTTGGTTGTGAATTCAGCTGCATTCGCATCAGATGAATCTCTTTTCCATACACGTCAAAAAATGTCATTCTGCATGAATTATATACTGTATTAGCAATTCAGAATAAGTTACTTTAAAAGTATATAAATGTAGTCTGCTGGACCAATGTCATTTGTTATATACTCACTAATGAATACTTATAGTAAAGTTCTAAAGATAGCTTCTAACGTTATAGGCTTAATTTTGTATGAATAATAAATTCTTTAAAACAATATTGATTGTCACTTTATGCTTTACACAATTCACTTTTGCAGAGATTCCTAAAGAATTACTTTATCAGTTGCCTAAAAATATTGATTCAACACAACTCGCAACAATTGAAGGTTTTCAAGAAACGAGCACCCCTTTAAAGTTCATAAAAGCTCGTATTTATATTAATCAAATCAATGGCAAAGCCACATTAAACCAATCAAAAGACTGGAATAAAATCTATTCCATTCTACCTACACAGACAACTGTTCACTTCTCCTCTGATGCTCAGCAATTATTTTCTTCAGGTGAGCTGAATTTTACTGCTCAAACAGGGCAAAAATATCAAATCAAAACCAATCAAGCGGATAAAAACAGCCATAAACAAGGCATTCAGTTTTGGATTGAAAATTTAACAACGGGTGAGGTGATAACAGAAAAGCAATTTGCTCATACAATAGCAAATGAACCTCAACAAAATTATGTTCCAGTCATCATTAACAAATAAATGAGTTTTATATGCGCTTATCATTAAAAGTATTTCTGCTCTCGTTCCCTCTACTCTTTACCGGTTGTATAAGCACACCTATAAATACAACGCCAATAGAATACTATACTCAACCAACTACCTCAGAACAGACAGCAACAATAATCGGTGATATGTTTGAGCGTAAATATATTGCAGACACAATCGCTTATGTTTTTGCTATAGATCAAAAAAAAGTGGAGAACGGGCGTGAAAACCTTAGTAATCCACTTACAATATCTGCAGGTCAACATGACATACAGATTTGGTGTGGACGAGGTGGCTTTAAGTATACAAATTTAATCAAAGCGAATTTTGAAGCAAACAAAGCATATCAAATTGGCTATGAAATGAATCCAAATAAACAAGAGGGTTGTGTATTTTGGATAACTGATTTAACAACAAAAAAACCTATTACTGAATTAATCACAGGTATTGAAGCAGGTGAGTATGCTAATCCAAAAAAACTTAGACCATTAAAAAACTTTATTGAACCTCGTCCAATAGTCAGACAAGGCTATACTGTCCCAATCCGTGTAATTAATAAAATGGGTCATAATTAAAAATTTCTACTGGTTTTCCTTAAATAGATACTAAGCATTCAACCTACAATCAATCAGTTTTTCTGCCTAGTACCAAAAAGCACATCTGCTATGAGATCTAATTGTTACTAGTAAACAAATTTCCATCAACCACTTAACACCACGAGAAAAATCTACTTGCTACATGTTCCCTTTTCGGCTAGATTTAATTTTTTTATAGCTTTCTGACCTTCAACATTATCAACCAATTTTAGCCCTGCTCCAGCGACCACCAGACCAGGTCTCATATACTGTTTAATAAAATAATTCTCTCCACTCTTAGCTTGAATATTAAGGTCATTAGGTGAAAATTCAGATTCAGTTGAAATGGTATACTCCTGATCGCCTGGAACTTCCTCATGAAAGAAAACATTTGGCGCCGTTTCACCAATGCAGTTACCGTTGATTTTGATATTTTTCTTAAGTGCTGCACCTAATCCACCAGTACGGTAAATATATAACCCAGATTTTCCTTGGTCAGGTTGCTTAAATTGTTTAGCTGATGCTGTTAATTCCTGATTAGCAACAGGTACAGACGCACATCCTGTAAAAAGAAATGTTGTTGCAAATATAGTGAATAACGTTTTATTCATTTTTGTACTCTACTTAGTTAAAAAATCATAATTTGAATGCTTATTTAATTAAAGTGGTTCTGTATTTGGCATACATTCATAGGCTTTTTTAATTGTATCAAATGCATTCGTCGTAACTTTATGATCCCAATAGACTATTTTGAGCCAAGTAGCAGCATAACTATAAAGTCCCATACGCAGCCATGGCTCCTCCATATATCGACTGAGCATTTTTACACCACACTCAGCAAGTTCTAAAGGAGTATATTTCGGTTCTAAATGATTTAGACATAATAAATATCCATACTCTCGAGGTGTTAATTTACGCTTAATAGAGATTTCTTTTTTTCCATGATATTGCTCAAAACGATCTATACCTGCTTGATATTGCTCACATTGCACACACAATTGCATAAAATCATCTAAAAAATCTGTTTTAAGGGATCTTTTCGGATAAATATTAATATTTGGATCATCAAATTTTGACCAAAATTGAAAAGACTTTTCCCACTCTTCCTCAGCATTAACTGTATTAGATAACCATAGTGCTAATGCTTTGTTCTTAATTAATTGAGAGTGATAAAATGTTAGACTATCACCTTGACCAAAAATCTCTTTTTTTTCAATTGCTATATCAAGCCATCTATGTATTGTAGGTAGATAAATATCAACATCTTTTTTTATATCAACTAAGTACCCTGATATAACTTGATCTAGTAAATAAATAGCTGAATTTCCTAGAGGAAATGGCTCAGAACTTGTCGTCATATGATGCATGTAACCTAAAGTAAACTCAAAAAAGACCACTTTATTTCTTTTTGGATCAAACATTTAAAATCTCCGAATTAATTACACACACCTTTTACACACCTATAAATTACTGAGTTTTTAACGTTCCCAGCCGCAACAGTGTAAGTTGTGAAAGTCCCTGAATTAATGTTATTTAAAGCCAATATTTTTACATCTGATGATAAGTTAGACTTTTGGATATAGTCCAATGCTTCTTTCTTAACGTTAGCAAAAGCTGATGGACTTGTAAAAGTAGTTGATGCCTCCTTCAAGTTTACTTTTCCACTTCGATATTTCGCATCCCAAAGGTATACGCTACCATTACTAACATCAACAGAGATAATGTCTGAGCCATGCCCTTTTGCACCATATTTTAAAACCACTTGGTTTGGTAGGTTTGCAACATCATTTGCTAAGTATAATTCTGTTTTATAACCATTTACTTGAGAATATTGATTTTTTGATGTTCCGTTAGTTAAAACTGGAGGTTTATAATCATACCCAGCCACAGGATCTGGTAGTTTAGGGTCTAATACAACATCATTGAACTTTCTAAATAGAATAGGAACTTGAATGGCTTTAATGATTTTTTGTGATTGAACGGCTGACATTCCTGTCAGGACTGGCATATTATAAGTCGCTGCATTTTTAGCTGCAGTTGCTGTAGTTTGTGTAATTTTTATACCAGCAGTGCCTAATTTTGCAGTTGCAGTTGCAGTCCCTTTGACGAGTACAAGTAATCCCGCAGCCTCCCAAGTTAATGTCCCTAAATCATAGCCTACTTGACTCGCTTGTGATAAACCGCCAGTTTTTAAATTATTATCTATCCTTTGCATTTTTGTATTTAAGCTAGCAAAGGCTGAGTCACTTAACTGAGCCCTAACTTCTGGATCAGTGATTATAGATTTTAATCCATTAAAGGTATCAACTGGACTGAGTATTGCCTCTACAACACCTTTTGCATCAGAACCAGCAGAATAGACTACCCCTGCTGCAAATCCTGCCTTAGTTAATTTATCTTGCACACTATCTAAACTGCCATATTTAACATATACAGCCACATCACCTAAACTATTAGCCTTAGCATATTCTAAATCTTTTTGAAATTTTTGCTGTGTTCCGAGCCAATTATTAGTTAATGCATTTTCTGCAGAGTTTGCAGCAATATTTACATCATATCCACCTGCAGCTGCAACCGATGCAGCAAAAACTTTACTAATATTTTTTATTTTAATCAGCTCTTGATCAGTATAAGTAAACTTATCTCCTGTAATTGCTTGTGCAAAAATCTCACCAAGTGAAGCTCCTAATGCTCCAGCCTCACAGTCTTTTTGTATAGCTCCTGCCACGCAACCAGCTGCTGCATGAGCTACTTTATGAACAACATAGTCTAGATCTAAATTTGTTCCCTTCTGTAGACCTGAAATATTTTCAGCTGTAAAACCTTGGATTGCATCTGCAAAACCAGTCAATAAGGCTGTTTGTAGATTATCTGAAAGACTCCCCCCATTTATTCCCGAATTAACTAATGCAGATGCTGTTGAATTAATTAAATTTGTAGCAACCCGATCAGTTATTCCTGTACCTTTTAACTGAGACATCAAGTTTGTGCCACCAAGCTTATCAATTACGCCAGCAGTAACAACAGAAGTCGCTAAACTCTTTATATATTCCTTACTACCTAACTCTTTAAATGTTGCAGCGACATCCCCACCATTATTAATCAAGCTGATGCTCGTTTGTGTTGCAATCGAAGCCACAGCAGCATTTGCCATAGTTCCTAATGTCGAAACACCAATAGTTGTTACGCCAGCTGTTGTTGTTGTTGTGATACCTGCTGTACCTATCATACTGGCACCCAAACCAACTGTTGTACCTCCTGCTGCTGTCCCACCCGCCGCTGTTCCTGCTGCGGCTGCAGTACCTGCCCCATAGGTAACAATTGCAACAATAATCACAATGATTGCAGCAGCTGCTCCGGTTAAACCTTGAGACTTATAGTCCCATCCCTTTTGAGCAAGAATAATTTTATTCCAATCAACATCGTTGCGGTTCACAAAGTCTTTGAGGTATTGATTACCGGGTTGGTTTGCTAATCTTAATATTTCATCTCTAATTTGTACTTTATTCTGATCACGCTCACCTACGGGTATTTGTACAGTTATCCCTCCATCTGCTTTAAAAACAGGTGGAGTAGGTCCATTAAAGCTGGGTAATGTTCCAGTTTCAGTAACTGATCCTTTATCTTGCATTGATTGCCAAACTATAGATTTCTTTTGCTTTTGAACAATATCTTCAATTTTTGTTATTGCTGGATCTATAAAAGTTTTTCCACCAGATTCTATTTGGGCTCCACTGAGGTAGTTAAATTCTGTACCTACTAAGCGTGTATCAAAGCCTGACTTCACCCCAATATAATCAGCGGTTAATGTCACCGGTATTTGCGAAATTTGTGAACGACTTGAGTTGGTTTTAGAATCGTTATATTTGATACCCGCAAACGAAGACTCTTTTGTGATATCGCTAATTGTTGAGGATGAACTATTAACCGTATAAAAATTTATATTTCCACCTGAGCGTATTGAAATTTTTCCTGTAGCATCAAGTTTTCCTGAGTAAATATCAATACTATTGTTGGGATTATTAATTTCTTTACTTTCAATCGAAATATTTTTAGCCTGAATATCAACGGATGCAGCAGCTAGATTTTCACTTACAGTTTTTGTATTGATATACTTTTTCTTAAGTCCTAACCAAGATCTTTTTATTTGCTGTGAACCTGATTTGTCATAACTTTGCTCAAGTGCAGCATCGAATAAAATATTTTTAAATGACTCAATCTTAACATCTCCATTTTGTGATGTGATACCCGTCCCTTGTAAAACCAAGTTGTTCCCATTAGCTTTACCTGTAGTTCTTATATTCACCCCTTTTGAGGCATTTAGTATTGTAGGATTGACTTTAGACGCATAGGTGTATCTTCCATCATTTGGATTGCCTTTTTCAAATAAATCAACAGTACCATCGATCACAATACTTGCGTTAATTTGCTGAGACTTACCATTAGGTTGTTGTGTCGTTATTTTATAAGGATCATATAGCAAACCTTGAGCTTCTATATCGATGAGGCCTGTTTTTGCTATCAATTCTGATCCACTAATCGATACTCCTCTGGCTGAAGTCAAGTTGATATTTCCGTTTTCACTGCTCAGAACTGCTGCGACATGCTCATCGCCATAGATGCCTGAATTTAAAAAGGTCTCTAACTTATCTAAATCTGCAACTCTTTGCTCTAATTGATTATTAACTTGTACTTTTATCTTACTTGTTCTTACTGTAGACCACTCTAATTTAATATCAAGTTTGATAGGATATTTTTTCTCCAGATTTGCTTTAGTATCATTAAGTGATTCTAATAATTTTTTAGCATCTTTTACAAAGAGCACAACATCTCTTTTACTGAGCACATACTTATAATCAGAATCAGCCTGAATAGCCTTGATAGACTCTTGTAATAAAGCTTTTTCAGCATTTGCATCATTGATGTGTTTAGTACTTACATAATTACTGACTTTGTTTTTTATTCCGTTTATTGTGATTTGGTCTCTATTTGCAACGATTTTTATATCTTTTTTTGCGTTTAATTTTGCGCCTTCTAAAATTACAAACTCGCCTTCTAAAGTAATTCCGCCATTCGCTGTAGTTAGATTCACGACTTCCTCAGAACCCCGACCATTTGCCCCACCATATCCCACTAATGTTGTGGCCCCATTCTTAGAGATGAGATCAATATCACCTGTTGCATTTAATTTAATGCTTTTGGGATCTATTCTCAGTCCATTATCGATCTGTAAGGATAAATCACCATCTAGGCTATTTAATTTTGCATCTGATCTAAGCAATTGACTTCCAATCGCATTCAGTTCAACTGATTTTTTATCAACGAAGTAGCCAGATTCAATAAGTGTAGCACCACCTATAAGTTTCAAGTTTTGTGCAAAAATAGACCCATCTTTACTGGTTACGGATAAAAGTCCATCTGACTTAAATTGACTTGTACTATTATCTAAAAATAAAGGGGATACACCAAGACCATCAGGGGAACTATTAAAAAATATTCGACTCCCATTGATTGCAGTATGCGAATTAGAGTTCGAATTTACGCCACTAAATACCAAATTATGATTTGCAAATATTTCCACATTTCCTTTTGCATTAATATTTGTATTGTTTATATCAACTTTTTTGTCACTTTGGACTTTTACGCCACCGTCACTAGAACTAAGCTCGGCTAATTTTATATTGACATCCCCTATACCTATTGAGGCAATTGTAATCCCTTTTTTTGCTTTAACTTGGGTGGAGATACTATTTGAATCAGATTGTAAATTGGTATTACCATATGCAATAAATGAACCTTTCCCTGCCTCTGAAACTGCTTTTAAATTCTTGGTATTGATATTTCCTTTCAAAGCCGAGACATTGATATCCGTTCCAGCTGATAGATTTGTTCCTTGGTTTAAATTTAAATTGTTTTCAGATGCTGTCAGGTTAATATCTTTATTTGTTTTGAGTTGACTATTCACCATCAACTCTTTACCGAATAAGTTGATTCCTTCATTTGCAATAAATTGAGTTCCTGAAATATCTAATTTTCCAGTTGAGCGTAAATCTAATTTTCCAGCTAATGTGGATAAGGCTGTGCCAGTATGTTCCCATGTTAAATTTTGATCACTATAGGCATTAATATTTTTGACTTTACTAACTGCATTATCTGCAACCAGCCCCATATTCTTTATCGCAATATCGCCTGAACTGTTTAAATTCAGATTTTCACCTGCCCAGACTGTGCCATCCTGAATATTAATTAATCCTTTGCTATTATTTGAACCCGCTTTTAAGTTGATTGTGCCTACTGTTGCCTGCAATAGACTACCCTTCAGCTCTTGCTTATTCCCAGCTGCAATATTTAAGTCGTAACTAACAACCAATCCAGCATTTTGTGCTGCAATTAAATTATTTTTTATGTTTATATCT